>JAGYIZ010000068.1 GCA_018402425.1 Candidatus Atribacteria bacterium | reverse complement strand
GGGAGAGTAGTTCATCTCAGAAAGGATGAAGTTACTCTCCCAAATGGGAGAAAATCAAGTCGGGAGATTATTGAGCATCCCGGAGCCGTTGTTATGCTGGCTGAGAATAGTCAAAAACAACTTATTATGGTCAAACAATTTAGAAAAGCAATTGAGGATGTCCTGTTGGAACTTCCGGCGGGAACACTTGAAAAAAATGAGGAAATAATTGACTGTGCCCGACGTGAATTAGAAGAAGAAACCGGTTATCAAGCCCGAAATTGGAAAAAGATATATGATTTCTATTCAGCTCCCGGTTTTTGTAATGAAAAACTGACCCTATTTTTTGCCTGGGACTTAACAAAGACCAAAACTAATACCGATCATGATGAATTTATTGAAGTAGCAGAGTATGACAAAAAAACCATTATCTCATTATTAACTGATAACAAGATAAATGATGCTAAAACTTTGATTGGAATACTATGGTGGCTGAATAGATGAACAAAAACCAGCAGCAAAATCAATATTTCGTAGACCTTCACGTCCACATTGGACGAGATAATAATGACTTGCCTGTTAAGATAACTGCCTCTAGAAAGTTAACCTTTGCCAATATTGCCAAAGAGTGCCTGAACAGAAAAGGAATAGACATAGTAGGGATTGTAGATTGTGCATCTCCACGAGTTATTGAAGACATTGGCACATTAATGCGTAGTGGAGAAATGAGGGAATTAAAGGATGGTGGATTACGCTACCGAGATACTGTTACGGTGATATTAGAGTCAGAAATTGAAACCAGGGAAAAAAACGGGAGACTCTCTCACCAAATAGCTTTTTTCCCATACTTTGCTGACATTAGGGAATTTAGTAAAAAAATGAAAGGTGTAGTGACTAATCTTAATTTAAGTTCTCAGAACAGTGGAATAACTGCCCAGGAATTTTTTAATATAGTTAACGGTTTAGGAGGTATTGTTATCCCGGCACATATTTTTACACCTCACAAGAGTGTTTATGGTAGTTGTGTTGCCCATTTAAATGAGATGTTTACACCAGCTACAATTAAGAAAATTCCTGCTGTTGAGTTAGGGCTAAGTGCGGATACCTTTTTAGCAGACCACTTAGAAGATTTAGGTGATTTTACTTTTTTGACTAACTCTGATGCCCATTCACTCCCCAAAATAGCTCGGGAATATAATGTAATTAGCATGGAAGAGCCTACTTTTAAAGAATTGTTAATGGCTTTGAGAAGAGAGTCTGATAGGAGAGTAATTACAAATTATGGTCTTGATCCAAAATTAGGGAAATATCATCGAACTTATTGTGAAGAGTGTAATAATATGGCCAGTGGTTTTCCACCTGTATTCCAATGTGAAAAATGTGGTAGCAAAAAGGTTACCAGGGGAGTGTTGGATAGAATTATTGAGATATCTGACGGGCGAGACACCATATCACCTGCTCACCGTCCTCCTTATTGTCATCAAGTTGCACTGGATTTTGTTCCGGGAGTTGGCAAAAAGACATTGGATAAATTATTTGGCTATTTTGGCACAGAAATGAATATTTTACATAAGGCTTCCTATCAGGAAATAAGTCAGGTGGTGGGTTTTAAAATTGCCAAAGATATCATCGCCGCCAGAGAGGGAAAGTTATCGTTACTAGCTGGTGGTGGTGGAAAATACGGTAGAGTAGATAGAGAATCGGAAGACAACAAGGTTTTTGACTCACTTTTTTGATTTTTTTCATAATATATTGTAATATTTAAATCCGTAAAAAATAAAGATCATT
Organism: Candidatus Atribacteria bacterium; assembly: GCA_018402425.1. Classification (GTDB taxonomy): domain Bacteria; phylum Atribacterota; class Phoenicimicrobiia; order Phoenicimicrobiales; family Stramentimicrobiaceae; genus Oleincola; species Oleincola secundus. Next base: position 4,771 of record JAGYIZ010000068.1, on the reverse strand, counting down.
CCTATCGGATTGCAAGTAGGCGTTCTGATATGAATGATTTTTTTTAAAAATAGAAAATAAAAAAAGGATATTCTGGCTGCTCTGTTGAAATTAAGTATAACGGGGAATAAAAGCTTTAATTATTTATTTAACCATAAAAAAACCACCTTCTTGAAGGTGGTAATGGTTAAATAAAATGGTTTTACCATAAAAACAATAGATGTGATACCTAAATATTTTTCCTGAGGTCCTAAATAGAGGCAATATTGTATGACACCCGCTTTGCGGGTGCGGTAGTTACTAGTTCTGAAAATCATTAGTTGCTTTTAATTAAAAAATATAAGGAGTTTATCTGTAGTGAGATATTCCGAAGATATATTAGACGAAATTAGAAATAGGTTGGATATTGTTGAGGTAATTTCAGAATACGTTCCCTTGAAACAGAGCGGGAAAGGACATAAGGGATTATGTCCTTTCCATCAAGAAAAGACGCCCTCTTTTATGGTAGACAGTGAAAGACAAATATTCCATTGTTTTGGGTGTGGAGAAGGTGGAAATATTTTTAGTTTTATTATGAAGATCGAGAAAGTAAATTTTCCGGAAGCAGTTAAGATGCTTGCTGAGAAAGCTGGTGTGCAGTTGCCTACTGTGAAAAACCAGGATGATAAAGTTTACCGTGAAAGAGATTTTATACTGCGTTTAAATGAAATTGCAGCAAACTATTATCAAAGAAATTTATTTCAGGAACAGGGGGAAAATGCTTTCCTATATTTAGCAAAGCGTTACTTTAAAAAAGAAACAATCCAAAAATATCATCTTGGCTATGCGTTATCCGGATACGAACATCTTATTAGCTTGTTAGCACAAAAAAAGGTTAAAATACCAGATTTAATTAAGGCAGGACTAGCGGTAAAAACTAAAAAAAGTGGTAATGTAATTGATTATTTTCGAAATAGAATCATCTTTCCAATTATGAATTTACAGGGAAGGATTATTGCCTTCGGAGGCAGGGTATTGGATGATAACTTACCAAAATATATTAATTCTCCCGAAACCCCTGTTTACAGCAAAGGAAAACATCTATACGGTTTGTTTCAGGCCAAAAAGAGCATTCGACAAAAAAATCAGATTATTATTATGGAAGGATATACTGACGTTTTAATGGCTCATCAATATGGATTCGAAAATGCTGTTGCATCATTGGGGACCGCTCTAACAACTCAGCAAATTGATTTAATTAAAAGATATGCCGATGAGGTTATAATCGCTTTTGACTCTGATACAGCTGGTAAAAATGCCACTTTAAGAAGCCTTAATTTAGTAAAAAAGGTAGGAGTGAAAATCAGAATTATTTCTTTGCCCGCAGAAAGCGATCCAGCTGATGTTTTATTAAAAAAGGGAGACAAATATTTTAGCACTCTAATTAAAAAAGCCTTACCTTTAATTGATTATAAGCTAGAGGTTTTAATGCAACAATTCAATCCCGAAACCAGTGAGGGAAAAGTAGCGATTGTTCGGGAACTTTTTCAGGACCTAAATGGCATTAATAGTCAGTTGGAATTAGAGGCAGAAGTAAAGAAAATTGCTGAGAAGTTAGGGTTGGAAGAAGAAAGCATGCTTAAAGATTTAAGCCGTTTCCGAAAGGGTAATCGGACATTGCCAAATATCTCGGCTAAAAATGTTGCCGAAGAAACACATGTAAATGCAGAAAAGATATTAATTGGTAACATTTTACAAAATAGAGAAAATATCAAAAAAATATTTTCCGAATTGGAAGTTGATTATTTTACAGTTAAGGAACATCGGGAGATATTATCTGTAATTAAGGGTTTTTATGAAAAAGGAGAAAAAATAGATATTCAGAAAATAATGGATAAACTTGATAATCAAAAAGAAATAAATTTGCTCTCACAGATAATGATGAAAGATGTAGTTTCTTCGGATGAAGAAAGTTTTAAACGTTCTATCAATGCGATTAAGAAGTATAGACTTCAGTTAGAGTTAAAAAAAGTAAGCAGTAAAATTAAAGAAGAGGAAACTATAAAAAACCAGGTTACACCAGAACTTTTACAAGATTATCAGAACATTTTGCATAAAATAAAAACAATTGTATAATAATGTTTTGGAGATAAGCATAGTATTTAATTTGTATATGAAGAGGGGCTGTTTTGTATGGCAAAGAAAAAGAAAATAGAGGGTTTAATTAAGAAAGGAAAACAAAAGAACTATCTTACATTTCAGGAAATAGAAAATTACCTGGAGGATGAAATACTTAATATCAATAAGATTGAGGACCTGTATGACGCCCTTAACAAATCTGGAGTTGATGTAATTGATGAGGAAGAAAAGCTAGAGGAAGAGGAAGCTGAGCCGAAAGGCAAAGCAAAAAAAACAGGAATAGATGTTATTTCTAAAAAAGATTTACCAACAGAAATAATTATTGGTAAAGGCTTTGAATTAGATGATCCGGTAAAGATGTATTTGAAAGAGATTGGGCAAATAAGATTATTAACCGCGGAGGAAGAAATAGATTTGGCCAAGCGTATGGAAGCAGGGGATTTAGAAGCTAAAAGAATTTTAGTACAATCAAATTTAAGATTGGTTGTTAGTATTGCAAAACGGTATGTAGGAAGAGGAATGCTTTTCTTGGATTTAATCCAGGAAGGGAATATGGGCTTAATCCGTGCGGTAGAAAAGTTTGATTATCGACGGGGATATAAGTTCAGTACTTATGCTACCTGGTGGATACGACAGGCAATTACCCGTGCCATTGCCGATCAGGCCAGAACTATTCGGGTTCCTGTTCACATGGTTGAAACAATCAATAAATTAGTGCGTGTATCAAGATATCTGTTACAAGAGCTAGGCAGAGACCCAACCATTGAAGAAATTGCTGAAAGGATGGAACTTCCTGTGGAAAAGATCAAGGGAATCATTAAAACAGCACAGGAACCGGTTTCCCTGGAAAGCCCGATTGGCAAAGAAGATGATAGTCATCTGGGAGATTTTATAGAAGATGAAGATTCACCTGCACCTCCCAAGATAGCTTCTCATACTTTATTGAAGGAGCAGCTTGATGGAGTATTAAAAACCTTAACTCAACGAGAGAAACGGGTTCTGGAATTGAGATTTGGGATTAGTGATGGACATCCGCATACTCTCGAAGAGGTTGGCAGAGAATTTGGTGTTACCCGGGAAAGAATTAGACAGATTGAAGCCAAGGCACTTAGAAAATTAAGACATCCAAGTCGCAGCAAAAAACTACGGGATTATCTCGATTAGATTATTGAAATATTTCAAAAAATAAATATTTCTTTTGATAAAAACAGTTAAGTAATAAAAATTCTATGATTTTTGTTGACCTTTTCAGCATTTTAGATTATAATAAACTTTGCGTTATTCCTCGGTAGCTCAACGGTGGAGCATCCGGCTGTTAACCGGAGGGTTGTAGGTTCGAATCCTACCCGGGGAGCCAGACATTCCAGTAGGCAGAATTTCCTTTATGGAGGTTCTGCCTATTTTTATGCCACAAACTTTCTAATTGAGGAGAGTATTTTGTCCATTTCCTCACCCACACAGTAGTTGCGAAAATCGTTCTGTCTGGGAAGCTTACCAATCCTGGTCCTCCAGCATCATACTGATAGGCCTTTATTTGTCCCTTATTTGACTTTCCCCTCCAATATTATGTATAGTAATAATGAGTTAAACTCAAAAATACATGAGTTTATTCAATCTTTATAGAAAGGAGAAATATAAATGGCTGATAATAAAGTAATAGGAAAAACAATGTTTTATATTGTAGTAGCCGTATTAGCAGTAGCGTTAATATGGGTGTTTAGTATTGCCAATACTGCCAATAAGATGGCCACTGAGAACGCTGATGCAGTACGAGTACCGGAATACAAGGTTTATCATGTCGCAGGAGGACCTGGACGTTTTGCCTCAGAATTTGAGGGAGCTAGCGAAGGATTAGAAAATGTAAATCAGGGAGACTATCTGTGGAGTTCGATTATCGTACAAAATGTTGGAGAAGAGGATGATGAGGATATTGAAATAAATATTACAGCAGCAATACCCATTGAAAAAGTTTATTTTGCAACTACAGACAGATTTGTTGGTGAAGTGGTAAGTCAGGAAGAAAATGCCAATGAAGTGACAATAAATATGGATGGACTTGATATAAATGAAAACATAATGGTGTTTATACCTATGTTACCGACGGGATACGAAAAACCATTTGACAAGCTTGACAATGAGGTATGGGGCAAGGAGTATCAGTCTTACTTAGAGAAAGTAACGATAGAATCTGATATGAATGAAGTTACCACCATATATGCACCGGGTTATGCCGCCTTGTATGAGTAATATCTCGGTAAGATGAACCACATATGGGTAATATTCCTGAATGTGTGAATTCTACTAAAGTCTGGTCGGTGAAAGAAAAGCCTTTCATCGGCTGGTCTTAAGGAACATAAATTATTTTATTATAGAATCTCTTCTTAGGCTTCATTATTTCATTATGATGTATTAATTATATTATTTTTCTTGATACAGTTTTTAAATTTGAAATATTAATATATTATTAACTCAAATTAGATTATAATCGTAGTAGTAATAAAACGAAAACTGGATATAACAATTTAGTCAATCAGGACAGTTGTCCTTAATTTTTTTAGTCCATAATATAATAAGAATAAAAAGCAAATATATAATGAAAGTTTTAAGGCAAATTGTAATTACGGCTTAAATTGTTAATATATAACAATTTCAATAAGATATTATTATTTTTCCA
>JAGYIZ010000067.1 GCA_018402425.1 Candidatus Atribacteria bacterium | reverse complement strand
GGTACAATGGAAATAGCCGACGAATTTCGCCCCTATACCAGAGTTGAGAAAGGAATATTAAAAGATTTCTCTTTCCCCAAAAATGAATTTTATTACCATGAAGATAGTAATTTGATTTTATTTAAAGGAAAAGAGCCTAATATTCATTGGGATGATTATGCAAGGAATATCTTAGAATTAGGGGAAAAATATGGTTTAAAAAGAATATATTTTGTCGGAAGCGTTGCATCTGCCACACCGCATACCAGGGGCGTTAGGGCTTCCTGTTACTGTTCAAAAGAAGAACTGAAAAAAGATGTAAAAAATCACGGAATTAAATTCACAGTATACGAAGGTCCGGGTAGCATTACCACTTATTTAACCCAGCTAGCAAAACAAAAAGGTATTGAGATGATTAATTTTGTCGCAGAAATACCTATTTATATTCAATCAGAAAATCCTAAGGCAATCAAAACAATGGCTGAGAAACTGGTTAAATTATTGGAGCTGGATATTGATACATCAGATCTAACCAAAAAGAATCTGTCCTTTGAGAAAAAAATAAACCAGTTACTGGAACAACAACCACAACTTGTCGAGGAAATCAAAAAGCTGGAAGAAAATTACGATAAAGAATTTTTTGATGATAAGGGTGGTTTCGAAGAATGGCTAAAACGAAAAGGGATTGATAAATTATAAATTTAGCATCCCTTTTCGTGCAATATACAGTAGTCTCATCAGGAATATTCTTTTAATATTGCTACACAAATATCAACAGCTTTCTCCATATCTTTAAGTGCAATATGCTCATCCTTGCTATGAGGCAGTTTGCCTCCTACTCCCAAAACAGCAGTTATTATACCTTTTTGGTTTAGATTGCTGGCATCTGTTCCGCCGCAGATTATTTTGGCCTGTGGCTTTAAACCAACTGATTGAATAGCTTTTTTTGCCACCCTGACAACATCAGTATTTTCTGAAATACGAGATGCCTTTAATCCCATACTGGTTTGTATTTCAACTTTTGCTCCTTTTGCTTTCGCCACGGTTTGAAAAGTTTTCTTGATTAGTCTGCTTTGGTTAAGGCATTTCTGATGCTTTTGACTGCGACATTCAATCTGAATGGTAGTAGTTTCAGGAATTGCGTTTAATACGTGGCCACCTTCAATCAATCCAACATTAACTGTAGTTTCAGGGTCTATCCAACCAGTTTGCAATAAAGAAATGCTATGAGCAGCAACCTCGATTGCTGATATACCATTTTCCGGTTCTACGGCATGGGCAGATTTTCCAATAATCTTAATGCTCATTTCCGCACGTGAAGGGCCACCGATAATAATTTCCTCTAATGCTTCAGAATCAAGGACATAGCCTTTTTTTGCGTTAATTAAATTTTTATCCAAATAAGATGAGCCGGATAATCCCAGCTCTTCCTGCCTGGTAATTATGATTTCCACCGGCGGATATTGAGAAGCTTTTTTGAGGGCTACTAATATTTCTGCTATACCTGCTTTGTCGTCTGCCCCTAAAATCGTATCACTTTCAGAGTATATAACCCCATCTTTTAATACAGGTTCAATTCCTCTTCCCGGTTTTACCGTATCGCCGTGACAACAAAATAAAATGGATTCTTTTTTATTGCTATTCTTTGCCTTTATTTTAATAATCAAATTACCATAATCATCAAATTTCGTTTCAGCCTTGAACTCTTTTTTAAATAAGTTACTAAGAAACTGTAAAAATTCTTTTTCTTCTCCTGATTCACTGTTGATCTTAACCATCTGGAAAAAATATTGGGCAATTTCGGACTTCATGCTATACTCCTTACCTGTTACTTATTATTAATTTTAGTTTAATTATACAACCAACTTCGTTTTAATACTAATCTTTATACCCTTATATATTCTTATTTTGTTTAAATTAGCTAATTTCCCTAATAATTTTGAACTAAATTATAATATTTTTTCTTATTTTCAGCCTCCTACACCAGTGTCTCCTTATTCTCTCCATCAAAGATATGGGTTTCTTCCATCTCCAGGGCAACCTCCAGCTCATCCCCTACTTCTGCCTTAGTACGGCTGTCCAGCTTGGCAACAAGATTGTGCTTACCGCTCACCAGGTAGAAAAGAACCTCATCCCCTAATGGTTCGATAACTTCTGCCTTGGCCTTGATGGTATTTTCCGGTTTGGCTCCCGGATAGAACTCCTTATCATGGAAGTCTTCCGGACGGACTCCGAAGATAACCTGTTTATCGGCATGTCCCGAGATAGCCTTATGGAAGGCAGAAGGCAATTTAACCTTGAAACTTTCGGCATCGATCAGATAGTCTGACCCCTCTTTAAGCAGTTTGGATGGAAAGAAGTTCATGGCCGGAGAACCAATAAAGCCGGCAACAAATTGATTGGAAGGGTTTTGATAGACATCTAATGGACGTCCGTCCTGTTGGAGCTTGCCATCATTCAGGATAAAGATGCGGGTAGCCATAGTCATAGCTTCTATCTGGTCATGGGTAACATAAATAATAGTAGCCCCCAGGCGATGATAAAGTTTAGAGATTTCAGTACGCATAGCTACCCGTAACTTGGCATCTAAGTTAGAAAGCGGCTCATCAAAGAGGAAGACCTTGGGTTTACGAACAATAGCCCTGCCTACTGCTACGCGTTGACGTTGACCTCCGGATAACTCTTTGGGGCGGCGTTTGAGCAGTTTTTCGATACCCAGTATTTCGGCTGCCTCCTGGACACGCTGGTCAATCTCCTCTTTGGGGAATTTGCGCAATTTCAGGCCAAAGGCCATATTGTTGTAGACATCCATGTGGGGATAGAGGGCATAGTTTTGAAAGACCATGGCAATATCCCGATCTTTGGGGGGGATATCATTGACCAGTTTATCCTCGATGTAAATTTCGCCGGAAGTGACCTCCTCCAGGCCTGCTATAGCCCGTAAGGTAGTAGTCTTGCCACAACCGGAAGGACCAACTAAGACCGCAAACTCTTTATCGGCAATATCAATATTGACATCGTCAACTGCTACGATATCTTTAAATTTTTTGCTTAAATTTTTCAAGACAACTCTGGCCATATAAGACCTCCTTTGAATTAGTAAATATCGCACCCGCTTAGCGGGTGGTTTTAAGAACCTCTACAAGAGGTTTACTTTTTTCGCTCTTTTTATTTCGATTTTTTTATACCTTTAGCCATAATCTTTCTTAAGCAATAGTATTTCCAACTTTAGACTTTAGGTAAAAAATTGTCATCTAGCTACTCTTAATCTTTTTATGGTAAAACCATTTTATTTAACCCTTACCACCTTCTTAGAAGGTGGTTTTTTATGGTTAAATAAACTCATAAGTGAATAAGTATCTATTTATGTTACAGACTCTCTAATTTCATCATAGTTCTTGTACTCCACATTATCAATAATGTCCTGCAATGCCTGAACGACCTGCCAGACATCTTCAAAAGTATTATAAAGAGCCACAGGTGCAAACCGGATGATATTTGGGTAACGAAAATCAGGGATAATGCCCCTGTCTTTTAAAGCTTTGTTAATCCTTGCCGCCTCCGGATGCTCCACAGCAACATGTCCACCACGTCTTTTTTCTTCCACCGGACTACCAATTTGGTAATTATAAGGTTTTTTAGTCAAACCTTTCCTGTCTAACAGGCCAATCATGTAACCGGTAAGCTGCAAAGATTTTTCCCGCACATTATTAATTCCTGCCTCCTGAAAAATTTTTAATGAACCTTCCAATGGTGCCATGCTCAGCAGATGAGGTGTGCCAATTTGCCATCCGCCGGCAGTTTTGGCTTTTTTAAAAGTTAAAGACATATCAAATTGTTTATCTTTTCGGTAACCCCACCAGCCAGTCAGCGCAGCCTGGGATTTTAAATGTTTTTCATTAATATAAAGACCGGCTACACCGCCAGGACCATTGTTCATATATTTATAATGGCACCAGAAAGCAAAATCTATCCCCCATTGATTAAAATAATGAGGCATGGCTCCCGCAGAATGACTGCAGTCAAAACCAATCATAATTCTCCTCTTTATTGCTTCATTGGATAGATACTCCATATCCAATAATTGTCCACTGCGATAAAGAACCGAAGGCAATAAAATAAGAGCAATCTCTTCACTCATCATCTCAACAATATCTTCTTCCCTTAAAAATCGGCCATTTCTACTTTTAACCAATACCAGGTTTTCCTTCGGATTAAATCCTTTCAGCTTAATCTGGCTGCTCAATGCATAAATATCGGAAGGAAAATTAAGCTCATCGGCTAAAATTTTTCTCCTTTTACCAACAGGCTGATAAAAAGTGCCTACCAGGGAATGAAGATTAACGGTAGTGGATGAGGTAATGATGACTTCTTCCGGTTTTGCCCCTATCAGGCTAGCCATTTGAGCACCCAGCTTTTCAGCATAATAAAACCAGGGATTTTCTGCCTGCAGCCAGCCATCAATACCCAGTTTCTTCCACTGATCAAGCAGCTTAAGTAACGATTTTTCAGCATCCCTAGATAGAAGACCAAGGGAATTTCCGTCCATGTAAATCTTGGCAGGTAAAAGGTAAAATCTTTCCCGAAAAACATTAAGGGAATCTTTTTTATCTAATTCTATTGCAAACTCCCGACTGGTTTTATAATTTACCATCGATGACTCTCCTTCTTTTACTCTCTCATTTTATAAAGCACATCTCTTTACTATACTCAACCATCAAATATAAAATTCCGGCAATAAAAGGTACTATTAAATGTATCCCCGAATTCTGTCCAATAAATATGGGTACAATAAATCCCATTAATAAAGATATTATAAATAAGTAACCGCCAACTTTTTCATATTTCCCATCCCAATAGCAGACAAATAAACATCAACAGGAAAGCAATATCTTTAATTTTTTATATCCATGGTTCTTATTTTCCGAATCAACTCATGCAAAATTTTTATAACAGAATATTTTGAATGTCAGAAGTTTTCTTATCATAAATCGTAACTAATTACTCCTCAATCTTCGTATTTAAATGCAAATGTCTCTATTATTATCCCGTATATAATACCAGCCAGAAAACTCACCATGTCACTAAAACCGGTGGAGGCGTAAAAAGCAAAAGATACAAGCAAACCAAAAAGAGCACCTCTGCCAACCGCTTTTAGTAAATCTCTGCTTCGGCTAGACAGTCCAATCATTATTCCCATAATCAGCCGATTGTACCACAAAGCAAATAAGAAGAAAGTATCACTTTGAAAACCGGACCTGATTAAAGCTCCTATAATACAAACCACTCCCAAAATAGTACCTAATACAATACATATTTTCATTCTTTTGGAAAACATCTTTTATCCCCTAACTGCATTTATTAAAATATTAAAAATAAATTAATTTGCCTGCCGAATAAGATAAACCAAAAAGTATAATCTTATTCTACAACAAAAGTGGACTAATTGAGGTGATATAGAAAAAGGCGCCCGGGTATTAACAAATACACTAAAATTGTTATCCAATAAATAATAAATATTGCCTTATTCTATAAGTTTGCATTCCTGATACATTGTTTCTCCTTTAATCTCCACCATTGCTTCTCCCTGGTGTTCCCAAAAAACAACTGTTTCATCATCATTTGCATATCTTGCTCCTGATGCACTTATTACCCGGTGAATTTTATACTCTTCACCCTCAATAAACAAACTAGCTGAATCACTTTCTTTATCATAGCTGATTTTTATCTCTACTCCTGAAGGACAGTCAAAGATAAAAGCATTGCTATCCCCATCTTCCTTTGTTTCTGGATTTGAAAAATATGACCAGGCAAATACCCCCAGAGCGATTATTATAATAAATAAGATAATTTTTTTATTCATTGTCAGCCCTTAGAACTCCTGCACTGGCAAAATTTTCTAATTCCATTTCCCTAATAATAATACGTACAGCTTCTTTAGGGCAGTCCAGGGTTTCTGTAACCGCATCGGTAACTTTCTTAACCATATTCCTTTTCTGTTCTATCGTTCTTCCTTTAAGCATTTCTACCTGTAAAATAGGCATGTTTCAACCCTCCTTTCAATTATTATCTTCTAATTTTTCGTTTTCCAACATTAACTTAAGCAAAAAATTTGTATATTACTTAAGTTTAGTTTTAATCTGGTTTTTTTGTTTCTCGTTTATCAATTTTTCTACTTAATTTCTGACAAATTTTTTTGCGCTGATTTCTGGTGATTAATATAATCAGAAATTTCTTTATTCATATTTAAATTTTACCAGAAAATTACTACCTATTCCTCAATTCTGAAAAAAATATTCAAAAAATAGCCTTCAGCATCATGCTAAAGCAAAATATATGGGGTCAGGTCTTGAATTATCAGTTTACTTCATTTTCAGCTTTTTTATTATCTTACTTGCAGGTGTATAATACAAACCAGGATATTGCTAAATCTCTTGTGGATTATAGCATACTCTTGGTTAGCCTGGTGTATTTTCATTTCTCTTTATTGTTTGTCTGAGCTAGTACAACCATCTCCTATATCATAGACTCTAGAGCTCGACTCCATGAATTTTGCATCTTTTCCCATTTT
>JAGYIZ010000066.1 GCA_018402425.1 Candidatus Atribacteria bacterium | reverse complement strand
AAAAGCCCTGAGAAAATTCTTTTCCTAAAAAAATATTTTCAGCTGCACCGAGAGAAGAAACCAGAAGAGGATGTTGGTGAACAATAGCAATTCCTTTTTTTAACGCCTCAGAAGAACTATGCCAGGAATTTTTTTTGTTTTGAAAGATTATTTGTCCTGAGTCAACAGTATGTTCTCCTCCTAAAATTTTTATTAGCGTGGATTTCCCGGCGCCATTTTCTCCCACCAAACCCATGATATCACCCTTTTCGATATTTATATTCAGGTTAACAACAGCATGGGTTGCACCAAAGCTTTTATTTAGTCCTTTAGTACTCATAATTATTTCTTTTGTAGTCATTATATCCCCCTGAAAAGTCAAAGCATAGTTATCTAAAAAAGTTAATATTTGTCAAATATAAAGTATTTTGAATGCCCCAATATTACTAAACAATTATGTTATCTGTTATAAAAGTATTGTGCTATCAATACCTTCTTTTTTAAATATTAAAATAATCCTTCGTATCCGAATTCAACACCTTCGTCTTTGTCAGGAACATTGGTTGAATCAATCCATTTGTATGGAACGTAGACGGTTCTACTGACCGGAACAACATCAGCAGGATTTTTGCCTTCAACAACTACAGCCTGAATGGCATCTCCAACTACTTCAGACCAGCCAGAAAAATTTTGAGCTATTACCGCAACGAAAGGGTCTCCTCTTCTGATTAAGTCATAGGTTTGATCAGAACCATCAATGGACATAGTGAAGATATTATCTTTGGTCATGCCGGAGTCAAGAATAGCACGGGAAATTCCCCAGCCGATACCGTCCCAAGTGCCAATAATTGCATCTAAGTCATCACCATATTGGGTAATCCAGTTTCTAGTAATTTCATAAGGTACAGTTGGCCAGTTGGAAACATCACATGCTTCAACGGCTAGTATATTGATATCTTCATTTTCAGGACTATTAAAAACTGCTTCCATCATTTGTAATCTTTGACGATGAACATATAGGTCAGGCATGCCAATAAGGGCTACATTACCACCTTCAGGTTTCATTGCCCGTATACGGTCAACAACCTGGCTACCTAATAATGCACCCATAGCCCAGCAGTTACTGGTACCGTTCACAATGGTTTCACCAATATTTTCGGTATCTTCCAGAAAAACAGGTATACCGGCTTTTGTAGCTGCAGCGACACCTTCTTCGATGAGTGATTTCTCTGAACAGCATAGTGCAATCGCGTCGACACCCTTACTGACAAAATTGATGATGTTTGGTGAAAATTTAGTGATATCTCCCTGACAGTCAATAAGTTCAACATCCCAACCTTCACGTTCTGCGTAAGCTTCCATTCCGGCATATGCTGCCACATTAGAATCAGCAGCCATGTTTGAGGCAATATAGCCGACTTTAATATTTTCAGCAAAGACACCTGTTGCCATTATTCCTATAAACAGTAGTACAATTAACAAAGAACAGGATATTTTTCTCATATTCTTCTTTCCTCCTTATTGGAAATTTATTGGGGCATTCAATTATTTTATCAGCTAAAATTATTGTTCCTAACTTAATCCGGAATAATCACCGCGGTACGATATGTTCCTGGTGTTGCTGCCATTTCAAAAGCTTTTTGTATATCTTCTAATACAAATCTTTTTTCGATTAAAGGCGTAACGTTAATTTTTTTATAGCTTAGTAATTCAACTGCATCCTGCCAGTTTTTTAAACTAGCGCCATATGTACCAATTACCTGCCAAAATTTATAATGAACAAGATTTGGGTCAATAGACCATTGGGGAGCAGGGAAATTTGCTGCAAAGATCAAGAATTTGGCATTACGTGGCGCAATATCAAAGCCTTGTTGATATGCTGTTGTAGCTCCAACAGCAAAGATGATTGCGGAAGGTCCTTGGTTATTGGTGAGTGTTTTTACTTTTTGCTTAAAATCATCTTTACTGGGGTTGATTATTTTATTAAAACCCAGCTTTTGCGCAGTTTGTATTTTTTTCTCAATTAATTCCGAGATGATTATGTCTGCTCCAAAATACCTGGCAACCTGGGCATTTAAGAGTCCCATTGTACCTGCTCCAATGACCAGAACGTGTTCGCCGGGCTGAAGACTTAATCGTTCGATACCCTGAAGTACAGTGGCTAGCGGTTCAGTAAATCCGGCTTCCTCAAATGGTATGTTTTTTTCAACTTTTACAACATGTTTTTTATTTATAACTTCATATTGGCCACAGCCGTAATAACCATAATAACCATATTTATCTATTGTAAATTTTTCAGTCGGTTTATTTAGACATAAATGCATATTTAATCCTTTTCGACAGTTTGCACATTCCAGGCAAGGTCGATAAATATTGTCAACAACCTGATCACCGACTTTAAAGTTTTTTACTTTTTTCCCTATATCAGCAACGATTCCGGATTGTTCATGTCCCCAAGCCATTGGATAGGGTTGTTGATGTCGAAGGCCTAACCATTGTTGATAATCATGGGTGCATATATTACATGATTTATTATGTACCAAAACTTCGTCATCTTCTATTTTGGGGATTTCATGTTCATGTACTTCAGCTTTTTTGTCTGCTACTAATACTCCGAATTTCATGTTTTTTTTCAAAATAAAATGTTCCTCCTATTGCTATGATTGCTATAATAACTTAATTCACTTACTGTGTATTATTATACTATATAAATAGGATTAAGCAATTAAAATCCTATCCTTGGTGTGTTTACTTTTTTATTTATTAACTTCTTTTATATATAACGAATATAATTTTAATTAACCCAAATTGTGCTAAATAATAAAAAAATTTTGTTAAATAGTTATTAAATTGAGGGAATATTCTTAATAAAATTATAACATAATATAGAAAAATGATTACTGATTGATATATTATGTTTATTTAACCATTAGCTCCTTTATTGAAGGGACTAATGGTTAAATAAAATGGTTTTACCATAAAGACATATAGATATACTACCTGAGATCTTTTACCCGAGGTTCTAAAAAGGCGATATCATATAAAACCCAAATATAAACGAAGTTGGATTTTAAGATTAAGCAGAGTATCCCAGGGGCTTCAAGGGGAATGATTTTCCTTGAATATCCTTGAAAGAATCAGTTTAGCCACCCGCTTTGCGGGTGTGGTATTTAGTGTTCATTAATCCATTTTATTAAGAAACTATTTGATTTGTTGTCTATGTAGGCTCAGAGAAGAGTAACAATATTAAATCTTTTTCTTTGATGATTTGTAATATAAACACCTGTTAAAACCATAAATGCTCCGGCTAAAAAAGCAAAGGTGAGATGTTCTTTTCAGGATTAGAATTCCACTGATTGTTGTGAATACCGGTACCAGATTCAGGAATATCCCGGAACGGGAAGCACCAATAGAATAAACCGATTCATAATAAAATTTATAGCTGACTGCTGTTCCTAATGTTCCAATAGATAAATTGCCAAGCATTATCCATAAGTTCATGTTTTTTAAATCAACAAAACTATCTTGTTTGAAAGCCAATTGCTGCAAGTATAATTGATCCGACAATGCTGGCATAAAGTAAGATGATGATGGAAATCAAGATTTTCACTGATAGATTTCCGAGTAGGGTAAAAATAACCCAACATAGTACGGCACCTAAAATATATAGTTCTCCAATGCTAATATTTCCTCGGAAAACTGAAAAACAGCACCATTGGTGATTACAACAACTGTGCCTATCAAGGATATAAAAATACCGGTTAACTTCAAAAGTTGAGCTTTTCATTAAAGAATATTTTCGAGAAGATAGCAAGAAAATAGGATTCAAGGCAACAATAACAGAGGCTTTGCTTGTGGTTGTGTATTTTAAGCCTGAGAAAAACAGATGCTGTCCCCGGATATTCCAATAGTTCCCAATAGTGTAATAATGAATAATTGATAAAGACTTATTTTAGGTAATTTTCGATATTTTTGCAAAACAATAATTAATAAGAAGAAAGAAGCAATAACAAACGCAAAGTTGACGAAGTAATAGGAGACAGAACAACTGAGGTTACTCGTGCAAAATGAAATTGCTGGCAAAAAAAATAGTTACAAGTATTAATTTAATGTAAGACTGTTGTGAACTGTATTTAGTATTTATTTTTAATTCCTCTTTCAAAAATTTTATTATTTATTGTTCATATAATTAATGTTTGATTGTACCACAGCAGAGAACCGATATCTTGCCTTAATTTTTATTTTAAATAGGATAAAAATCAATGCATACCCATCAATTTTATAATAAAATTTTTAAAAATGATAGTATTCTATAGATATGTTTTATAAGATAATTTAAAGAATAAAATTATATAATGTTGTTTATGAAAATATAAGAAATGAGAAATAATTCAAAAATTCTTTATTTAACCATTACCACCTTCTTTAAAGGTGGTAATGGTTAAATAAAATGGTTTTACCATAAAGACAATAGATATACTAACTGAAATAATTTTTCCTTAAATCCTGAATAGACGAAAAATAGTATGAAAGAGCTCTTTTAACAAATAGCTAAGAGATCAAAAGAAAAGAGCAGAAAAAGGCTGTTTAATAAAAAATTAAGCTTCTTTTAGAGGCTTCTTAAAGCCACCCGCTTTGCGGGTGCGATATTTACTTGAATTATGCCTATAAAAACTGTTATAGTATAATGATAAAAGCAATATTGCAATATATTTTTTAATATTCACAGATTATATAACATGTATAGTCTTAATAGCATAAAGTTATTAATTAATTGAGAAAGAGATTGTAAAATGGTTGAAGAAAGACAGGAAAATAAAAGCAGAAGAAGAAAAACTCCTCCCTGGTGGCATGGTTTTATAGGTTTTATAGGCTTTTTGGGATTTCAGGGTTTTACACAGAACAATCCCTATAGTTTACTATTTTTTTGTTTCTTTGTTTTTTTTTCTTATTTTAAGTACCTGAGAAAGGAATTGGAATATCTAGGGCTACTGGGATTTGTGGGTATACTTGTTGCCATTTTGGGAATATTCGGAATTATTCCTGTTTAATTGCAATTTGATAACCATTTAGATAACATTTCATGCAAACTAACACCTCTAATAAAAAAATAAAAGACCTTTTCTTGACCTATTATGGTTTTCCAAAAGTAGTTTATTTTGTATTTATCGCTCGATTTATTAATGCTATAGGATATTTTGTTTTTCCCTTCTTGACGCTTTTTCTAACTAAAAATTTATCCCTGAGTGCAGACAAAGTAGGAATTTATTTGATGTTGGTTGAAATGGGCAGAATCAGTGGTGCATTATTAGGAGGAAAAATGGCTGATTATCTGGGTCGTAAGCCAGTCTTGATGGTTTCCCAAATCGCCACCGCTCTTTTTTTATTACCTTGTGCTTTCCTGGGAGAATCCATTTTGATACCAAAATTATTGATATTTGCCGCCTTTTTTAATGGTGCTGTACATCCTGCTATTGATGCTATACTTGTAGATGTTAGTAACCCAGATAATCGGAAGGAAATATTTTCCTTTATTTATCTTGGGCTAAACCTGGGATTTGGAATAGGTTCACTTATTGCCGGTTTTTTGTATACTAATTTTATGCAGTTATTATTTCTGGGCAATGTTTTGGCCATCATAATCGTTTCTATTATAATCGGTCTATATGTACCTGAGACAATGCCTGAAATTATTATGGCTAAAACCTTAAAAAATGCTCATAAAGGACCTGGAGCTGATCTTCTTAATATAAAAAAGCCAGAAAAAATGATTTCTGCATTGATGAATCAACCAATTGTTTTTTATTTTTTTCTGGTCAGTATCATCTTCTTTTTGGTGCACAGTCAATTCTTTTTTAGTTTGCCACTTCAGATTGATGATATATTCTTGGAACACGGACCAAAATATTTTGGAGCGGTTATGAGTTTTAATTGTTTTATCGTTGTTCTAATGACCCTGCCGATAACCTGGTTATTACGACATAATAGGCCTATTATTAATGTTTTTTGGTCCGGACTGCTATTTGCAGTTGGATTTGGTATGTTGAGATGGATAAGTTTCTTGGGATGGATTCTTCTTTCCACATTTATCTGGACTTTAGGAGAGATATTGCTTCGCATAAATGCAGGTGTCTATATAGCTAACCATAGCCCTGATACTTTAAGAGGGCGTTTTAATTCACTGGTTACAGTCAGTGGAAGTATCGGCCGTATTGTTGGACCACCTTTATTTGGAATAATTATAACTGATTTTGGTGTTCGAAGCATTTGGACAATCATTTTTATTTTATCGATTACAGCTTCTGTTTTAATGTATCTTATTTATCGCTATGAAAACAATTCTCTTAATAAAGGGGGAAAAGTAAATATCAACTTATGAATTTTAAAGAAGCGTATAGGGTAATCCCGTTTTAATTTGATCCTGCTTCAGCAAATACCTTTATAAACAGTAATTTTTGTCCTTTTGTGCGTAGTATTTAACCTTGGCATTGGAGCTTGAGAAGTATAAAAAAATTTATCCGGCAGTAATTGTAAATTCCTGTGACTGAATGCGTTGATTTCCAAAGAAATACTAAAGACAAATTTTTATTCTCTACAGGGAAAACTGGAAGATTACTGTGGAAATAAAATAAACAATAAGGCTCTGGTATTTACAAGAAAGCAATGTAACGAATTTCGAGATATAATTAAAAATTTAGATAGGAAAATA
>JAGYIZ010000065.1 GCA_018402425.1 Candidatus Atribacteria bacterium | reverse complement strand
TATCTGATTGACCGAAAAACCAGATGGCGGAGGAGAAAAATGCCTAAAAAAATTAAGAATATTTGTGTATATGGTATAGGCGGTGTTGGCGGATATTTTGGTGGTAGAATATCTCATAAAATCAGCTCTGATAATCTGAATGATATGGAAGTGTATTTTATCGGTCGTAGAGAACATTTAAAAACTGTTCAGCAACAGGGATTGAAGTTAATAACTGACCGGGAGGAGTTGCAATGTTTCCCAAATATTGCTACTGATAATGTTAAAAATATTCCAATACCGGATTTATATCTGCTGTGTGTAAAAGGTTATGATTTAGATAATGCTGTTGCTTTAATTTCAAAAAAGGTATCTTCTGAAACTGTAATATTGCCATTGCTTAATGGGGTTGATATATATGAACGAATCAGAAAAAACTTAAAAAAGGCAGTTATTTGCCCTGCTGCAGTTTATGTGTCTTCCAGCATCGAAAAACCAGGTATTATAAGACAGAAAGGTCCTGAAGGACACATAGTTTTTGGCAAAGATCCAAAAAGATTAAACTACGATTATAATCCCATGATTAACTATTTTAAAGAAATGAAAATCAGCTGTGACTGGTATGATAATCCATATCCGGCAATTTGGGAGAAATACATATTTATTGCTGCTTTTAGCCTGATGACTGCTTATTCTAAAAAAACAATTGGGGGAGTGCTGAAAGATCAAAAATTAAGGAAAATGACTGAGGATATTATGAATGAAGTTGTTTCAGTTGGAAAGGTAAACAAGGTAGAGCTAAGAGAAAATATAGTAGAGGAAACTATCCAAAAAGCTCAGAATTTTCCTGGTGAAACCAAGACCTCTTTCCAGAGAGATTACGAGAAAGGGAAAGAAAAAAATGAAGAGAACATATTCGGAGGTGCTTTAATTCGTATGGCAAAAGAGCATAGTATTGATATTCCCATAACCACAAAGGTGTATGGACTATTGATATCGTAATAAGTTTGAAAAACAAACCAGGGGACGGTCCTTTAACACGTTACCAGTCTATTTTGTTTCAATAAGGTAATAAAGTAAAATGTGAAATGAAGGATATGCTTTTTTAATCAGCCCATAAAAGACCAATATCTTATGATACATTTAATCGTCTTTACCTTGACTTCCATATATAAGATAGGTTTTTAAAGAAAGGATAGATTAGATAGGATTATAATATCTATATGAAAGAAAATGCTATGATTTTTGAGGATAAGATAAATAATTGGGATGAAGTAACAGATGTTGTTGTGATAGGCAGTGGATTTGCGGGACTTTCAGCAGCCATAGAAGCGTATGAGGCTGGAGCCTCTGTTATTGTTTTAGAAAAAATGAAAGCAAGTGGAGGAAATTCAATTATCAGTGATGGTGGAATTGCAGCACCAGGAACAAATCTTCAAAAAAAATATGGCATTAATGATTCCGCTGATATGATGTATAAGGACATGCTAAAAGCTGGTCTTTGTCTTAACGTTCCAGAATTAGTAAGAGTTTTAGTTGATAATGCAAAGGATACATTTAAATGGTCAATCGATTATTTGGGGGTTGAATATCTTGATAGAGTAGATATATTCGGTGGTCACTCAGTACCACGCTGTTATACGGCAAAAAATGTTTCCGGGTCAACCATTATCAAAAAGCAAATAGAGAAAATGAATGAGTTTAACATGAAGGTCAGGTTTAAATCCTGCTCGAAAAACCTTATTTATAGTTCAGATGAAATAATATGTGGTGTGGTAGTCAGGGATGACTATGATTATAAAAACCCTGAAAAAGGTAGGGATATAAATGTTAAAGCAAACAAAGGAGTCATCCTTGCCTCAGGTGGATTTGGAAGTGATGTTGCCTTTAGGAAGGCCCAAGATCC
This sequence comes from Candidatus Atribacteria bacterium, assembly GCA_018402425.1. Lineage (GTDB taxonomy): Bacteria > Atribacterota > Phoenicimicrobiia > Phoenicimicrobiales > Stramentimicrobiaceae > Oleincola > Oleincola secundus. The sequence continues at coordinate 5,077 of JAGYIZ010000065.1, read as the reverse complement.
ACGCCTTATAGAAAAAATTGATACCACAAATAAACCATTTGCAACAGCGGAAGTCATTAAACAAGCCATTAACGCAGGTGCTGCTCCTATACAGTTATCTCATATTCAGCTGGGACCATGGGCATCACCTGATGAAAAAGGTTATGGGGATGGACCGCAGTTTTCGGAATATATCGTTTTCCAGTATGGTGTAATTATTAATCCTGTTACAGGATGTCGATTTGTAAATGAGCTTTCAGACCGCAAAACTCTTTCTGATAAATTACTTTCAATTGGACATCCTTGTATCGGACTTGCTGATGTAAAAGCGGTCGAAAACTCCGGGTGGAACATAGACAGATGTATAAAGAAAAAAGTGGTAAGAAAATATGACACGCTTGAAGAACTTGCCTCTTTCTATAAGATACCATTCAAAAAAATTGAAGAAACGTTAAAGGAATTTAATAAGAGTTTTGAAGAGGGTGCTGATAAAAGCTTTGGCAAACCATTGATTGAAAATGCTGCACCGATAGTTAATCCCCCTTATTATGGAATAAGATTATGGCCTAAAGTTCATTTTACTATGGGCGGTATTAGAATTAATACTGATGCACAAGTGATAGATTTAGAGGGTAACATCATTAAGGGATTATATGCAGCCGGTGAAGTAACGGGTGGCGTTCATGGTGCGTCTCGTCTGGGAAGCTGTTCAATCACTGATTGTCTGGTTTTTGGAAGAATTGCTGGAAAGAATGCGGCCAATATAAGTACGAAATAACAGAGAGAACCGTTGTTCATATTCAGTGATTAAGTAACTTTTTTGATGAAGCAGATAAAGAGTTTCTATTTCTCTACATAAACTATTACTACATCTATCTATTACCACGTCTATCAGACAATGAAAAACCAGGATTTTTTGCAATATACCATTTAATCTTTCTTTTATTGTATAATTGATATGGTAAAATGCTGTAAATAAGATAGGCGACCTGAGTTTGTCTGATTCGTCTAACGGAAAGCTACTATTTGTTCTTGACCGAGAAGCGGCTTCTTTGCTTAATTTTCCAAAAGAATAATAGTGGAGGGAAATTATTTTTTTGAGTTTTGAGCATTTATTATTACTTTTAACCTTAACAAAATCATCTTAATCATGTATCATATTTCTATTGTTTATGGAAAAATAAGATTTGAAATACACAGAAAGTCTTTGTTCTTATCTGGTTAACTATTAATAGTATATGAGTTCTAATAAATATGAGTATAAATCAAAATAAGGCCAACGAGTACTTTAATTGGAAAGTATTATTAATTATATCCCTGTCTTCCATTGCCATGGGAGTTTACCGGGATGGTATTTCCTCTCTTTTCCCTTTTCTGCAGAATGAGTTCGGTTTAACAAGGACACAGGTAGCCTTTTATAGTACTTTTCTTTATTTTGCTTCTACAATCTTCAGTGTATTCAGCGGACGATTGGTTGACCTCAAAGGTGCAAAATGGGGCATGATCTTGGGAATTATGCTTGTGGGATTTTTTCTTATTGTTCATTCTATAGCTCCTAACTTCATCATCTTACTTGGATTTGCTGCTTGCGCAGGTATTGGAATGAGTATAAACCCCTCTGCTACTAACAAAGGAATTACGGAATGGTTTCCTAAAAGATTGCGGAATACTGCTACTGGAATTTGGAGCACTTCCTTCCCCATAGGAGGAGCATTAGCCGCAAGCTTTTTACCAATATTGGGGATATTAGTTGGTTGGCGGAAATCGCTTCTCGTCCCCGGGGTTTTCATTTTATTTTGTGGATTGCTTGTTTTTTTAATCTACCGTGATAAAGAAAGAGTACAAAACGATTTAAAGAAATATAATACAAAGACCGTTCCTTTCTGGAAAGGTTTCAGCAATTTAAGCAAAAACAGTGAATTGATAGCTATATCTGTTTTCGGATTTTTTTTAGGAGCTACAGAAGGAGCAATTCTTACCCATTTCACTTTATTCTTATATCTGGATTATGGTCTGAATGAGAGCATAGCCGGTCTCGGATTTGCGTTTGTTCAGTTTGGAAGTATTTCCGGAAGGCTGCTTTGGGGTGTTGTATGCGACAGATTCCTAAATGCGGACCGGAGAAAGGCTTTTGTAATTTTAGGGTTTATATTTTTTTTAACAACTTTAGTCTTTGGTCTATTTTTAAAAAAGATGCAGCCTTCTATTACAATTTTATTCTTTTTAGCCTTTTTGGCGGGTTGTTCCGGACGAGGTTGGGATGGTCTTTTTTTCCCATCTGTTACCGAGATAGTAAAAGAAGAGCAAGTTGGAGTAGCGATAGGCTTATCTGTATTATTCATCCGGGCTGGTATACTTTTATCCCCTCTAATATTTGGCTATATTGCAGATCTTAGAGGGGCTTATGATCTGAGCTGGCTCCTTTTAGGTTTAATAATGTTTTCTACCTCCATAGCTCAATATTTACTTTTTATCAGGAAGATTAAAAGAAAACCCTAATCTTTCTATTTTTTAATTTCCCTTTAATAAAACAAAAAAGTTCTTTGTTTAGCTCAAGAAGAATTTATGATCAAAGAGAAATTATTTATAAATATGATTATTCAGAAAAATTGTGTTTGACTAAAATATTTTTCTAGCTATCCAGTGACCCAAATAGAGTATTAAAAGACTCTGAAAGGGTGGGATGAGCAAACATTCCATCACGAAGAGCTGTATAGGGCAGTCGTCCAAGCATGGCTATTTGAAGTGCGGTCATTAATTCGCCTCCTTCAACACCCAGAATGGCTGCTCCAAGTATCTGTTTGGTTTTATTGTCAATAATTGCTTTCATCAAACCCTTTGTTTCATCAGTTTCTATGGCTCGGGCTACCCAACTCATAGGTATTTTGGCTACCTGGTAATCATATCCTTGATCTTTTGCTTGCTTTTCATTCATGCCAATACGTCCCAGTTGAGGGTCAATAAATACCACATAAGGTAAAATTCTGTCGGAAATATTTGCATTACCACCTTCAAGAATATTCCTGAGAAGTATTATGTGGTCATCATATGAAACGTGTGTAAAAGCAGGGCCACCTTTCACGTCTCCTATGGCATATATGCCGGGGACAGTGGTTTCCAACTGGTCATTCATCGGTATGAAGCCTTTTTTGTCTAAAGTTATTCCCGTGGCTTCAGGATTCAAAAAAGTAGTATTCGGGACTCTCCCTGTTGCTACCAGCAGATCGCTTCCTTCAATGGTCCGTTCTGTTTCATTTTCCCTAACTGTCAAAACTATTTTACCATTAGCTGGCTTATTAATTTTGGTTGTAGTTGTATCCAGGAGTATTTGCAATCCTTCTTGTTTGAGAATTTCTGCGATCTCCTTGGCTACATCCTTGTCTTCCAGAGGAAGAAGCTGGTCATTCCTTTGAATGATGGTAACCTTGCTTCCGAACCGGTGGAACATTTGTCCAAACTCCAAGCCAACATATCCGCCACCGATTATAAGGAGTTGTTCGGGTATTTTTTCAATTTCCATAATCGAGGTTGAGTTAAGAGCATTAGCACTGTCAAAACCGGGTATCGGAGGCTTGGAAGGCCTGGCGCCGGTGTCTATAATTATTTTATCTGCCTTTATCTTTTCTTTCCCGCCATTTGAAAGTTCTACTTCAAGTTCTTTTTTCCCCACGAAGCGGGCATTGCCTTCTATAAGGGTAATACCTGAAGTTGAAGTCAACCGTTTCCGGCTTCCATCCCTAAAGCTTTTGACTATTTCATTTTTACGCTTGATTATTTTTGGAAAATCAACAAACACGGCGGTAGAATCAATCCCGTAATCCTGCGCTCTATTTATTAGGTGGGCAATCCTGGCAGAAGCAATCATAGTCTTGGTGGGAGTACAGCCAGTATTGATACAGGATCCTCCGACATGTTCACGTTCTACAAGGGCAACCTGCCAACCTGAATTGGCCAGTGCAAGAGCAAGGGGATTTCCTCCCTGGCCGGAACCTACAATTATTGCATCAAATAGTTTAAATTCATAATTCATTTCTCTTGTTTTTTCTCCTTTCCGGAATGAAAATCAAAACCTTCTTCACGAGCTACCTTTACAATAGTATGTGAGGCATGTTCTTTAGATACTCCTTATTTATCTTTATTTTAATAATTTATTTTACCATAAAGCATAATTGTAGAATAGTTTGACTATCATCTTTTCTTTTTGAGTATATTCTTCAATACACTTTTATAGAATTTCCCCAATTGTTTATCTTTTTTTCTTTTTTCCAAATATGACATCTCATAATAAGCAGACTCTTTTTTCACCTTAATATAATTCTGGTATCTTTCCCGGGAAAGAGTTCCGCCATTTAAGGCGGCTAACACAGCGCAGCCTTTTTCTTTAGTGTGAGTGCAATCATTAAAACGACAGTGTTTTGATAAACTCAAAATATCTTCAAAAGTATTATCGATTCCTGTTTGTGAACCTATTAAGCCAATTTCTCGCATGCCGGGTGTGTCTATGATAATGGTACCGTTAGCTAAGTTAATCAATTGACGATTAGTAGTTATATGTTTCCCTTTGCCATCCTTCCTTACATTTTGTGTTTTAACAAATTAACTGATATAAAAATAAGCAGAGATAAAAACAAGGTAAGTGAGAGAATTGCTAGATTTGATTAATCTATTAATAACTATTAATATAGATGTAGTAAATATAAGTATTATTCTAAATAAAAAACTAAAATCAAGATAGAAGGAGTATTATATTATGAAATTTCAGGAATTGGTTAAACAAAGATATAGCGTACGAGCATATAAACCAGATGATGTACCACAAGATGTAATAGATAATATTTTAGAGGCAGCTCGAATGGCTCCTACAGCAGTCAATAGACAAAGCTTCAAACTTTTTGTCATTAAAACTGCCGGTTTTAGAGATGAATTAAAAAAAGTATACCACCGGGAATGGTTTAGTCAAGCTCCTTATGTAATAGGTATTTGCGGGATTCCGGAAGAGAATTGGGTTCGTAAAGATGGTAAAAATTATGTTGATGTAGATTCGGCTATTGTAATGGATCATATAATTCTTGCAGCAACAGATTTGGGACTCGGCACC
>JAGYIZ010000064.1 GCA_018402425.1 Candidatus Atribacteria bacterium | reverse complement strand
CTTCTAAGCATTAGAAATGTTTGACTTGGACTGCAGGTGAAAAATTGTCAGATAGCTACTCTTAATCTTTTTATGATAAAACCATTTATTGAACCATTAAAACCACCTTCTAAGAAGGTGGTTTTAATGGTTCAATAAACAAAACGTGTTATTGTTGCTAATATAATAGCTATAAGAAAGGTAAAAATAATTGCAAATATAGTTCTTTTACTGCCGATTTCTTTGATTAAAACAGCAATAGTTGCCACACAAGGCACATAAAAAAGAACAAAGATGGTGAAAGTCATAATCTGAGTACCACTCATCACAGTACTGATATCAGTTGCTCCCAATGCCTGAACCAGCATAACCATAGACAATTCTTTTCTGAGCACTCCAAAGATTAATGTTACACCTACTGCTACCGGTAATCCTAACAATAAAGTAACCGGTGATATTAGTTGATTAATAAATCCTTCAAAATTCCAGTGTTTTAATAAACTTAAAACAACGCTACCAATAATTAGCAAAGGCCAGGCAATTACAATAAATTCTTTCATTCTTAGCCATACCTTGGATAATAATATCTTTATTGAAGGTACATGATATGCAGGTATTTCCAGAATCATTCCAGGAGTAATTTCCGGCATAATATTAGAAAGAATTTTCCCGGCTATAGCTACTACAACAATATTAAAGATAAAGACAAAAATTGCAGCTTTCGGTCCAAGATAAAAGGCAACTAAGCCAAAAATAATAGTTATTCGAGCAGCGCAGGGAATCATGGTAGTCAGCACAGAAGTAATAAAACGGTCTCTCTCTGATTCCAAAATTCTAGTAGCCATCACGGCCGGAACTGTACATCCATAGCCTAAGATAAGAGGAATTATTGCCTTTCCATGAAGACCAATCCGGTGAAGAAAGGTATCCATCAGATAAGCAACCCTGGGTAAATATCCGGTATCTTCCAAAAATGCCAGTCCCAATAAAAATGGGAAAAGGAAAGGAAGAACAATAGCAATACCTCCGGCCAGTCCTTGAACAATACCACTAACAATATGGTACAGCAAAGAATCAGCACCTAGGGTTTCTTCCGCATAGGGCAAAAACTTATAAAAGAAATCCAGCAATGGCTCTTCAAATAATGCTCCAACATAAAAAACGAAATTAAAAAATAGATACATAATAACTACTAAAAAGATATAGCCGAAAACAGGATGCATTAAAACACTATCCAGATAATTTCTAATTTCTTTTTTGGGCTTAGAAAGTTTAACCACTGACTCATAAAGCTGCATGGACAGATGATGACGTTCAGAGGAAATTACCTCATCTGAACTCCTATCGCGGCATTTTTCTAACTGAAGCTGATAACCTTGTACAGCCTTGATAAATTCCATATCTTTTTTCTTAATCTCATCAATAAAATGCTGGTCATTTTCCAATAATTTTGTCGCTAAAAAACGATGGGTAACATTGAGCTTTTTACTATATTTTTTTTCCTTTATATGCTCGATTAGATCTTGAATGACCTGTTCTACATCTTTGCTAAAAGTTAGGAATTCACTTTTTACCGGCTTATGACCCATCTTAAAGGTAGTCTCAAATAATTGATTGAGTCCCCAGCCTTTATGTGCTATGGTAGTTACAACCGGAACACCTAATAAGCGTGACAACTTATCGATATTAATAATAATTCCTTTTGCCTCAGCTTCATCAATCATATTAAGGCAAATCACCGTGGGTAAATTTAGTTCCAATAGTTGTAATGTCAATTCCAAACCCCTGCCCAACAGTGAGGCATCAATAACATTAATAACTACATCAATTTCTTCTCTGAGTAAATATTTTCGGGCTTCCAATTCAGCCAGATCAAAAGAGGTCATTGAATAACTTCCTGGCAGATCAACTATTTCACTGGTCATGCCTTGAAAAGTCATTTTACTGAGACTGTATTTAACTGTTTTACCCGGGAAATTTGAGGTAATAGCCTTATATCCGGCTACATGATTAAAAATAGTGCTTTTACCGCAATTAGGCTGTCCTACCAAAGCAATTCTCATGATTCTACCTCCACCAATACTTTAGTGGCAATCCCTCTCCCCAAAGCAACCTGATTTCCATGTATATTCACCAAAACAGGACCTCTCATGAAACCGCTTTTTTGCAATAACATTACATCTCCGGGATGAATTCCTAAGCAACTTAATCTCTGTCTTATCCCTAGTCCACCCCTGATTCTAGTAACTCTAACCTTACTACCTGCCTTTACATCTGTTAAACTAACTATCATCTTTAATGTAACCTCTTATTATTCAATTTTTTTCCTTTTTCGAATGGGTAACCTTTATATTTAATTTATCTTGACATTCTTTACAGTAACCTTTAATCCCCAAACGATGTTCGGTTGCTACAAATTGGTACTTATGACAAATCTCATCCTGTAATTTTTCTACATCTTCATTATAGAACTCAATAATTTTTCCACAGTTGATACAAACCATATGATCATGACGCCGTTTATTGTAAATTTTCTCGTATAACACTTTTTCCCTACAGTGTAATGTTTCCATAATAAGACCACTATCAACTAATAATGGGATAGTCCGATATACTGTGGCCAGAGATACATCTGATTTTTGCTTTCTTAGTTGCTGATATATATCTTCTGCATCAAAATGCTTTTGAAGTTTTACGATTGCTTCAATAATTTCTTCCCTCTCTGGTGTGTATTTTAAATCTCTTTCTTTTAAAAAATACTTAAATCTTTCTTTATAACTAAGCAAATCCTCACTCCTGATGTAATTGAGTATCATTCTCAATAATATTTTATTACATAATCACATTTTGTCAAGACAGAAAATTATAAAAATGTAAATATTTATTATTTTTGCAGAAATTTCTTTATAAAATCTCTTTAAAATGGATGGAGGGGGTTTGAATTAATGTTTGCCTGCCAATGAATAAAAATCTCTGTTATTTAGTATCTGATTTAGAATATCCAAATCATCTTTACTTTTTTTACCAGTGTACAAATCTTATTTCTCATGCCTTATTTATTCTTTACTTTCAGTAGCCTCAATAGGTAGTATCTTCTTTTTCAAACTATTTTCCAGAACAAAATCGCCTATATTACAACCAAGGTGCCTGGCAATGACCGGACATTTGGCAATTAACAAAAAGAATAAAGGATTTGGTTCACCGGAAAGTGCTTCATAGTTTCCCTGTCCTTTGCTAATTATCATTTCTGCCTCATCAAAAATACGTATAAATTCTGGAGAACAATAGTCCAAAACAACTCCCGGGGAATCCGCACCACATGAAATAATATTAGCATAATGATTAATGCCACAAAAAATTGCATCATCAACAAGCGCATCATTTAAGACTGGTTTCCCTTTCACCACATAAATAACATTTTTATGGTAATAAGTTACCAGATATTCTATTAGGATACGATCAAAGACTACTTCGCCAGAATTATCAGCAAGATAAAGAACTGAATCAACATCTAATAGGTGTTGACGGAAAGAAAAGTAATCAAAATGTTCTCCATCACTATTTACCTGTGAATCAAAGTCAATTCTTAGCATTTTATTAATTTTTTCACTAATACTATCAAAGCCTTCTATTCCAAAATCAATGATATTGCCGATAATTGACAATCTAATGGCTGTTAAAAGCTTATTTTCTGCATCCTTCATTTTGATTTTCATTTCCGGGTACATCTTTAAGGCCATTTTATTACTTTCTTCTTTAATTTCTCTGTAAGGATCTTTCTTACCGGTTACTTTGCTAATCATGGTATAAATTTTACTTCCCATCTCTGCTGGTGTTGTATTCAAGGAAAAATGAGGGATTATCTCAGATAAGTTGTTTAATACCTCTCTTTGGACCTCCTCACTGGCACCAGATATTCTCGCAGCCTTGAGTGCCTGCTGATAAAAACAGGGAATACAGTCTAAATAACTTTTCATTTTTTGCTCCTCACCTAAACATTATATTATTAACACTCATCCTATAATCGTTTATCAATTGTTCCATCTGGCATCATATTATCTGGATGGTATTGACCTCTTTCCTGCATCTTTCTTCTAAGACAACACCAATATTCTGATTTGCAGTATTGTTCCACCCACTTTTTATCAATTAAATTTTGCTCTGTATAGCGCCTTATTGGGCAAACGGAAAACCAATGGCAGGTTTCCCTGTTATTCATTAAAATTCACCTTCTTATAAGTAGATAAAAATATTTCTCTCTTAACTATAAAGAAAATTAGATAATTTTCTTTATAGTTAAGAATAAGAGCCAGGTTTTTCTTTGCCTTATCTTATCTAATCATAGTTTAATCTGAGAAATAATGGATTGAATTATTTTCTCAAAAGCCTGACTTGTTTCACTTTCCTTATTGCTGCAAATAAAAGGTTGACCCTCATCTGCAGACTTAACCATTTGTACATCGATGGGTATTGCGCCCAGAAATGGTACCTTAAAATCACTTGCTGCTTTCTTCCCTCCCCCAGTCATAAATAAATCAATCTTTTCTCCGCAATTAGGACAACGAAACCCGCTCATATTCTCAATAATTCCCAAAATAGGAATATTAATATCTCTTAAAAAATTAATACATTTTCGTGAGTCAGATAAAGCAATCTCCTGAGGCGTAGTTACTATAACACCACCGTCTAACTCGGGTATAAGTTGACAAACAGATAGCGGCTCATCTCCGGTACCGGGAGGAGAATCGATAATCAAAAAATCGAGGTCACCCCAACTGACTTCAGCTAAAAACTGTTTGATTGCTATTCCTTTTAAAGGTCCTCTCCAAACCAACGGGGTATCGGGCGATTCTATCAATGAAGCCATAGAAACAGCTGACAGATTTTCTCTAACCTGTATTGGTTTAATCTGTCCGTTACTGCCGGTTAATTTTTCTCCTTCAAATCCTAACATCTTGGCTACAGAAGGTCCGTGTAAGTCGGCATCCAGCAAGCCAACCCGGTATCCTTTCTCGGCTAAAGCACAGGACAAATTTACGGAAACCGAACTTTTCCCGACACCTCCCTTATTTGACAAAACTAAGATTTTATGTTTAATATTTGCCATATTCTGCTTTAATTTTTCGGCCATTTCCTTGTTACTCTGTTCTCTTTTCTTTCTCATTTCTTCTTGGGCTCTTTGCTGTGCTGCTTTAGTATTTACATTATCCAATATTTTACTTCCTCTTCTTTCCTCGTCTTATCTAAACAAATAATTATCAAATTTCAGGTAAAACTTGAAGCAAGTTTATTTTCTAACCATTAGAGAACCACATTTGGGACATTTTATTTCTGTACATGGTATACCAGGCTCATGTGTTTTAACCGTTCCACAGGAAGGACAAACACACTGTCCTCCGGGTCCGGCGCCTCCGGCAAATCCTCCTGTACCTGTATTAACATTTCCTCTTCCTTGTCCTCTTCCGGTTCCCGGTCCCTGACCTCTTGGTCCAGTTCCGTCACCTCTGGGCATCTAGCTCACCTCCAATCAAAATATTATTACTAATGATGGTGATCTTCTTTTTCAATTCCGTATCCCTTGCCTGCACCAGGCTGACAAAGAGAATCACTTCCTTCTAACTTTCCCTCAATATATCTTTTAACAACATCATTGATTTCACCAGTAACACCAACTATTGGTTTTATTCCTTTCTCAGAAAAGAGATCTGCTGCCCTCTTCCCCATACCACCACAAATAATGACATGGACATCTTTTTCGGCAAGAAACTTCGGCAAAAAACCGGTGCGATGACCGGGATTTGAAATCGTTTCCTGATTAATTACTTCCTTATTTTCCAATTCAATTATTGCAAAAGAAGGGCATCGTCCAAAATGATCTGATACTTGATTATTATCAACGGCTATTGCAATTTTTTCCATAAAAATTCTCCTACTATAACTTTAATTTAATCCTGAATGTGGTTCTACATTTGATTGGTTTGATGGTTTTAAATTTCCTTTTTTGTATTCTTGAATGGCTGAATCAACAGTACCGCTTGCTCCGGAAATCAACTGTATACCGGCAGCATTCATAGTTCGATATGCATTAGGTCCACAATTCCCACTAATAACAACCTCTACACCCTTGTCTGCCATCATCTGACCAGATTGAATTCCAACTCCACCCATACCACGAATATTACTATTTTCAATTGCCTCGTACTCATCATTTTCAGTATCATAGATAATAAAATAAAGACATCTTCCAAATCTGGGATCAATTTCACTTTTTAATTCCGGTCCCGAAGAAGTAATTGCAATTTTCATTATTTCTCACCCCTGTTTTTTTTATTTTTCTTCACTATCTTTTATTATACCGCTTATGGCAAGTTTATAGAATATTCACTCTTTTCTTTACCAAAATGAATCACCAGCAAAGATCATTTCCCTGCTGGTGATTCATTTTGGTCACTTATAACATCACTCTTTTTTTTCTTTCTTTAATTCAGCTAATCTTTTGTTCACTGCATCTAATTCAGCCTTAATATCCTCAGCCTCTGCCTGGAGTAAATCCATTTCCTGTTTGGGTTCCATTTTCCCCTGATAAGGGTAAGTAGCTCCATAAACAGGATAGGCAGGCGGTGCCGGTGTATAAGCAGGATATGCCGGGTAACCCGAGTATGCACCTCGTCGGAAACCCCGACCAGCACCTCGTCCAAACCCGCGACCGAATCCGCCCCTAAATCCCATTCCTAAACGACCACCAACAGGATTGGCATAACCCGGAACAGCATAACCAGCACAATACCCCGCCGCTCTCCCAGTCATTGGACCAAGGCCGGCAGGACCAGTTCTATCACCACTTGGCATTATAAATCACCTCCTTTTTTTTATTATATTATTCATTTTTTTGACAATCCTTGCATTCCCCATAAAATTGGAGAATACAACTCTTCACGGAAAACCCGTATTTTCGGTAAAGTTTTTCCTTCATTTTCTTAATCACATTAATATCTTCTTCAGTCAATTCGCTTGAGTCAAAAAAAGTACGGCAATTCATGCATACTAGATGTTGATGACAGTTTATCCCTTCAACTCTCCCTGCCAATTCGTATCTTGCTCTTCCTTCACCGAATTCTACCTTGATGACCACACCATTCTTTATCAAAAGATCAAGTGTCCTGTAAACAGTTGTCAGCCCAATAGCAGGATATATCTTATAAGCCCGTAAATATATTTCTTCAGCGCTTAAATGCTTTTCGGCATTATTCAGAATCTGAAGAATAATCCTTCTGGGCATAGTCACTCTATATCCCCAGCCCTTAAAATGACTTGGCCAATTTTCCGGTGGCCCTTTACCAAATCTACCCTTCATTATATTATAATTCCTTATTGAAAATGATTACCATTAACATTCTATGTCTAATTTTATTTTTTGTCAAGCATTTCATTAAAGCAAATATTGCACCCGCATAGCGGGTGGCTTTAAGAATCCTCTAAAAGAGGCTAAAGTTTTTATTAGACAGTTTTTTCTCTGCTCTTTTCTTTTGATCTCTTAGCTATCTTTTAAAAGAGCTCTTTTATACCATGTTTCGTCTATTTAGGATTTAAGGTAAAAATATTTCA
>JAGYIZ010000063.1 GCA_018402425.1 Candidatus Atribacteria bacterium | reverse complement strand
GCAGGAATGTTACAGAAGGTATTGAAAGTCTGAACAATCTACCCATTGCTTCAAGCTGTAACATAATTTTAACTGATAAAAACGGCGAGATGGTAGTTGCTGAATGTAATCCAACAAAAATAAATTTAAGGTATCCGGAGAAAAATAATAATGGTGAAAAATTTATTATTACTGTGAATCATTTTACCTCAGAGGTGATGCAAAAACATGATGCCGGTAACGGCAATGTTTATTTTTCTGCAGATAGATATCAAACTGCATTTAATGCCTTACAAAATATCAATGATAATGATGGCATTAACTATACTAGAAATATTCTCAGCGGAAAATATGGATTCATATGCCAATATAAAAAAGAATTAAATTTTGATACTATCTGGTCATCAATATTTGATATTACAGGAAACAAGGTATTAAGGGCAGAGGGAAATCCCCTAAGGAGTAAATATATAATCGATAGGAGGTTATTTGCTTAAATGGGGAACAGAAAAGGCATGGGGGATTATGCATGTGTTTGGTTTTGTATTTGCGTTTATAAATCAGAAATGCCCCCAATTGCCATGAGAATACTACCTGGAAATTGAGAGCGGATTAGAAAGAAAGTTTTTAAAATTGGGAGCCCAGGCCAATTTCCAAAAATATAAAGTTAAAAAAATGGTTGCCTGCATATCAATGGGTCATCCTGATAAGGAAGCAAAGCTGATATTGTTTCTGAGCATAATCTTCGCTGGGAAATTGATTCCGATGCACCGGTTGGGAAAGAAGTTTGTGATGGTTAAGGTGTTAGTCTTGTCAATTATTGTTCCGGAATCTATAATTAAATAGATGATAGAACCAGAAAAATATTTTTAACTAAAGAGGAATAAAATATTATGAAAAAGATTGGTATAATTTTGTTAAGTATTTTTACCATTGTTGTTGCAGGTAACCTGAGTGGTGCTTCTGAGTTAACTGGTATAGAGGGAATCTGGGAGGGTAAGTTACAAGTTCCCGGAACTGAGATAAGAATTGTTTTTAGTATTACTGCAACTCCTGAAGGAAAATTAACTGCTACTATGGATAGTCCGGATCAGGGGGTAAAAGGATTTCCGGTGGATGAAGTTATTTTAAAAGACAATACTTTATATCTTGATGTAAGTACAATAGCTGGATATTTTGAAGGAAAAGTAAGTGAAGATTTCTCGGTGATTAAAGGAGAATGGAACCAGTCTGGAACATCTTTTCCTCTTTCGCTTCAAAAGATAGAAAAGGCAGTAGAATTAACAAGACCTCAAGAACCAGAAAAACCTTATCCTTATATTGAGGAAGATGTTAAATATAATAACAAGAAGGCAGGAGTTATCCTAGCAGGTACGTTAACATTGCCTGATAAAGAGGGCTTTTTCCCTGCAGTTTTACTTGTTAGCGGTTCTGGACCACAGGATAGAGATGAATCTGTTTTCGGTCACAAACCTTTTTTAGTTTTGGCAGATTATCTGACCAGGCAGGGTATTGCTGTGTTGAGATTTGATGATAGAGGGGTAGGAAAGTCAACTGGAAATTTCTTCCAGGCCACAAGTAATGATTTTGCCTCAGATGTTTTGGCAGGGATAGATTATCTTAAGAGCCGTAAAGAGATAAATGCAGAACAGATTGGCCTTATTGGGCATAGTGAAGGTGGAATAATTGCTCCTATGGTAGCTATACACTCGAGAGATGTTTCTTTTATTGTTCTAATGGCTGGACCGGGATTGACAGGAGAGGAAATTCTCTATCTGCAAAGTGAACTTATTTCCAGAGCCAATGGAATAAGTGAAGAGGGGATTGCCAGGAATCGTCACTATAATGAAAAATTATACTCTCTTGTGAAAGAAGAAGAAAACAAAGATATCCTAATAGAAAAGGCTAATAAGATATTTGATGAATATGTTGCTGAGCTTAGTGAGGATGAAAAAAGCAGAATTGGTGACCCGGAAGCATTTATTGAGGCCCAAATACAGAGTTTGTTATCTCCCTGGTTTAAATATTTCCTTACTTATAACCCCAAACCGACTTTGAGCAAGGTTAGCTGTCCGGTCCTTGCTATCAATGGAGAAAAGGATCTTCAGGTTCCGCCGGAAGAAAACCTCGAGGTAATCAAAGAAGCGCTAATAGCAGGAGGTAATAAGGATTTTATGATTAAGGAATTACCTGGACTTAACCATCTTTTCCAGACTGCTCAAACCGGATCCCCTGATGAATATGCTAAAATTGAAGAGACTATATCACCGGTAGCTTTGGAACTAATAAGTGATTGGATTTTAAGACAATTAAAAATGTGAAAATTGCCAGCGATTGTTCACAAAAATTCAAAACAAGGAAAGAAAAGGTTCAGGCTTCACAAGTTTACACTAAAAGACTAAAAGAACTTTATATGGCAATATTATCTATCTTATAGTAGAATAGATAGGTGTGTTAAGCTCAAATTTTTAATTGAAGAACTTATGGGGATATAGCTCAGTTGGGAGAGCGCTGCGTTCGCATCGCAGAGGCCAGGGGTTCGAATCCCCTTATCTCCACCAAAAATTTTTTAGGGTCAGGTTTTATATTCTTAAATATTATTAAGATACCTGACCTTTTTTTATTATTTCACCTTGTTATAATAACAAGCATTATCACTATAACCTCAGAAAATTCAAAGTATAACTGCTATATTTCCTTAAAAAGCATAGAGAAGAGCTTGTAGAAAGAACGGATAAGCCGTTGTGATGAGCTCTTGTTTTTATTTAGATTCCTATATGTTATAATTTGATAAAAGTAGTTTAATTATAGTAAAATGTTGATATTGGTAAATTTTTTAAAATTTAGACATATAAAAATAAAGAAAGAGTAAATAGTATATGAAGATATTGGTTTGTAATGGATGGTCGTGAACATAGCCAGAAAGCAATCAAAGAAGCTTCATTATTGCTAAAGGATAAGGGCCAATGAGGTGGCTATAATTCATGTACATGATTTTAATTGACAAAATTTATCCCTATGCTAATCTTGGCATGAATGCAGAATACATAGAACGCCTTAAAAAAAATTAGTGCTGAGGAAAAAGCCGAATGGAGAAAAATGCTATCAGGATACAAAAAGATATTTAAAGATAAAAACATAAAGGTACGTTCGATGTTAAAAGAGGGGTCTGCCCCTGATACGATTGTTAAGGTTGCTAAGAAGGAAGGATTTGACATGATTGTGGTAGGTAGCAGAGGACTAGGCGGTTTGAAGAAAATGTTGTTAGGAAGCGTAAGCAACGCCATTATACAAGAGGCAAAAAACTGTAGCGTATTGGTAGTGAAGTAAAATATTATAGTAGAGATATGTGGTAATAATAAATAGATACTGTTTTTGGTTATACTCATATTTATTTATTTAGTAGTTGCCTAATAATAATTCAAGCCCGGAAAATTTTACAGCGTAGTTATATTTCTACTTATACAAATCAAAATTACAAAACCAGTTCAGCCCTGGAATAGTTAAGAAAATATAATGGAAATTTACAGAAATAAGTTTTCGTTATTGGAAATTTTGGGTTAATTTTCGAATAAGATGTAAAAAGGAGGTTCTCACAATGGATCATTTACAACCAGGTGATGCCTTGATTATTGTAGATGTGCAAAAGGATTTTTGCCCGGGAGGATTATTGCCAATTACAAAAGGAGATGAGGTTGTCCCTGTTTTTAATCATTGGATTAATGCTTCTGTTGATACAGGGATACCGATATATGCTTCCCGTGATTGGCATCCTGTAGGGCATATCAGTTTTTCAGAGAAGGGTGGGCCCTGGCCCCCACATTGTATTCAGGATAGTGATGGAGCTAAGTTTCATCCAGGTCTAAAATTACCTGACTCAGTTATTAAAATAACTAAAGGAGTGCGTTTTGATCAGGATCAGAATTCTGCCTTTGATCAGACCGGATTGGCTTTCCATCTGCACAAAGATGACATCAAAAGACTATGGATTGGTGGTCTTGCTGAAGATGTGTGCGTACTTGCAACTGTACTGGATGCCCTGAAGGAAGGATTTGATGTTTTTCTTATTCAAAAAGCCACCAAACCGGTGACACCGGAAGGCGGTAAAGATGCACTTGAAAAAATGAAAAATGTCGGTGTAAAAATTATTAATTAAAAGGAAAATATGTAAAATATCGTAAGAGGTAATAATGACGATCAAAATATTTCATACTGCAGATTTGCATCTGGGAATGCGTTTTGCAGGATATCCGGAAATCCAGGATAAACTCATTAATGCCAGATATGAGACAATGGAAAATATGGTTAAGATTGCGAATAAGGAAGAATGTGACCTTTTTGTTATTTCCGGTGACTTGTTTGACCGGGTTACCATGAAGGTTAATGAAATCTCTAGAGCCGTAAAGGCACTCAATGAGTTTGACGGAGAACTGATAATTGTACTGCCCGGTAATCATGACTTTTATACCAAGGACAGTAATTTGTGGAATGAATTCAGCAAACATGCCGGGGACCGGGTTATGGTTTTAAAAGAGCCGGGAGTTTATGATTTAAGCCAGCATCATCTGAATATGAAAATCTATGCCTGTCCATGTAATTCCAAGTATTCGGCAGAGAATATGATTAGTAAGTTAGATTTAAATGGGACGGAAACAGATGATGTTATTAAAATAGGTTTAGCCCATGGCAGTCTGGAAGGTGTTTCCCCTGATTTTGAGAAGACTTACTATCCGATGACTCGTAAGGAACTTGAATCAATCAGGCTTGATCTCTGGTTACTTGGCCACACCCACTTAACCTGGCCGGTAAATCCGGATAAAAATTCCCGAATTCTTATCCCGGGAACTCCTGAACCTGATGGATTTGACTGCAAACACGCAGGTAATGCCTTTATCATTACTATAGAATCTCCTTCAGAAATAAAAATTCAAAAAGTCGGTACAGGTAAATACCAATTTATAATTAAAGAGATTTTGTTGCATGATGAAAATAGTATTAATCGAATGAAAGATGAATATAGCAAAAAGAAATATCAGAATGCGATATTAAGATTAATACTAAAGGGGAGATTAAAGAAAGAAGATCTGGAAAAGGTAGAAGAGGCAATAAAAGAAATAAGCAATAATGTTTTGCTTCTTCAGGCCAATAGAGATGAATTAAATGAGGAGATTATTCCTGAATTAATCAATAGTGAGTTTACCCAAGATTCCTTCCCACATAAATTACTCTTATCTTTGCTGGAAGAAAAGGAAGATGTGTCTGCCAGGGCAGTGCAAAAAGCTTATGACATAATAAGGGAAATACGCCATGAGAATTAAAAGTTTACAGTTAAAACCGTTTGCCGGGATTACAGATAAAAAAGTGGAATTTTCACCCGGGCTCAATGTGATCCTTGGTCCCAATGAAGCCGGGAAATCTACTTTGTTAAATGCCCTTCAATCGGTTTTATTTGCTGAGGTTAACCTGACGAAAACCAGGTATGACAAATCAATAAAAGCATATATGCCAACACAGGGTGGAGACACTATCAGGGTTTATCTGGATTTTCAGGTAGATGGTAAGGAATATTGGTTAGAAAAGATATGGAAGTCCGGAGGCAAAGGCGGTTCCTGTCTTTTTAGATTTGAGGATAAGAGTGAATATACCGGAGACAGGGAAGTGGCCAGGCTGATAAATCAATTACTTCCCGCACAGGAAGGCACCATCAGAAATATATTATTAACCTGGCAGTCTGCATTGGACAGAACCAGGAATATCTTTGACAGTGAAGGCAGAAAAATTCGGTCAGATTTGGGAAATATCTTAAGGTCTTCCATTATGGAAACAGATGGTATTTCGGTAGACAGGTTAAAGGAAAAACTGGATAGGGAATATGAAGAATATTTTCAGCATTGGGATACAGAAAGAGAAGAGCCGGAAAATGGACGGGGGATCAATAACCCATACAAGAGGGAAATAGGAAAAATACTGGAAGCCTATTATGAGAAGGAAAATTTTAAAAAGAGTTATGCTGATGCTAATGAAATAGAAAAAGAGATTGATGATTTAAATCGGACTATTCAGGAAAAAGAAGAAGAGCAAGAAAGAATTAAAGAAGAGCTTAAAAAATATGAACCTATTAAATCTCAGCTCCTGGAACGCCAACAGGTAGAAAGTGTTATGACCAGGATAAAACATGAAACAGAGAAAATTGTTGAGATTAATGAACAATGGATGATTCAAGGTAACTGGCTTTCCCAGACAGCAAATTATGATATTAAAAAATTAGCGGAAAAAAGAAAAAAACTGACCCAGGAAAGGGAAGATACCCGTCAATACCTTGAAAACAAAGAACTTCGTAAAAGATTTGAAAAATTACAGGGATTATATGAGAAATTAAAAGAAGCAAATAATAAATTATCCCAGATAGCCCCGATAACCAGAGAAGATATTGAAAGCCTGCGCAAGAAAAAACAGAAAATTGAAGAGATTAAAAATACACTGATGGCTAGCAAGCTAAAATTTTCTTTTAGTTCAAAGATTCCGCAGAAATTTAGTATAAGAGATACTACAGGGAAAGAAGAAGAACACTCTTTAGAAAAGAATAAATTATTTGAAAAAACATTCCAGGGCAAATTATTTCTAGAGCACCGGGATTGGAATTTGGAAGTTCAAGCCGGAGAAGGAGAAATAGACACTCTGATAAGGCAGAAAGAAGAAAAAACTAAAGAATTTGCAGATGAATTGGAAAGAATGGGTGTTGAAAGCTTAGAGCAAGCCCAATCTGTAAATGAAGAATATGAAAAACATAAAAATGAAGTGATGTTTACCGAGCGGGCATTTCAAGAGCAATTAGGAAAAGAGAAATATGAAGATATTAAAAAGAGAGTTAAAAATCTTGGAGAAGAAAAACAATCCCGTTCTTTAGAGGAAATATCTTCAGAGATAACCCATATTGAAAGAGACCTGGGAGATATTGAAGGGAAAAAGGAAGAAGTTGAAAGGAAGATTGATCAATGGGAAGAAAAATATGGTACAACAAAAGAACTGTTCCTGAAAATTGGAGAAAATCAGTATCAATTACAAGAACTGGAGAAAAAAATAAAACACCTTCCTGTATTACCGGATGGTTTTGAAGATTATAAAAGTTTTTTTGAGTATATTGAATCTCTGAAAGGGGAAGAGCGAAACTATCTGGATGGCATTTATGAATTACGTATAAAAAAGGGTGATAAAGAAAACCAGAAACCTGAACTATCTTCAGAAGAATTTAACAACATGGTGAGTGATAAAGAGCAGAAATTCAAAAGAATATGCCTGGAAGGGAAGTCTATTGCACTAATAAAAAACAAAGCGAACGAATTGCTGGAAAAAATGGGTAGGGATACTTATGAGGAATATCAGAATCTGTTTAAAAAATATTTCCTGAATATGTCCGGTAATGCTTTTTCTGAAATTGAAATGGAAGATGATTACCCTAAAAAATTAATTAAGCCAAACGGCTCAGAACTTTCCTATGATTTACTTTCTTTTGGTACAAAAGATACTTTCTCCCTGGCATTACGGTTAACCATAGCAGAGTATTTCCTTAAAGAGAAAGAAGGATTCCTGGTACTTGATGATCCTCTGGTAGATATGGATTTAGACCGTCAAGCACTCGCTGCAGAA
>JAGYIZ010000062.1 GCA_018402425.1 Candidatus Atribacteria bacterium | reverse complement strand
GCATAATTGTTGAGAAAGGTAACTTTAAGGAGTTGCAAGTCGCAATTCAGCAGATAAGAGAAAAGGGAAGTATAAATTTTTCTAAAGAATGCAGAAGTCGTGTAATTAATTATTTTTCTGATAATGAGCGTTATGCTGAATACATAGATTTATATAATAAAATATTACAAAATCTAGCTTATTCGTTAAATTAAAATTACCAAAATAATCAGCTGCTGTCAAAACTTTATTAAAATCTTATCATCTTTTCACTATTTTTATTTATAGGAACAGAAAATAGGAAACATGCGATACTATTCGAGATACTAATTTATTATATTTCTGGAGAAATCTGCTTGCTCTTTAAAGAGCTATTTTTGGCAATCATTTCGTAATAATGATCGGCATGAAAAATAGTTAAATCATAATATGTCGCTAAAGAAGCAATACAAAGGTCAACAGTTGGCACGGTGATTCCTTTTCTTCTTAGGTTATAAGCTAATTGCGCACCTGTGTTCCAAACTTCTTTATTAGTCTCCAAATAATGAAGGGCATTCATCTCTTCAGCTATTATGTTGTATTCTTTATTATTTTTAGCTCCCTGTAAGATTTCAATCATTATCAATCCACAAGTTGCAACCAAGTCTTTCTCCAGCAAATCCCCCACTAATTCTTTTATAGTTGCTGAGCAATTGCGTTTTAGGGCTAAAATCCATAGGGAGGAATCAACATTTTTTATGCCTGTCAAGAAACATAGTATAAGTAATTGATAGCAAAAGGGTTTTAGTTCTTAGTTTTTTGTTTTTAGATAAAATACAAAATAAATAATTCGTAATCGATAATTAAAATCTATTAATTTACCAATCTGCCTATCTATCGATCATCAAATAAAAGAATAAGTATAAGTGAATGAGACTGCTTCACTCCCTTTGGTCGTTCGCAATGACAAAGTGAGGAGATTCATGATAATACCAGGCATATCAAAGACCATCGTTCTGAGCATCCATCCTATGTATGTAAAAAGTGCTTGACAAAGTCATAGTGTTCGCAATGACAATTTCGTCTTGCGTCATATGTATTGAGTCAAAGTCCATATGGCATATAACGTTAAAATCCGTCGAGTATAAATATAGTAACAAGTGCTGAGAAACAGCCAATGCAATAGTGTAAGGATGCAAATCAATATTGCAATGGGCTGCGATCAATAAAAAAGTGTCTTAATTTTTTTACCAAATACTAAATATTAATGACCAAAGACTAATTTGGACTCGATACTACATGTCGAGTAGATGAGTGTCTCTCAACCTTAGGAACGGCTTTGTATTCCCTGTTTACTTCCTGTTTCCTTCGGGAAGTGTCACAATATTAGTTCCCTAGCTAAATTATAGCTCACCCCTCACAGAACCGGACTTGTAGTTTTCCCACATCCGGCTCTTCACTAATACTCACTTATACACTATTAAAGATATAGATATTATGTTTGATTTTAGGTAAAGGCAGCGGATAATATTTAAGATAGTTTATGAACTGTTTCCAGTTCAAGCTCTTCTTCTGGCTCCGCCTGTTAATCCATTTGAATATAAGTTTAAGGGTTAATTGGTAAAAGTCTTTGATTGCAGTACCATTACCGCTTATACCGTAGTATTCATAGTGTCCTCTTAATTTGGCAGATACTATCTTCCACCACTCTTTGGCTTTAACCCTGTTCCTTATTGCCTTCAGCCAGCTATTCATCTCCTTTAAGCTTAGGGTAAACTTCTTCCTCCTGGTCTTTCTACCTACCTTGAATTTGCCTTTTCTGGTCTTGTCGCTAAAGTGAGTGAATCCCAGGAAATCAAAGGTATCCGGTTTCTTGTCATTCGCATTTACATTCGCATACCTTCCAAAATCAATCAGCCTGGTCTTCTCCTTGGACAGGTCAAGTCCAAATTTGTTTAGCCGTTTAGCAAGTTCTTCTAATATCTTTTTAGCTTCATTCTTGTACTGCACCAAGACTATGAAATCATCACAATAGCGCAACAGCTCCACATATCCGGATGTATCCCTTTTTACTATCTTCTCCATCCATAAATCAAGTATATAGTGGAGGTAGATGTTGCTTAAGGTCGGTGAAATGAGACCACCTTGCGGTGTCCCTGCTTCTGTCTGGTATAGCTTTCCTGCTTCCATTACTCCTGCTTTGAGGAATTTCTTTATGATCTTAAGTAAATTCTTATCCGCTATCTTCTCCTCAAGCATCTTCATCATCCAGTCATGGTCTACATTATCGAAGAAGTTGTGTATGTCGGCATCTATTAGGTAGCTTACCGGTTTGGTCATTATGCTGTTGTCTAACTGTTTTAATGCTTGATGACAACTTTTTCCGGTTCTAAACCCGTAGGAACAGTCCAGGAAGTTCGGCTCAAATATGGCATTTAGTATTCTGGTTATTCCCATTTGCACTATCTTATCTTCCAGTGCTGGTATTCCCAGAGGTCTTTTCTTACCTTCTCCTTTGGGTATGTAGACCCTTCTTACCGGTTGCGGATAATATTTGCCTGCTTTCATCCTCTTTACTAATTTCTGTATGTTGGTAAAGAGGTAATCTCCGTATTCCTCATAGGTTACCTTATCCTGACCGGGTGCTTTGTTCTTCTTCAACATATGAAAACATTCTTTTAGTGATATCTCGTTTAGTAAATGCGCAAGACTGGTAAATTTAAAGTCTTTGTCTTTAATAGTATGTTCGGTTATAAGGTTCAGTTTTGTTTGCATATCAAATTGTACCTCAGTAGATACAATCTTTCCTGCCTTAGTAGACAGCATATGTTTCTCCTCTCCTTTACGTATTAGTGCTAACCCCTTCCCCAGGTGGCCGGCTTTCCCGTCCTCAAGAGTACTATGAGTTAGTCCGACTACCAGCCTATCGTCTCTACATCCTCCCGTTTTCTGGTTGTTTGCAGATTACCCTTCTATGGGGATAGTCTGGTTCTCCCAAGTTCCTGACAATTCCCTTGGTTATCATGCCATGGCCTCAGACCCCGGGGAGCATTGTTAAACTTGCCTCTTTCGTTTAAACAATATACTGCCTTCCAGTACGAGTACACTGTCGGCTCTCCCGACTATTCGAATTTCGGGGCTCAATACCTTCACTTGCGTTACGGCCTGATAACTCCCGTCTACCAGCTTCATACATTCGGTTACCCTCCTGCATGTGGTATAGGTGTTAGGCTGGTGGCTAACCTTTGCCTAATCCGGACTTTAACCGGCAAGAACTGCCAAGCTTTCTTGGCGCACACTCGATACCCGATACTATTTCGTCATTGCGAGGAACAAAGTGACGAAGCAATCTCATCCACTTATTCCCACAAATTGATGAATGGATTGACTCTTTTTTTATTTCCTCCCCCTTGAGGGGGGAGGATAAAGGTGGGGGTGAAATTATCCCCCTCACCCTAACCCTCTCCCTCCGAGGGGAGAGGGAAGTTTTCGAAAAATACAATTCTTATTCTGTTATTTCGTTATTTCGCTTTCATGTTCTCAAATAAATCATTTCAGAGCATACCCTCTTCTTGTGCTGCTTTTCCGTCTTTTACTGTGTGCATCTTCATCAGCTTGCCCTGTTAAGATACAGGAAAGAATATCTGTCAGGGCAGTTTCAGGACATGCTGAGTAAGGTCTTTTTTGTGTCATGGCCTGACTTACTATTTGTTATTAGAAAGCATTTGTAATGATACAGGGGACGGTTCTCTGTTTGACAGCTTTTCTCTTATATTATAGAATATTTTTATAAATTATCTTATTCCAACAGGAGTCCCCTATGCCAAGGGTAGCCCGTATCAAAAGCAGTACCGGTATCTATAACATCATAACCAGAGGTACAAACCAACAAAACATCTTCTCTTCTGATGATGATTACTTATTTTAGAGGAAATTATAGACCCCAATAAACCCTGTAAGAAGAAATTTCCCCACAGACTTTACAAATTTTCCCCATTTGTCATTCCCACGAAACTTCTCCTCGACCTGATCGGAGAGTGGGAATCCATCCCTTTCTTTTCTATCTAAAAACTAAAAACTTTTCTTTCAAAAAGAAGGATTTTATAAACTTTTTATGGTATTAATATTAAGATGTAGAAAATTGGAAAACACTAATTGCTTTAACCGCTGCCGGTGATTCAATAAGGTAAATATATATATTTTTGAAGTGTGATAAAGAACCCTCTAATGACACATTCTACAGTGAGCAGAGGGATTAAAGGAATCAAGGGAGAATATGAAAAATTATATTGCAAAGTCTGACCACATAATTTCATTTAATAAGTCATGATGGAAAATCTTAAGATCGGTAATCTGCACTTAAAACACCGGACTATACTAGCTCCTATGGCATCCCTCACTGATATTGTTTTCAGAAGGGTCGTTGATGAGATTGGTGGAGTAGGACTTATGGTAACTGAACTAATCTCTGCGGAAGGGCTCAGAAGGAAACATAAGAAAACCCTATCAATGATCAAGTCATTCGATTTTAAAACTCCGCAGTTTATCCAACTTTTAGGAAGTGAACCAGAGCCATTCATAGATGCGGTAAAATATATTGAAGAGGAAACTGATTTTTCCGGGATAGATATAAATATGGGGTGTCCGGCACGGAAGGTTATAAAAAAGAGGGCAGGTGCAGCTTTACTCAAAGATCCAAAAAAAATTGGAGAGATTTGCAAAAAGGTCAGGAAAATAATCAGCATCCCTTTCACGGTAAAAATAAGGCTTGGATTTGAACAGGAGAATGTATTCGAGATACTAAAAGTACTTGAGAATGAGGGGGTTGATGCCGTTACTGTTCATTTCAAGCTAAAAACGGACAAGTATGGTTCGAAAGCAAGGTGGGAATATGCAGAGAGAATTAAAGAGCGGTCAGGTTTAAAGATTATCGGGAACGGAAATATTTTAAACCGGGATGAAGCATTGGAAAGATTAAATATAGTAGATGGAATAATGATTGGCAGGGGAGCAATAAATAATCCGTTTATATTTGTCGAAATGCAGAATGAAATGCCCAGCTCCGAATATAAAAAGGATATCAATGAAAGGCTAATGGCTCTTGTGGAAGAATATTACCCGCCTGAATTAAGACTTCTCAGGATAAAAGCTTTCACAAGATATCTTGCTTTCGGTAGACCTTATGTAAAAGAAATAAAGCATAAGATCTATGCATCGAAAACTTTCGATGATGTCAAACAATTCTTCAGAGAATTAGATTTTTAACCAAAATTAAAACACAGTAGTAGGATATTTAGTAGGATATGGGATCTATAATTGAAAAATAACACTCAATTATAGAATAATCTGGATTGCACCCCAACCACTGGACATATTTCTAAAAAAATAAGACTTCCAGTATAATAAAATAACTGGAAAAAAAGAAAAAGGAGCAAAGTGGTTATGGGGATTAAAAATAAATTAAAGGGGGTCAGCCTGTGAAGACCTGACCCCAAAAATATGCTTTCTTCTAAATTACATTATTCCTAAAAGTTCTAAAGAACGTTCCAACTGAGGGTCTCTCCTGTTTAAAATGGTATTAATATCCTCTTTTACAGTTATATGCGGTTCAATTCCTTTATTTTTGGGTAGACCTTCTACCACAAGTTCGTATACCAGAGTAGAATAATGAAGACGCATCCGGGTGTTGTTTAAGACTATATCTTTTGAACTATCGCTACAGACATATGATCCACCAGTTTCACTTCCCAATATAGTACCAAGTTTATGATATTTAAAAAATGAACAGAAATGAGCGGCAGTTGAAAAATTTGCTCCATCTGTTATAAGAATCAATTCTCCCTCAAAATTGTTTTCAGCAGCTTTAATTGGATCTGTAAATCCTAATAATCTTTGGAGAAAAGGGAGGTCATCAGTAAAATAGTCAGTTTCTTTATTAACTAGATAAGAAAGTAATGTTTTTGACATAAATGGATTGGCTCCAAAGTTTCCTCTGAGGTCTATAATTAAATTTGAGATTTCTTTCTCTTTTAAATTTAAGAAAAATCCCTCTAAAAAAGAATCAAATTTTTCTTCTTTTTCCTGCATAAAAACATTTACCTCAAGCAGAGCATAATCATTAAATATTTCCTGATCATAGTAATTTCCATCCCTATAATCTGCAAAGTGAAGACTCCAGGAGTTTAAGTTGTAATTACTATTTTGCTCTGCGCTTAAATTAGTAGTTTTATTATTCCCATCCTGGTTAAGATACTCAACTCTAAATTCATCTGAATTATCAACAAAATCGTAAAATCTGCTGTTAAAATATTTGCTTAAAATATATCTCTGTTTTGCTTCACCATCTCCGTCACCACTAATATTTTCAATTAACTTTTCTATAATTTTTTTGCTGCTCAAACCATTGATCGATTTAATTCTATTGCCTGCCTTAATACCACTTTCCTGGTCATCTTCTAATACAAAAAGTTCATCATTTAAAAGAGTTACTTTCAATGGGAAAAACTTTGCTTTTTCTTCTCTATTATTTTCCAATGCCTCTGAAATATATAAGTTTGTATGGCCGCAATTAACATTTGTAACCAAAGGGTTAATCAGTCTATAAAATTCTAACTCTGTCATTTTATCTTCAATCAGATCATAAGTTTTTATAAAATCTGATTTCAATATTTCTCTATCGGCAAAGAAAAGAGGATTTTCATCCATAATAGTAGTTTCAATTTGCTTTAGATCCTGAACTAATTCCTCTCTGCTGTATGTTTTGCTTTTAGCAGCTTCTACATCAATATAGCTGCCAAAAAAACCTGTGTTAAACAAGAGCAGTGCTGCTAGTAACCAACCAACAGTCCAAACACTCAATATTTTAATTCTTTTCCCCTGTAATTTCCTTCTTAATGTAATGAATGAAAATAGTAAGATAAGTGAGAAAAACACAAAGATCACTGCAAATAAAATAATCGTATTAATCGGTAAAAGACTTGATTGATTCACTGAAAATATCATAAATGCCCCTTCTAAAGGTTTATCATAAATTAATAGCATGATTCTACCAGATAAACTTACGGGTTACAAACACCCGTAACACGCCTGCCACCGTTTGAAACCAAACAAATGGCTGAGCAGGCGGAAAAAAAAGATAAAGAAAGGGGGGCTTTCCCGGTTTTTTTGAAGTAACGGTAAAATGACTTGAAGTTGTGGGCCATTAGCTTGAAATGGCCCACAAATCCTAGAGCATTTCAGGTCCCTTAATGATAAAGTGGACCGTTGTACTAGCTCAATAACTTGTACTAAGCAGAGATATGGGGTCTATAATTGAAAAATAACACTCCAGCTAACTTGATAATAAAATAATCTGAACCATCAGGATAGTCAAATAACTTTCTTTATGCCAGAATAAGAACATATGGACAGAGGAACATTTGTGGCTTAAGAAGGAGTTTGTCCAGGACAATAATTTTGTCTGGGTATCCCGGCCAAATTCTTGAAGGCTTTTTTTACTTCTTTTGATAAAATCTTTTCCAATCTAATATTCTAAATGGTTTAACTCTAATTGACAAATCCATATGGATATTCTATTATTTAATTACTTCAGGAGGTTATCTTTAGCTTTGGTCAATATATAGAAGCTAAAGGAGAATAGAAATATGAAAAAAAATGGCAAAAAATTGTACATCGTAGTGACGCATATTATAAAAAAAGAAAACAATCAATATATTGCAACCTGTCCGGAATTTGATGTATCTTCTTTTGGTGATACTGTGGAAGAGGCAAATGAAAATTTGAAAGAAGCAATTCTGTTGTATTTAGAAGGTATAGATGAATTAAAAATTCGGGACCAAATCTTTAAAGAAAAATCTATTAAAACATATGTAAGCAGACCAAAATTTGTAGTAAATAATTAT
>JAGYIZ010000061.1 GCA_018402425.1 Candidatus Atribacteria bacterium | reverse complement strand
ATTTTCCTCTGTTAAATGTAAGAACTAGGGGTCAAATCTTTATCATTGAAAATTAAGCTATTTTTTATTAAAGTAAAAACATGGCAAGGTCACTTAGAATTAAATACGAAGGTGCTATATACCATATTACTTCCCGGGGTAATGAGAGACGATTGATTTTTAAGAGTGATCAAGATCGCTTTAAATTTTTAAAAATACTCAAAGAGTCACTTCGAATATATAATATTATTCTCTACAGTTATGTAATCATGCCCAATCACTTTCACTTTTTATTAGAAACCCCACTTGCAAATATCAATGAATTTATGCGACAGTTTAACATTACTTATACCTATTATTATAATAAAAACTATAATCGTGTGGGACATCTTTACCAGGGAAGATATAAAAGCATAATTGTACAGAAGGAAAACTATCTAAATATTCTTTCTCGATATATTCATTTAAACCCAGTCAGGGTAATAAAATATCAAGATTCCTCTTATCTTGAGAAGGAAAAACATCTAAAAGAATTCAAATGGAGTAGCTTAAAGGGTTATATTGATATCAATCAAAGAGAACCATTTATAGATTATAAAACTGTACTATCAGATTATGGAGGGGACACTAAAAGAGGAAGAAAGAATTATTGGAAAACATTGCAAAGTGATATTGGAAGTGAGATAGAAATGAAAAAAAATATTGTAGGTGGTTGTCTCTTGGGAGATGAGAATTTTGTAAAAAAAATAAAAGAAAAATATTTAAGTAAAAAACATAAGGAAATACCCTCAATAAGGAAAATATATAATTACTGCTTAACCGAAGATGTGATAAAAATAGTTTGTCAGGAAATAGGAGAAGATATAGAATCTATCAAAAAAGGAAAAGGCAGCAAGCGACAGATATTAATGGAAATGTTGTACAGCTATGCAGGTTTAAAAGGTAGCGAAATAGGAAAGATATTAGATCTGGATTATAGTACAGTTAGTGTGGGAAGAAAAAGATTGCGAAGTAAAATAGCTAAGGATAATGATGGTGATTTAAGTAATTTAGTAAGAAGAATAAGGAATAAATTATCAATAATAAAGATTTGACCCCTTATGATTATCTTATCCTTTAATATTTCTCCTGTTTTACTACATACAACAATCTTTGACAGCAAAATAAAAACATTTAAATACATCTCTTCGACCTATTACACCAATCAGTTCATTATTCTTGGTTATAGGTAGAGTATGAACATTTCTGTATTTCATTAATGCGATGATTTCATCCAAGTTAGTATCAGGATTGACAGTGATTGCTTCTGTAGACATGGCAAAACTCACTTTTGAAGAACAGCCTTGACTGTTATTTTCTAGTATTTCACCTGTTTTTATCATATCCATTACTAGAAAAAGGTCATCAGCAGTGATGATACCAATAATTTTATCATCTTCTAGAACAGGGAAGCCACTAATCCTCTTATTGATCATCAGTTCAGCTACATCTGCCAATGTTTCATCTTTTGCTACTGTAATAACATCCTTGGTCATGATGTCTTTTGCTTTGATTTGTTTTAATTTTTCTGTCAACTCTTGTAGGTTCAATCTTTTATCATTTTCCATTTCATACACCTCATACCTTATCAAAAAATATTGTTATTTATTTTCCAGTAATTCTTGTACTTGTTTTATAAAATCGCTCATTTGGTAGGGTTTAGTCACAAACAATTTAACCCCCAGATATTTTGCTGTTTCCTTCATGTTGACTTTGCTTGTTTGTAATATGATTGGTATTTTTTTGCAATCCTTGTGTTCTTTTAATTCCTGTAAAAGCTGTATGCCATTCATTCCACCCTGTAGGGTAATGGAAGAAATAATTAAATCCACCCATTTTCTTTTTAAAACCATCAAGGCCTCACTGCCATGATAGACAGCATCAACATTGTATTTTTCGTTTTCCAGGTTTCTTTTTAATCTTTCAGAAAGTGTAATATCTCCGTCAACAATAAGTATTTGTTTTTTAACCATTTATCTCTCCGTTTCTTTTGAGACAAATAACGTGTTTTTGATTCAGGCTGAAAAGGTATTCCTTGTTACGAATAATGATTTTTTCCCGATATTCTTTCGGTTTTGTTTTTGTAGCTGATAGTTGGATGATAATTTTGTGTTTTTCTATTTCAAAAATGTACCAAACATCTTTATATTTAATCTTGAAGTAAATATGCTTCCATTTTTTGGGTATATCAGGATCTACATTTATTATACCATTAATCAGGTCAACACCGGCATATCTTTTTATAGCGATATACACCGAGCCCCCCATCACCCCGGTATGAATCCCTTCAGGGGTAGTTCCACCTTGAATATCATTGATGTCAGAGTTTAAAACTTCACAATACCATTTCCATGATTGTTTGGTTTGTCCCAAAATATCTGATAAATAACAATGAACCACCTTGCTTAATGTGGAGCCGTGCGAAGTTCTTTGAACATAATATTGATAATTTTTTCTGAGAATATCCATATTAAATTCATAACCCAGACCATTAAAAATTTCTTTCAGTTCCGAGATAGGAAATAAATAAGGCAGCATAAGTGTATCAGCTTGTTTGGCTACCTTGTAATCATTAGGTGATTTACCCTCTGCTTTTAAAATCCTATCCATTCTTTGTATGTTCTTGTATTTTTTTCTATAAGCTTTCCAGTTCAATTCTTTTAATTGAAAGTATCCGTCAAACTGGCTTATGATGCCTTCTGCATTGATAATGAGTTTTATTTTCTTAGTGATATCTTCCCAGAGCTTTAATTCATCTTCATTAATTTCTAATTTTTTAAGCAGTTCTTTTTTACGTTTATCCGGCAGTATAGAGGAAAGTAAATAGAGCGCTCTTTTTAAAGTCCAAACAATCATAATATTGGTATAAGCATTGTCTTTTAGGCCGGCTTCTGAGGCTCCGGGGAGTTTTTCATGAAATTCATCCGGTCCCATTAAGCCTATTGTATGATATCTTTTATCTTTCGAATCATAATCTGTTAAGCTTGCACCGAATTTAGCAATGGAAAGAAAAAGTTCTGCCCCATATTCGGATAAGAATTTAATATCTTTGGTTATCTTCCAGTGTTCCCATAGGCTATAAGCAATATCAAAGGAAATATGCCTTTGGTTCCTGCTGTTATCTGGTCCCCACTTTCCCGATTGTGGATTAAGATGAATAATTTGGGTTTCTTCTTCCCCGGTGGAGCCGCTTTGCCAGGGGAACATTGCTCCTTTGTAACCATTTTCGCTGGCATATTTTCTAGCCTGTCCCAATCTTCTATAACGGTAGAGTAGGGTAGAATGGGTAATTTCCGGAATACGGAAATCGTAGACAGGCAGGATAAAAATTTCATCCCAGAAAATATGTCCGCGATATGCTTCACCGGATAATCCTCTGGCAGGAATTCCCACATCTAATTTGGTATTATGAATAGAAGCAGTTTCTAAAAGATGAAAAATATGCAGCCTCAAAGCTTTTTGGGAAAAGGTATGCCCCTCAACCTTAATATCAAACATATTCCATAAATCAGACCATACTTTTTTATTGGATTCATAGAGAGATGTAAAGTTGGGGCACTTTTTTGCTGATTCAATGGCACTTTTTAGAGGATTATCAGTATCTTTATCCTGGGAGGTATATATAGAGACATTTTTATCGATTATATATTTCTGTTTTTTGTTGACTTTGATTCTATATTCCTGGAAGATGGTTTTTTCTTCTTTTTTGGTATCAATAGCAATTGGTTTTATTTCTTTGCCGTTATTGCTAATAGAAAGAGAAGAAGCCTGGGCAATCTTGATATCAGATTGATTGGTACCTACTGATAAATAAATACCATTATCCAAAAAATTGCCAACTTCATCGTGAGCAAGGTGCAGTGAATTAAGGTCACCGTATCTTTCTACTCCTTTATTTTCAACATTGCCGTCTAATCCGGTTCGAACAATAATTTCCGCATTGTAATTTTCCGGTGTGATGGAATATTCCTGAGCTACCAGGTGCATTTCCCCCCTATGGACAATTCTCCTGGTTTCAATTGAGGTAATTTTACCGGATTGTTCTTTGATTTTATAGTTTCTTATTAGTGCTGCTTCTTTGAAATCCAGTTTCTGGTAATAAGAAATAATATGATTAGGGGATGGGGTAATCCATTCCTGGTCTTCTCCGGTTTTAAAGGTTAAAGGAAGCCAGTTAGGACAATTAACAAGGTCTTCATTAGCAATAGTTTTACCGGAAATATGACTTTCTAATTTATTAAATACTCCTGCAAGATAAGTACCAGGATAGTGGATTCTTGAAGCAGAAGCCTCTGTAAAAGCTCCCCTGGTTCCCAGATAGCCATTTCCTAATGTACACAAAGCTTCTCTTAGTTTTTCCTGGCCTGGTTCAAAGTTAAAATATTCCAGAGACCAGGAAGAAGTGCCATGGTAACCATTGAAATTACTCTTTATTAGTAGCAATTGTAATAACTTGTTCAAAGAATTTTTTTACCTCTTCTGGTGAATTTAGTTGGAAGTCAGCTGTCGAAGGATTTGAAGGTTCGTCTGTAACCATGATGGCAGTGCCTCTGGTAATAATAGTTCTAAAAGCATATTCATCTGTTGTATCATCTCCGATGTAAAAGGCAGAGGTTGTCTCCCAGGGAATTTCCAGGGCATCCATAATCCATCTTACAGCTTTTCCTTTATTCCAGTCTATATTTGGTAGAATTTCGAAAACTTTTTTTCCTTTTAATAGTTTAAGTTCATCATATTTTTTAATTATATTATTAACGGTTTCCTCTATGAATTGTAAATCCGCCTGTTTTTTTACTTTACGATAATGGGCTGCTACGCTGAATTTTTTTTCTTCAACCAGTGCACCTTCGATATTTTGAAATCTTTCTTTCAATTGTTCGATGATTTCAGCAACAAGTGGAATAGTTTTTTTAGCAATCGGATGAATCATACTAAAGCCGCCTGGTCCTTTAATATCAAATCCGTGACTACCGGCATAGAATATCCCCTTAATGCCTACCAGGTTTTGAACATCTTCTCTCATTCTTCCGCTAACTATAGCCACTGTATGGATTTTGGCTAATTTTTCTACTGTTTGTTTCATTTCTTCGGAAATAACGGCCAATTCAGGACTTTCTACGATAGGAGTAAGGGTTCCGTCATAATCGAGGAAGAAAACCAGTTTTTTATCGGTATTAATTACAGATTTACCGGTGCGTTTATAGAAAGGGTTGACGAATATTTTTTTGCCTTTCACATGTTCTTTTGGAAATAGCTCCGGTGCTTTTTCGAGTGTATTAAAGCATTGAAAGAAGGGTTTAGGTTTTTTATGAAACCAGTCCTCGATTATTTGAATGTCGATTTCTTCTAAATCCGAAACAACCAAATCTGCTCCATGTTTTGCCAGTTCTTCAAAATTATTTTCCCTGGCAACTCCTAATACCAGGCCGAATCCACCGTTTCTGCCTGCTTCAACACCCGAAGAAGCATCTTCAACCACTACTGAATTTTCAGGAAGGGCAGCTAATTTTTTTGCTGCTGTTACGAATATATCTCCCTCTGGTTTCCCCTTAAGGTTGAGTTTTGCAGATACTACACCATCGACTCTTGATTCAAAGAGATGTTCTAGGTTGACTGACTTGAGTATTGGCAGGCAATTTTTAGAAGAGGAGGCCACCCCAATTTTGATTCCGTTCTCTTTCAAATTCTTTATAAGTGTGATAGTGGAATAAAAGACTTCTGCTCCTTCTTCTTGTAATAGTTCATTAAACAGTTGGTTCTTTTTATTTCCAATGCCGCAAATAGTCTCTTTATCCGGAGAGTCTAAAGGATTCCCGAAGGGAAGGTGAATGCCGCGTGATTCTAAAAAATTTTTTACTCCCATGTAACGGGGTTTACCGTCTACAAAATTTAAATAATCTTCCTGGTAGGTAAATTCTTTAAATGTTTCCCTGTCTCTTATTTCCCTTAATTTTAGGTATTCGTCAAAAGTTTTTTTCCAGGCATGTGCATGGACTGTAGCAGTTTTGGTAACAACACCGTCAAGATCAAATATTACGGATTGAAAAGAAAAATTATTATTCATAAATACTCCTAGTCTTTCCGTTATAGAATTAATGATAAGTCAATTAAAATACAACTGCACTATTCATTTTAAAATGAATAGTGCAGGCTTAGTCAACAGCCTTCAGAACAGTGAGCTACTGATCTTAAGAAATATCTGTTATTTGTCATAATTATTCAATCCTTTGTAGAGAAATCAGTAAGTTATTAACATCAAGTTAAAACATTATATTTGTTATGTCAAATATTTTTATTAAATATTACCAAAATAGTTAAGGATTGTCAAGAATAGTTATTACATAGTAATAATTACTATTAAAAAGTGATACTTTTTTCAGATTGAAATGTTCTTGCAATATTAATTAATCTATGACATATTATTTTAATATAAATATAAGTTATTTTTCAAAGTACATACTTCTGGAGATTGGTACTTATAAGGAAAGGTAAAAATTTGTCCATGAAAAAAGTGCTGATAATTTTAGAATAAGTTTAAAGTGACAAATGTATAAAAGTATTATTTTTACTGGGTATTATAATATTTGTACAATTATTATCTATTACTTCAACAAGCAATGAGATACCGGTAAAGCTGGGCAATGAAGTTTTGCTTGATGACTGCTATCACCTTATTGACGGTAAAAATGTGGGATTGATTACCAATCAAACAGGTGTAGATAGCAGGGGAGTTAGTTTTATTGATAAACTTCTTGCTACTAAAGGAGTAAGACTTATTGCCCTTTATGCTCCTGAACATGGACTTGACGGAACTGCAAGAGCGGGAGCTCGGGTAAATTCCTATAATCACCCCCATTATGATATTCCTGTTTATAGTCTTTATGGTAGTACCAGGATGCCTACTGAGGAGATGTTGCTAAAAATAGAAGTGCTGCTTTTTGACATTCAGGATATCGGTGCTCGTAGCTACACTTATATGTCTACTCTACAGTATTGTATGATAGCGGCGGAAAAATATAATAAACCAATTATTGTCTTGGATCGTCCTAATCCTTTAGGGGGTACGATTGTAGAAGGACCGGTAATGGAAGATAAATTTAAATCTTTTATGGGAGTAGATAATATTCCCATGGCTCATGGCATGACCACCGGAGAGTTAGCGGGTTTTTATAATCGAAGTATAGGGGCTGATTTAACCGTTATTGTTATGGATGGTTATCATCGTAACATGTCTTTTGATGATACGGGTCTTCCTTTTGTCCAAACTTCCCCCAACATCCCTGATATTACTTCCTTATATGGATATATGGCTACCGGTTTAGGAGAGGGGACGGGAGTTTTTCAGAGAAACCAGTTTCGTTGGATTGGCGGAAAAGGCCTGGATTCTATTCGTTATGCTGAATTGCTAAATTCAGCAGGGCTTCCTGGAGTTAATTATATTCCGGAAGAACACGATACAGCAGGAGGTGTACGACTGGAAATTTATGACCCCTATATCTTTAATCCGGCTAAAAGCGGTATCTACGCTCTGGCATATGCCTTTATGTTGGGAGATTTTCATGTTCCCAAAAGCACATCTAATAGCATTGTAATGTTCGACAAGATTATGGGTACCGATAAAATTGGCCATTATCTGGAAGATAGAGTAAGTCCAGAACAGATTGAAGCCTCCTATCAACCTGTTCTGCAACATTTTAAAGAGGAAAGAGAACAATATCTTATACCTTTATACGATCCACCGGTTCGATAATAATTTTATTAATAATTAGTAAAAATTATGACTGATTTAAATATAGTTCTGTGAGTTCTGCTGTTAAACATGCAAAGGCTTCGTCTACTGTGTCACAGAATTTGAATAAATCAAGTGCTTTTTTAGATATTGTTCCATATTTAACCATTGCATTAAAATCGATAATTTTATTCCAGTATTCTGAACCATAGATAATAATAGGAAGCCGTTTGGTTAATTTTTTGGTTTGAAGTAGAGTAAGTACTTCAAATAGTTCATCCAGTGTTCCGAAACCACCGGGGAAGATAACCAGCCCCTTGGCCAGAAAAACAAACCAAAACTTACGCATAAAGAAATAATGAAACTCAAAATTTAATTCCGGTGATATGTATTGATTAGGATATTGTTCCATCGGGATACTGATATTTAAGCCAATAGATTTTCCGCCTGCTTTTCTGGCACCTCTGTTTGCGGCTTCCATCATTCCCAATCCACCTCCCGAACAAACAATGAAAGGAGATTTTGAATCCAGGGACTTAGACCAACTGGTTAGACGTTTTGCCAGTTCTACTGCATCATTATAATATCGGGAAAGAAAAACCTGGTTTTGAGCAAATTCCAGCTCGCTTTGTAGTTCTTCACTGTCCTGACTATCTGCTGACATAATGCGTTCTTTTACTCGTTCCAGATATTTTTTGGCTTCTACCGGAGACTTGGTACGAGCTGAACCGAAAAAGACAATCGTATCATTAATATTATGCTTACGGAAACGTTGCATAGGTTCTAATAATTCTGCCAGAATACGGATAACCCGGGCATCTCCGCTATTAATAAAATCCATATTTTTATATGCTTTCAAAGCTTTTGTTAACTTTTTATCCATTTATAATAATGCTCTACTTTCTTTGTTAAGATTTTGTTTTGATTTAAATAACTCTGTAGCTAAAATGATATTTAGCTTACAAATAATTATAACTGATATGTTGTTTCTTTTTCCAATTTTTTTAATAGGAAATTCAAAAAATGCTAATTATAAAAAAGATAATGAGAAGAATACATTTTCTACTTGAATTTAAAAAATGTTCGTACTATAATTCTCAAAGAAATAAAAAATAAATAAAATAACAGTGGAGTTTTATCTCACCAGCAC
>JAGYIZ010000060.1 GCA_018402425.1 Candidatus Atribacteria bacterium | reverse complement strand
GTAAAGTTAGACATATTAAGAAAGCAAACTTATCTGAAATATTAATAAAATATGGTAACTTTTCTCCCCAAAAGATAATAAATATTTATGAAAATTCTGTTCATTCATGGCCAAACTATTTTGAAAAAACTGACTATTCTTCCCTAGTGGAAAGTGGGATTAAACATTGGCAGGAAGAAAATTCTTTGCTGGAAATTGAACGTCTCAGCGATAATTTTTTATTAAATTTGTTAAAAATTGGCAGGTATAATTCCTTTGGACTGGAAAGTGTTATTGCATATTATTATGCTAAGGAAAATGATGTAAAAAATATTCGAATGATATTAAACGGTAAAAGATATCTATTGCCAAAAGATATCATTAGAAAAAATATAAGGAATAGTTATGTCTAATATAGCACTAATCGGAGAGAAAGAAGTTATTATCGGTTTTAGCTTAATTGGATTACAATTGTTTCCAGTAACTGATTCCGAAGGAGCGATAAAAGCATTAAGGGATTGCGATAGAAATAACTATTCAATTACTTTTATTACTAACGATATTGCTCAAAAAATATTTGAAAAAATTGTAGAATATCAAAAACTATCAACAATGACTATATGTATACTTCCCAATCGTACGAAAGAAACTACTCTTAGTTTAGACATTTTAAGAAAAAATGTTGAAAAAGCGGTGGGTACAGATATTTTGTTTAGAAAAGAGGGATAATATGCAACAAAATACAGGCAAGATTGTTAAAGTTTCAGGACCGGTTGTAATTGCAGGTGGATTAAAAGGGGCCAAAATGTATGATGTGGTAAAAGTTAGTGAAGGTAAGCTTATTGGTGAGATAATCGAATTAAACGAAGATAGAGCCACTATTCAGGTTTATGAAGAGACTTCTGGTATTGGACCAGGGGAACCTGTTTATACTACTGATTTACCATTAAGTGTTGAATTAGGACCCGGTCTGATTAAATCAATTTATGATGGAATTCAAAGACCTTTAGATATAATATTTAAAAATGAAGGTGCTTTTATCACCAGAGGAGTAGAAGCTGAGAGTTTAAATAAAACAAAAAAGTGGGACTTTAAACCATCTAAAAAAAAGGGAGAAGAAGTTAGTTCTGGTGACTGGTTGGGAATAGTTCAAGAAACTTCAATTGTTGAACATCGTATAATGGTTCCGATTGGACTTCAGGGAACAATAGAAAGCATTAACGAAGGAAGTTTTAAGGTTACGGACACTATTGCTAAGATCAAAGATAAGTCCGGTAAGATTCATGATGTTCAAATGTTACAAAAATGGCCAGTCAGAAAAATGCGGCCATATCAAGAAAAAATGCCCCCTAACGAACCTCTGATTACAGGACAAAGGGTCATTGATACATTGTTCACTATTGCAAAAGGTGGTACAGCCTGTATTCCCGGACCCTTCGGTAGTGGTAAAACCGTAGTACAACATCAACTTTCCAAATGGTGTAATGCAGAAATTATTGTTTTTATTGGTTGCGGGGAAAGAGGGAATGAGATGACAGACGTTTTACTTGAATTTCCTGAATTAATTGATCCCAACTCAGGAAAGCCATTAATGGAAAGAACTGTATTAATTGCCAATACTTCTAATATGCCTGTGGCGGCGAGGGAAGCATCCGTCTATACAGGAATAACAATTGCAGAATATTATCGAGATATGGGATACAATGTTGCTCTAATGGCTGACTCAACCTCAAGATGGGCTGAGGCAATGCGAGAAATATCTGGTAGGTTGGAAGAAATGCCTGGCGAAGAAGGGTATCCGGCATATTTAGGGACAAAAATTGCTAGCTTCTATGAAAGATCAGGTAGAGTAAAATGTTTATCCTCTAAAGAACAAGAAGCAACTATTAGTGTAATCGGAGCTGTATCTCCACCTGGTGGAGATTTATCTGAACCGGTTACTCAAAATACTTTACGTACTGTGCAAGTCTATTGGAGTTTGCAAGATAAATTAGCCTATAAAAGACATTTTCCTGCAATCGATTGGTTAAAGAGCTATTCTTTGTATCTGGATCAGTTAAGCAATTTTTTTAAAGATGAAATCAACAAGGATTTCATTAATACCAGGATTGCATCAATGAGCATTCTTCAGGAAGAATCAGAATTAGAGGAAACTGTTCGGCTAGTGGGTATTGATGCATTATCAAAAATCGAACGTTTGACTTTGGACACTGCTCGTTCAATCAGGGAAGATTTCTTACATCAAAATGCCTTTGACGAAATTGATACCTATACTTCTATGAAAAAGCAATATTTAATGTTGAAGTTAATTATTTTATTTCATAAAAAAGCAAAAAAAGCCATCACAGAAGAAGATATTTCTAATGAACAATTAAATCAATTATCAGTAAGAAATAAGATTATAAGATCTAAATTTATACCGGAAGATAATTTAGATGAATTCCAAAAAATAAAAAATGAAATAGAAAAAGAAATCGAATCCCTCACATCCAATAAAGTCGGAAAGGATGAATGATTATGATTAAAGAATATTCAACCATTACAGAAGTTAATGGTCCTCTAATCATTGTTAATAAAATAGTAAATGTTAAATATGATGAATTAGTGGAAATAGAATTATCAGACGGAGAAAAAAGAAGAGGCCAAGTCTTGGAAGTTTCCGAGGATAAGGCAATTGTCCAAATGTTTGAGGGAACTACAGGAATTGACATATCTAATACTAAAGTACGTTTTTTGGGTAGAGTTCTTGAAATACCCGTATCTACTGATATGTTAGGTAGAATTTTTGATGGATCCGGGAGACCGATTGATAAAGGTCCTAAAATTATTCCTGAAAAGAGATTGGACATTAATGGTAGTCCTTTAAATCCTTATGCTAGAGATTACCCTAATGATTTTATACAAACAGGAATCTCTTCTATTGATGTTCTGAATACATTAGTTAGAGGACAGAAACTACCTATATTTTCCGGTTCCGGACTTCCCCATGCCAAAGTTGCCTCACAGATTGCCCGTCAGGCTAAGGTATTGGGGAAAGAAGAAAGTTTTTCAGTAGTATTTGCAGCTATGGGGATAACCTTCGAAGAAGCTAATTTTTTTATAACTGATTTTAGAAGAACCGGAGCCATTGAAAAAAGTGTAATGTATATTAACTTAGCAAATGATCCGGCAATAGAAAGACTTATTACCCCAAAGATGGCTCTCACAACTGCAGAATACCTTGCATTTGAAAAAGACATGCATGTGCTGGTAATATTGACAGATATGACCAATTACTGTGAAGCTTTAAGGGAGGTTTCTGCTGCACGCAAAGAAATTCCCGGAAGAAGAGGATATCCCGGTTATCTTTATACAGACCTGGCAACACTTTATGAAAGAGCAGGGCGCATAAAAGATAAAAAGGGTTCCATTACAATGGTACCAATACTCAGTATGCCTGAAGACGATAAAACACACCCTATCCCTGATTTAACCGGCTATATTACCGAAGGTCAGATTATATTGGCTCGTGAATTACATTTAAAAGGGATTTATCCCCCCATAAATGTTTTACCATCCTTATCCCGTTTGAAGGATAAGGGGATTGGTAAAGAAAAAACCAGAGAGGATCATTCAAATGTTATGAATCAGCTTTTTGCCTCTTACGCCCGCGGTAAAGAATCCAAAGAACTAGCCACCATATTAGGGGAAGCTGCTTTATCGGAAGAAGATAAAAAATATGTAAAATTCTCTGATAAATTTGAGGAAATATTTGTTCAACAGGGAGAAGATGAAAATCGTGATATTGAAAAAAGTTTGGGCATTGGATGGGAAGCTTTGGCAATGTTACCGGTAAACGAATTAAAACGTATAAAAGATGAATATATTAAAAAATATTTACCAAAGTCATCGAAAAATGATGACAATAATGAAGATAATGATAATAAAAATGAGGAAGACAAAGAATAAA
Source organism: Candidatus Atribacteria bacterium (assembly GCA_018402425.1). Lineage (GTDB taxonomy): Bacteria > Atribacterota > Phoenicimicrobiia > Phoenicimicrobiales > Stramentimicrobiaceae > Oleincola > Oleincola secundus. The sequence continues at coordinate 5,010 of JAGYIZ010000060.1, read as the reverse complement.
ACACCGATTAATATGCTTATTTAATAAGGAGTATTTAAGAATGATATTAGCAGTTAACCCTAATCGGATGGAATTATTAAAATTAAAAAGAAGATTAACCCTGGCTAGAAGAGGTTATAAACTGTTAAAAGATAAAAGAGACGCCCTTATTCAAAAGTTCATTCAGCTTGTACATGAAAATAGGAATATAAGAGAAGAATTTGAGAAAAAAATGAGGGAGTGTATGAATAGTTTTCTGATTGCCAGTCTTGCTATGGGTTATAATGATTTAGATTCAATATTTTCATTTCCCAAGAGAAATATAAATGTAAAAACAACTTATCAAAATGTGATGAGTGTCCAGGTTCCTCGTTATAAAATTATCGAGGAAGGGAATCTTTATACTTATGGTATGAAAAATACAAGTCCGGAATTAGACAATGCAATAAAAAAATATAAACAAATTATTCCATTAATGGTTAAGATGGCAGAATTAGATAAGGCTATTGTGCTCCTAACAGAAGAAATTGAAAAAACCAGGAGAAGGGTTAATGCATTAGAGTATGTAATGATACCAAATTTGGAAGATACTATTAAATTCATCACCATGAAGCTGGATGAGATGGCAAGGTCAAGCAATTCTGCTCTAATGCGTATTAAAGAAATTATTCGTGGTGAATAATATTCATCATATTCGATATTTGGTAATTTCTTCTCAATTTCTACAAACTAAGCATAGTAAATATATAATTACCCACATAATATTTATGATTGGTGTATTTTTAGTGCTAATCCCCCTTCTTGATGTAATAAATATTATTAAAATTAACATTTCTTAACTAAATTCTTGTAATGTTATAGAAATATAACCTAAAATAATGATATTATATGTTAGTGAATGTGCCCGTGGCTTAAATGGATAAAGCGACGGCCTCCGGAGCCGTAGATTGGAGGTTCAAGTCCTCTCGGGCACACCTATTATTGTAAAATTGAAATAAGATCATTAATAATAACAAATAGTAGTGTGTAAAATGTTTTATAAAGTAGTACGATTCATGGGTTATGTCTTGACTCTTTTATTCTGGCCAATCAAGACAAAAGGGCAAAATAATTTAATTAAAGAAAGTTCTTTAATATTGGCTGCTAATCATGTTAGTTATTTAGATCCTATTGTATTGGGGGTTGCAATTAGAAGACAAATTTATTTTATTGCCAAAAAAGAGGTATTTAATATTCCTATTTTGGGTTTTATTATTAGATCCCTAGGTGCAATTCCTGTTGATAGAAAAAAAGCAAATCCAGTCTCAATAAAAAAAACTTTTTTAGTTTTAAAAAAGGGCAATATTTTGGGCATCTTCCCCGAGGGAACTCGTTCTCTGAATGGAGAACTTTTAGAGTTTAATATTGGTTTAATCAAAATAGCTTTGAAAACAAACTCACCAATCATTCCTGTAGGGATTAATGGTACATTTTCTATTTACCCTCCTAAAGCGAAACTTCCATCCTTTTTTAAAAGAAAAAATATTTACATTAACTTTGGTGAACCGATTCATCTTGATAATACAAGAGAAAAAGATATAAAATATCAAAAAGAATCTTTGTTATTAATAAAAGAAAAAATAAATGAACTGGCTAGTATAGCAAACAAATAATACTATAATAAGCCTAAAATGATAGTGAGGTGAAGTTCTATGCTTTCCATGTTTAAAAGTAATAACACAAAATTAGTTTTTTTTGTAATTACTTTATTTTTAATGCTTAGCAACATTATTATAAGTGTTTATGCTATCAATAGTGACTATGTTGTTGAAATGACCTTTGGAATATTTGGAAGCAGGGAAGGGGAATTTAATTATCCCGTTTGTATTGCCCTAGACCAAAATGACAATATATATGTAACTGACTGGGAAAATGACCAGATAAAAATCTTTAATAGCAATGGAGAATTGCTTCGGATTATTCCTGGTAAAAATAGTAATTTTCAGCTTGATTAGTTGATAGGTAGCGCTAGATTGGGGATAATAATATTATTGTAGTAGAACAACACAACAGCCGTTTACATAAAATATCAATGACTGTTAATTCAGTTCAAAATGTGGTCAGCAAGGTGACGTCAGGAAATTCTGACAACCCAGAGTGCTTGCCAGTGAGGCAGTAATATCTATGTTATGGATATAGTGGCTAATGAAATTTAGTATTATCTAAGGATTTTGATTTAGAATTATGTGGTAAGAGAGGTTAGGAGTGTGGGGAATTTGCGTACCCCAGGAGTTGCCCTCGATGAAGACGGTAATATCTATGTTACCAGATACCTTCCATCATCAGTTACAGATTTTTACTAATACGGGCTGGTTATCAGACGAATAGGCAATTGCGGGCAGTGGCCCTGGGAGTTCAACAGGACGATATATTGCCGACAATTAAAGAAATTAATATTTATGTTGCTAGTTGCAAAATGGTAAATGGTCCAATATAATAATGATTTTCAATTTGTAACAGAGTTCGGAAATAATGAAAAGGATATTTCTTTAGTTTAGCTGGAAGGAATTGCAGTAGATCAAAAGGGTTATGTATATATTTGCTGATGCAGGAAATAACAGGGTTGTCAAATTCTGTATCTGAAATTATTATTAATAAAAGTTGGGGAATGGAATATATTGAAAATGAGGAGTTAGGATAATGCAATTCAATCAACTTCCAAAATGTTTAGAAGAAGACCCCGATAGATTACCAATCAAGAAAAGCAATTGCTTTTGCCTATTTTGAAAACGGACAATTAGAAGAAATAATTGATGAATATAACTCATTTGCAAGAATATCCCCAGGATCAAAATATTCAGGACTTAAAATAATTGACGCTCATTATGGTTGGCATCCAGGTAAAAAAAATAATAATTCTGTAAGCTATAAATCATTATAAGTCTGTTATGTGATTCAACCTGATTACCCTGGTGCCCAAATTAAGTATTATTTTAGCTTATTTAAGATACATATACCCATTCCAAGTAACAGGATTATTTTGTTAATTGCCTTTATCATTATTATAATTTTATTTATCTTGCCCAAAATATTACAAAAAAGGAGAAAAGGCGGCAAACATTATCGTGGTAGAAACCGGTTTTAAATAAAATATTTCTTTAAAATATTGGAGGTTTAATATGGTACATAGAAGAAAATCAATAGTGGCAGGTTCTTTTTATGATGCAAATAAAGAATCCCTATCACAACAAATAAATAATTGTTTTCTTCATGAAATCGGACCTCAAGGACTACCCGAACATGGGAAGAATGTCCAAAATAAAAGAAATATAAAAGGGGTTATTTCACCCCACGCAGGTTTTATATTTTCAGGTCCAATTGCTGCACATCATTTTCTACGCCTATCTTATGAAAAAACACCGCAGACTATTATTATCATTGGACCTAACCACAGAGGCTTAGGTAAAGAAATTGCTATAATGTCTACCGGTTATTGGGAAACGCCTCTAGGAAATATCGAAATTGATGAACAACTCGCAAAAGAAATCATCAATTATGATGATAAACATTTAATTAAAGAAGATGCACAAGCCCATGCTTTCGAACATTCCATCGAGGTCCAATTACCCTTCTTACAGTTTATTTACCCACAAAACCAATTTAAGATAATCCCCATTTGTATTTCTAACCAACAATTAGTTAAAATGAATTATTTAGCAGATACGATATTTATGGCTACTAAAGAAAAATCATGTCTTCTGATTGCCAGCTCTGATTTTACCCATTATGAAAGCCAAGAAAGTGCCAAACGTAAGGATGCTGAGGCTATTGATAAAATTATCAACATGGATAGTAAACTTTTTTATGATACTATTAGACGAAATGGTGCATCTATCTGTGGACCGGGACCAATAGCCATGGTTATAGAGGTTTGTAAAAAATTAGGAATAAACAGGGGTAAATTGTTAAAATATGCCACATCAGGAGATGTGTCAGGAATGAATGACCAAGTTGTGGGATATGCTTCAATAATATTTGAATGAACCATTTTTGTGGCATACATTAACTTCAATCATTTTATGGAGAATATATTATGAATATCATCAAAAAATATCAGTTTGGCAAAATTATGATAGATGATTCGATATATCAAACAGACCTAATTGTTTTCTCTGACCATATTCAGGAAAATTGGTGGAGAGAAAATGGGCATTTTTTAAAAATTACCGACCTGAAAAGCGTAATTGACTATAAACCTGAGGTTTTAATTATAGGAACCGGAATGTATGGTTTAATGCGAGTCGATGATTTTGTAATAAAGAAATTAAAAGAACAGGGTATTAAAAAAATTCTGGTTGAAAAAACAAATCATGCTTGTGAAAAATATAATAAAGAAGTATCAAGAAAAAAAGCCGCTGCATTACATATAACATGTTAATAAAAATAGCTTGCTAAAATACTTTAGCAAGCCCAGGTACAAAAGCACTGAATTTCCCTGGATGACCCAAAAGATAAACCTATGAAGTCTAGAAAGCAGGATATGCAAGGGAATCAATTGTATATATTGAAAATTTATTGAAACTGATAGACCAGCAAAACAAGTATTAATAGTGTTATTGAAACTATGTTGAAAATATCTTGAAAAAAGGTTTAAAAATCGATGACCTTGGAAAGCATTGTATATTGGATGTTAGGCGGATTACAAATTATAGACCTGTTTTTTTGGTAGTTAGATTTATTGGGAAAACTGTAAGGAAAGGCGGTGATTAAAATGACTTTAATAATTGCTGCAGCAATACAAAAACAATTAAAAGAAGTATCTCCGGAATAAAGGGTCTGATAAAAGATTTCTTGATTGAATTAAAGATCAAAGCAGAGGCTACCTCAAATCCCTGGGATGATGTGATGTATTGATTAATTTTGTCCTCGCTTTAATGGGATTTACCTAAGAGGTAGCATTGGCTATGAAATCCAGAACCATGCAAAATCAAGTTGGATAATCTTAATTAAGAAACACACTAAAGAAAAAGAAGAGACATTCTTTTTCTAAAA
>JAGYIZ010000006.1 GCA_018402425.1 Candidatus Atribacteria bacterium | reverse complement strand
AAGTATAAATAAAAAATCGAAAGAAAAAGAGCTAAAAAGTGGTAAAAAGTTAAACCTCTTTTAGAGGTTCTTAAAGCCACCGCTATGCGGGTGTGATATTTACTGTAATATTCCAGTTATTTGGATCATTAGCTTGCCCCTGTAGTCAATGTTTCTTAAAAACATTTTTTATAAGTGTGGGGCTTGCCATGATTTTCCCAACCAATAAAATAATTTCATTTGCTTTTTTGATACCATAACTCTTTAAGAAAGATTTACCACCCACAGTAAGCGAGGCAATGAGACTAAGTATAAATAAATCAATCCAGCTTTTAGGTACTTGCCAGTTATTTGCCATTTTAATAACAATAATCATTCCCAGGGAGCCACTAATAATTCCACAGATATCTCCTATGATATCACACATAAAGTTTGAAACCCTATTGGCATGTTTTACCAAAAAAAGACCTTTTTTAGCACCAAATACTTTTTTTGATGCCTTAGCATGAAAAGGTTTCTCATCGGCAGCTGCAGCTGCAATGCCAACCATATCACTAACAACTCCAATTAAAATAATAATAATTAGTATAATAACTGCCGGGAAAAATGAAATTGATTCAATCCAGGAATAAGAAAGCAGGGCCACTATTATGGTTAACACAAAAGTGAAGAATGTTATTACTAAACTGTCTCTAAAGTTTTTCAAAATATTGTTACCTTAAAGTAATCAGGCATAGTTGATTTAAATGAATAATCTTTAAATTTGAAAATGGATGGCGATATACCAAGTCAATGTTGCGGCTTAGGTCCAGTAGGTTTTCCCCCGGAATAACCTGCTGTTACCAGACAGGTGGTTTCCCTTTCATATTCCGGCTATATGGTTACCCGATATAGGACTGGATTGCCACTGAGGCCACACTTAAATCCCTGGTATACCCGGCAATATCCGACAGCCTAGAAGTTTTCCTTCAAATACACTCTACTCCTTAGCTTCTTTAGCAGCACAGGTTTCAGCTAGCGTAATAGCATCGGGATCCTCGATGCTTACCTAGTTTTTTATGCTTCCCCCTGAGCCACGCAAAGCAGGCTACGCTGTACCTATCTTGCAACAAATACAGGTTCGCTTAAATGCATTGCCTTTGGCAAATAAGCCTCCACGGGAAAGGGGTCTACGCCCGCATGCCATTGCGGATCGCCCCTAACCCTTAACTCCCAGCATCAGCTCCCGACTGGGCGTCAGCAGCCAACACCAGGAACTTCATCGGTGTGCCCTTGACGGATTTTTAGGCCCGCCTTCAGGAATAGGGTATTAACTAGGATACTGCGCCATCCATGTCAATTTAAGATTTTATTAATTTTCAGTTAAAACAATACCTAATTCAATTGTAGAATAAAGAAATTTTTAATATTCATTATATTATTTATACTAACTACCTATATTATACTGAATAATTTTTAAAATACAAATTGTAAAAAAAATGATAAAATGAAATATAATTATACTTAGTAAGCACATGTGAAGTCAATGGTCAAACTAGAGTTTTTTATGGAGGTGTTATATTTGAATGTATAAAAAATTGTTCATTTTATTAATTATTCTTATTATTGGATTTGGAGGATTTTATTTTTATCAGCGTTCTAATGGCCAGGAAGTAAGTTTTGTTAACGTTCAGCAAGTAGACTATTATGATAAAATACTAACCACGGGAACTGTTCTTCTGGAAGGGTTGACTGAGATAAAAAATGAAGTATCCGGAAAAATTGTAGAACTTAAAGCAGTCGAGGGTGATGAAGTTAAACAGGGTCAAATCTTACTGCAATTTGAAACCATTGATGTTTATTTAGATTTGAAGCAAGCTGAAGCCAGTTATACTCTGGCAAAGTCACGTTATGATGAAATTGTAAATACAACCTGTCCTACCTCACAAGAGCAGTATCGCCAAGCGCAACTGGCCACGCAGGAGCTTCAGGAAAAAGTAATCAGGTATGAACGATTATATTCACAAAAGGCAATTGCTCAGGATAGATTGGAAGAAGCAAGACATCAGCTGGAATTACAGCAATCAACAACTGAAATTCAAAAAAAATTCATGGAATCCTGCGCCGAAGGTGGTGCAAAAAGAGAAACTGCTTTGGCAGAAATGAAATCAGCCCAAGCCCGAATTGATCTTCTAAAAAATAGATTGGATAAACACACCATTCTTTCTCCAATTAACGGTATTATTATTGAACAATACAAATCTTTAGGGGAATATGCCATGATAGGAGAGAACCTTTATACTATGGCAGAGAAAAACGGTAAATATATAGAAATTGAATTGGATGAGAGAAATATATCGCGTATAAACCTTAATCAGCCAGTATTTGTATCAACTGAATTTTCCTCCGAAAACAGGATAGAAGGTAAGATAAGTTATATTGCTCCTTCGGTGGACCCTAATAAAGGGACAGTGAAGATAAAAGTAAAATTGATTGGAGACAATGATTATTTAATTAAGAATATGACGGTTCGCTGTGAAATTGTTTACGCTGAATATCCCGGTTCTCTGGTTATTCCTCAGGAATATATAGTAAGTGATGAAGGAAATTATTTTGTTTTTTCCATTCTTGATGGAAGAGCAGAAAAGAGAAGTGTTATTATTGATAATCCAAATGCGCAGGAAATTAGAATAATTGAAGGTGTTAAATTGAATGAAATTATTCTTGATCCGGCAGGATTAGAGAATGGTATGGAAGTTGTTTTAAAAGATTAAAAGATATGAAAGGAAGTTGAATGCTTTTCTCCTTGCGAGTTGCCTTAAGATTTTTGATAGAAGGAAGAAACCAATCTTTATTTATTGTAATCGGTATTGCAGTTGGTGTGTCTGTTATTATTTTTATTGGGGCTATTATTACCAGTCTGCAATCAAATCTGATTGAACAAACCTTGGGCAATAGTGCCCATATTACCATCAGTGAAAGCAGTGATATTTTCAGAGACATTAGACAGGTTTCCCGTTTTGGGCTGATTGAAAGTCAACTGGCTAAGACAGCTGATTTTCAGGATTGGCGTCCCGTTTTAACTAGTTTGGAAAATAACAGTTATTTTACTGCCATATCTCCAGTACTGGATGGAAATGGATTTTTAGTGAAAGGCGGAGAAGATACTTCGGTATTGTTAAGAGGAGTGGAGCTGGATCGAGCCAACGCAATTTATCAAATTTCAGAACGCATTATTAAGGGAAGTGATATCCTGGAAGGAAATCAGATTATTATTGGGAAAGAACTGGCAGAAGATTTTAAGCTTAATCCGGGAGATGTAGTATTAATTGCTTTAGCCAATAATGTCCGTGAAAGATTTAGTATTCAGGGAATATTTGATTTTGAGAACCAATCAATCAACAGTAATTGGATTTTTATTGATTTAAAGAGGGCCCAAAAATTGTTGGATAAGGAAGACTATATTTCAAGAATTGAACTACAAATAAATGATGTTTTCGCTGCTGATCGGATCAGTCGTGAATTATCTTTTCAGCTGGGTGGCTTAATAGTGGAAAATTGGAAAGAACAGAATGCCCAGTTATTGAATGCCTTAAGTAGTCAAAGTGTATCAAATTATATTATTCAGATATTTGTTTTGTTGGCGGTAACTTTAGGAATTTCCAGCGTTCTGGGAATTTCGGTTATTCAGCGTTCCCGTGAGCTTGGTATTTTAAAGGCGCTTGGTATTAAAAATAATAGTGCACGAATGATATTTATCTTTCAGGGAGCTATCCTGGGATTTTTGGGGGCTTTATCCGGCACAGCACTGGGAATTTTATTAATTAATGTTTTTACAAATTTTGTAAGTGTTTTTTCTATTGAGGTACAATTATCTCAAATCATATTTATCATCATCATAACTACTATTGCCTGTATTGTATCTGCTGTTATTCCTGCTAATAGTTCGGCTAAATTAAATCCTATCGAGGTGATTAGAAATGCCTGATAATAGGGATAATATTTTATTAGAAGCAAAAGATGTCAAAAAAATTTATGGTAAGGTTATCCAAACTGTAGCCTTAAAGGGATTAAATTTTAAATTGAGACAAAATGAATTTATTACCTTGATAGGACCTTCGGGGTGTGGCAAAACAACCTTGGCTAATATATTGGGTGCCCTGGATAAACCAACTGTGGGAGAAATTTTTTTTGAGGGAAAATCATTGGAAAAGATGAACCAAAATCAATTGGCAGAATTTAGAAATCAGCATGTTGGTTTTATCTTTCAGTTTCATTTTTTGCTAAAAGAATTTACTGCTCTGGAAAATGTTTTGATGCCGACCTGGATTAAACATCAACTAACATCGGCTAAGAAAGTTAAAAGAGCAAAAGAATTACTGGAATTGGTTGGACTCAAAGAGAGAATGAATAATAAGGGCAACAATCTTTCGGGCGGTCAGCAACAACGGGTAGCTATCGCCCGTTCACTCATTAATGAACCATCTCTGATTCTGGCAGATGAACCTACCGGAAATCTGGATTCCTCCAATACAGACCAGGTATTCGGTTTATTAAAGAAAATTAATCAGGATATGGGAACGAGTTTTTTAATTATTACCCATGAGCGACATATTGCTGCCAAATCTAATCGGGTAGTGGAAATGCTTGACGGGGAGATTGTAAAAGACTTTTATAATAAACATGAAGATGAAGATAAAGAATGGTTGTCCGTTGCACCTGAATATTGCAAGTTATGCCAACAGGATAAATTAAAAACTGTTAATCTCAGATAAGTTCACCAACATAGTTATTTTTAATTACAAAATAATTTTATGTTTAGGAAGGAAGAAAAAAACGATGAGTAAAAAAGACCGTAAAATTATCTTGATTGCCCAATGCCTGGTCAATCCTTATTGTCGGGTTCATATTCTTGGACAAAATTTTCCTTTATCGCATGAACTAATGAACTATCTAATGGATAGGAAGGTTGGAATTATTCAATATCCCTGCCCGGAAACTACTGCTATGGGTTTAAAACGCAATCCACAGGGTCGTCAACAGTACGACAATATTTTTTTTCGAAATCATTGCAAAGAACTTTTAAAAGTTCCTATGTTAATGGTACGGGAATTTATCAGAAGTAATTACCGTTTAATTGGATTCATTGGTCTGGAAAATAGTCCAACTTGCGGAATTCATTGGGGAAAACACAAAGTCAATAGATATAATACCGAATCACCCAATCCTGTAGATAACCCAAAGTCCGATGAACCAGTTTTAATGGGTATTATGGCAGAAATATTATCAGAAGAATTACATAAAGAGGGAGTAACTGCTCCTTTTTTTGAACTGCCGGTTAAAGAACCACCGGAATCTGAAAAGAGAAAGAAATTTTGGAAAGAGTTAATTCAAGAAGTAGAACCTTATAAGGAGGTAATTAAATGAACAGGAAAATTTATTATTTTGTGGTATTGATTTTAGTTTCTTCATTGATTAGTGGCTGTGCTATTATTGGTTCACCAGTTTTGGATAATATTCAAACAGTTGATCAGGTAGATTTGGAAAGATATGCGGGAGTCTGGTATGAAATTGCCAGTTTGCCTACCTGGTTTGCCAATGATTTAGTATGTGTAACAGCAACTTACAATTTGCTGGAAGATGGCAAAATTGAGGTAATTAATCAAGGTTTCCAGAGCACACCAGATGGTAAATTAGATAAAATTACCGGAACTGCCTGGATTCCGAATCCTGAAGAACCGGGACAGCTAAAAGTCAGTTTTTTCCCAATTATTTCCAGCCAATATAATATTATTGCTCTGGATGAGGAAGACTATTCCTATGCCATGGTTACCGGGAAAAATTATAAATTCTTATGGATTTTATCCCGAACACCCCAAATGGACCCGGCAACTTATGATATGCTTATTCAACAGGCAGAAGACTGGGGTTATGATGTAGAAAAAATTGAAGTGACCCAGCAGATTTGTGATAACTAGTATTGAATAGTAAATAAATTAAATAGGTCAGTATTTTTACTGACCTATTTAAAATAAAATTGATTTAAAAAATATAAAGAATATTCTATTTGGCCAATTCAGTTGTACAGTTTGGACACCGTTTTGCCTTAATTGGAATCATAGTAAAACAAAAAGGACATTCCTTGGTCGAAGGAGGAGCTGCCTCTAACATAACAGATAAATTCCTTTCGTATATCACAAAGTATTATATTTTATTTTAAAAAATACTAATAAATATATTTTTTAATAATCTAGAAAACTGTACTTGGTTTTTTAGATTATAATGAGATGTATAATAAAATTGTGAATTATTTTTATTATTACTGTTCAGTTCTTACAAGACGATTACCATACCAAAATTTTTGCCAATTTCCTTCTGATTGACGAAAAACTAGAAATAAATAAAGGCAGGCTGTAAAGCTTCCCAGTACCATCATCAGAATAAACCAAACCAGGGAGTGAGCAAGATTACTTTCCCGGTAAATAATCCAGGCTGTAAAAATGAAAAAACTAATATAGATATCAATTAAAGTGATTTTACCCCATAATAATGATAAAAGGATACTGCCTTCACCAGTAAAGTCTCCCAGGATTAGCCCATAGATGATAGAAAAACCCATAATCATTGTACCTATCAAAGACATGATTTTGCCTATTTTCAACTCAATCCTCCTCCTTAGTCTCTTCTGATATTTTGGGAAACCAGGGAAAAAATTTTGATGTTTCCCGGGCATATTCCTGAAACTTTGGATCATCGGCAAATTTCTTTTCTAACATTGGCACTCCAGAGACGTAAAGTAAAAGTATTGTAATGGTTAAAGGACTGATGATAAGCCAAAAACTATTAGGCAATGATAAGGCAATAATATAGATTCCCCACCACATGGTTGCTTCACCGAAATAGTTGGGATGACGAGTGTATCGCCATAACCCGTATTTCATAATCTTCCCTTTGTTTTCCGGTTTCCGGATAAATTGAGCTAGCTGGTAGTCTCCGATTGATTCAAAGAGATATCCTGTTATCCAGATAAGTGCCCCCAGATAGTCTAATAACTGTAATCCCGCCTGATGGGAATAATTAATAAATATTATTGGTGAAGCAATAATTAACATAAGCAATCCTTGCAGCATGAATATCTGAAAAAAACCACGTATAAATAGCCATTTTCCCCATTCTTTACGCCATTTGGCATATCGAAAATCTTCCGGCTTGCCCCAGTTTCTTTTTAGAATATGATAGGATAGTCGGGAGCCCCAGATCAATACCAACAAGGTGACAAGTATGCTTTTTGCAGTAATTACCTCCGAAAAAAAGAAAGTATATAGAGCGATCAGAATAAAGCCCAACCCCCAACCTATATCTACAATAGAATTATTCTTCATGATTTGTGCAATAACAAAAAAGATAGTAAAATAAATAAAAATAAGAATAACAGAGGGAAGAAAAATAGAAAGCATTTAATATTCCTCCTTTTTTGTAGGAAATGTAAAAAACCTATAGTAATTTAATTATTCACTCATAATACAGACACCCACCGCACCTTTTCCTGAGGCCATAGCGACCACTGAGGAAACTTCTTCAATGTATTGTGGTTCCAACTGAAGTATTTTCACAAGAGATTGCCTATATTTTTCTGCCAATTCGGGTACCTGGGAATGTACAATACAATAACGGGTAATAGGGTTTTTCTGATGGTTTTCCCGAATGATATTCATAATTTTATTAAAGTTTGCCCTTCGACTGAATGCTTTGGCAAAGGCAACTCCTTTTCCGTCTTTGTCCAAAGAAACAATGGGTTTCAAATTGAGAAATTTAGCCAGCAGTCCCTTTAGTGGGCTGACTCTTCCTGATTGAACCATATATTTAAAATTAGCCACACTGACCATAATTTTTACTCTGGGAATTAAATATTGGATTTTTTTAACTACTTCTTCATGGTTTAATCCCGATTCAATAAGTTCCGCAGTTTTTTGAACTAATAGCCCCTGTGCGCCGGAATTTAATTTGGAGTCGATTACATCAATTTTATATCCGTCATCTTGTAATTTTTGGGCAGCCTGATAGACGGAATTCAAGGTACCGCTGATTTTGCCTGATACCATTAAAGCAATCACTGAATTATAATAGCTAGAGAGAAATAATAAAAGATTTTCAGCATTTTTAACACTGGGTTGAGAACTGGTAGGGAATTGTACTGTTTTTTCTACCAGTTGATGAAATTTTTCAGCAGCAATAGTCGTTTTATCTAAAAATTCATTATTCCCAAAGAAAATAGAAATAGGTAACACATGAATATTATAGTAATCAAGTAATGCTGTTGGTATATCAGCAATCGAATCAGTAACCAAAGCAATGGAAGCATGCTTTTCGTGCGATGCGCCATATTGTTTTTTCATGTCATCTACTTTTGGATTTATAATATTTCCATATTCTTTAAGTTGGTAAAAAACATTGGCAGGTTCGTTAGTATGGATATGAATTCGCATTTTTTTATTATTCCCAGCAACGATAATTGAATTGCCTAAGTTTTTTAGTTGGTCTTTTAACCGGGTTATTTTTTCTGCCTTCATTCCCGTTAGCATAGATTCTGTACAGTAACGATAGCTTAAATCTGTTTTACTTTCTGCCATAGGTTCGACTTTATCAATAAATTGCTCATGTTCTTGAATGATTTCTCTTAAATTACCCGACCGAATAAACTGAGCCATTCCTTCCAATAGATGAACAAAGCCCTTTGCGCCGGCATCCACTACTTGTGCATCATGAAGTACTTTTAGTTGATTGGGTGTATTTTCAAGGGCTTCTCTGGCTTTTAGTAAAGCAGAATTAAAAACATCGCTAAAATCATGGGTCTTGTTCTTCATATCATATACAGACTGAGCCCATATTTTAATAACCGAAATCATGGTTCCTTCTACCGGATTAAGGATAGCATTATAAACAGAGGGTACCGCAGCCTTTACCGATTCTCCAAAGGTTTGAATAGATAATGTTTTTCGTTCCCCGACGGCATTGGCCCAGCCATTAAAAAATTGAGCAAAAATTATACCTGAATTTCCCCGTGCTCCTGATAATGCTGCATCAGCTAAGGATTGCAGAGTTAAATCTACATTTTTTGAAGCCTTGACTTCCTGCAGCATATTATTAACCGTAGAAGCCAGATTGGTTCCTGTATCTCCGTCCGGGACGGGGAATACATTAATTTTGTTCAACTGGTCTTTTTGTCGGATTATTTCCCGGGCACCGGAAAGAAAAGCATAATATAAACGTTTCCCATTCAGATACTTAATAGGCATTATAAATACCTCATTAATGGATATCTATATCTGCATTTTACCTGAAATATCTATCTTAAACAAATAAATATTCGTCAAAGAATTTAATGATTCATGATTGCAAAAGTATTTATTTTAGGTTATTTTCAATATAATAGATTTGAAGAGGCGGTATTTACTGTTGTTCTCAGTAAAATAATGAATATTATTAAAAGCAATAAATAGAAGAGGGGAGGTATAGTTTTTTGAAGCAGAAAGAGAGAAAAAAAGAATTAAATGAGTGGTATATCCATAATTGGACCTTTTTAGGTTGGGTGGAAACAGGGATTAAATCTATAGCAATTATAATTGGCATACTGGCTTTTTATTTAAGTCGGGATTCTCAGGTTTGGATAATACCTTCGGGGAACCGTCTAATTCAGTTGATTATTTTGGGCATTTTGTCATTGGGAATATTTTTTGCCATTTTTAATCGCTGGCAAAATAAGGAGATTTTATCCATTATTTTTGTATTTTTTAATAATGCTGGACACTGGGGGATATTTTTAGCATTGATTAGAAATACAGGCTGGTTCTTTTTGCCATATTTTGCACTTTTAATGATGTTGGGTGATTTGACTAAAATTCTTTTTTTAAAGCAAACTAATTATACTGAAAGAAATATTTCGCCCAGTTTTTTTGTTTATGCAACCCTCGTTTTTGTTATCGGGTATGGACTCATTGATTTATTAAGCTGCCTTAATTAGGTAATGGAGAATAAATATTTTTGCATTGACAAATATTTCAAAAGAAGAAAAAAGTTAGTCTTTTCTTTTTCGCTAACAGGTTATTTGTTGGAAATGTAAGTTATTTTTTGGAAAGCGAGGAATAGCATATTCTGGTATCATATCTTGCTTTAACGGCGCGAATAGTATTTATTGCTTTTGAAAAGATTGTTGTAAGGATGCTGGGAGATCGTCAAGGTAATATTGATTATAACTTGTCAGCAACTTTTTTATTCTTCATCTTTGGAGCAATTATTTTGACTCCATTGGCTTCTTTTATTCCCATAAAAAATTTTATTTTTTTATTACCATGTTATGGCAGTAGCGTATTATATACTGTATATTCCTACTCTTTTGTTACTTCTTTGGCAACAGGAGAGACATCTTTAGTAACCCCGATATACAGTTTAAATGGATTGATTCTGATAATATTTTCTTTCCTTTTTCTTTCAGAGCCATTTACATTAACTAAAATTATTGGGGTTATTTTAATGATAGTTGGGGTTTCACTGCTGAAAGATATCAGGAATCCATTTTATTCAGTTCGCTATATTATTGCTGATATCCCCAGCCGAATGATGTTTTTAGCTGTTACCAGCCAATGTTTAGGAAGGATTATTGATAAATATTATCTTCCCAATGTCCACCCCGTTACTTATTCTACGATATTATACTTTTTTATTGCCTTTAATTTATTGGTCATATTGCTGATTAGAGGGAAGACCAAAACCATATTAAAAGTGTTTAATAAAAAACCGATACTATCAATAATAAGTGGATTAATAAATGGATTTTCATATCTATTTTTACTCTATGCCATGCAGCAGATTGATTTGAGCCTTGCTGAACCGTTGACCAATCTTTCTCTGGTTCTAACTTTATTATTTTCTCTATTATTTTTTAAGGAAAATGTAATAGAAAAAATACCAGGGTCCATCCTTATTCTTTTGGGAGGGTGGTTTTTATATTTGAACTTTTGATTGAATTGTATTATATGTTATGCTTAAAGGAATAAATATTAAAAATTGGGCATAAATTGATTAATTTGCCTTATATTAAAAATGGAAAGGAAAAATGTTTTGGAAAAAAAGAGCAATCATCAACAAAAACTTAACATTAGAGCAGCTGAGTTAGCGGATGTACCTGTAATATTAGCATTGATTAAAGAATTAGCTGTTTATGAAAAATTATCCGATCATGTTGTAACAAACGAGGATGCAATAAGAGAAACATTATTTGGGAAGAAGGTTTATGCAGAAGCGCTGTTGGCTATTTGGGAAGAAAAGCCAGCCGGCATGGTTATTTTTTTCCATAATTATTCAACCTTTCTGGGAAAACCGGGTTTCTACATTGAAGACCTCTACGTAAAAGAATCCTTCAGGGGATTAGGTATAGGTAAAGAATTATTATTAGAATGTGTTCGGTTAGCCAGGGAAAGAGATTGTGGGAGAATGGAATGGTCGGTGCTGAATTGGAATCCTGCCAGGAAATTTTATGAAAAATTGGGTGCTTATCCTTTGGAGGAATGGACTGTTTATCGTATGGATAAAAAGGCCATGGACAGACTTATTTAACCAAGAAAAGATTAAACCTTTTTAGGGTTATTAAAGCCACCTGCTATGCGGGTGCGATATTACCTTAATGAATCTATATTGGTTTATGCTGAATCAGTATTATTAAAAAACTTTATACCCTGGTGTTTTTCCATCTTCCTTGATAGTAATATATAAGAATTACTAATAATTCTATAAATTCAGATACTAAAAATCCTATCCAGATATAGGAAATGGGGAGATTAAAGACA
This sequence comes from Candidatus Atribacteria bacterium, assembly GCA_018402425.1. Classification (GTDB taxonomy): domain Bacteria; phylum Atribacterota; class Phoenicimicrobiia; order Phoenicimicrobiales; family Stramentimicrobiaceae; genus Oleincola; species Oleincola secundus. The sequence continues at coordinate 54,244 of JAGYIZ010000006.1, read as the reverse complement.
TAGACTACCAGAGCGGAAAATGGAATCTGGAAGAGCCAGCGTGATGCGATCCCGGACATAAGATAGGGAAAGTTATAACCGGAGCCTGAAAAAACAGTATTTAACCCCATAGAAAGAGCAATAGCAATAAAACTGGGAGCAATGATATAAATCATGTTTTTCCCTATCTCAACAACTTGATTATTATTGACAAATAATCTAATAATCTGTTCAGGAAAAATCACTGTGACAGCGGCTATAATGCCGGTAATAATACTACCCAGAAATGCTGTCCATAGGGCAGTTCGATGAGTTCGGTTAATTTGGTTGGCACCAAGATTTTGACCGGCTACTGCACTTCCCCCCATAGACAAACCCAATAAAGGGAGAAAAACTACGTTAAACAAGCGCATGCCAATACCAAAAGTGGCCAATGCATGGGTGCCGTATAAGGAAACAAACTTCAAGAGCAGGAATTGACTTCCCTGACGAAAAAACATTTCTAATCCCGAGGGAAGACCAATAATAAATAGTTTTTTAATATTTTCTTTATTTAAGCTGAATAAGCCTAAAAAAGATATTTTTACATAGCTCCTTCCTGTAAGGAGGAGAAACAGGCCAACTGAAAAGGCTATAAATGTTGAAAAAACGGTAGCGATAGCTGCTCCCTGGATTCCCCATCCTAATCCTGGGAGGGAAGTGCCCGGAATTGTTTCAAACATAAAAATCGGATCCAGGATAATATTTAAAAGCGCAGTAAAGGTCATAATAATCATAGGGTGCCGAGCGTCACCGGTACAGCGCATTGCAGTATTAACACTAAAGGAAGAAAACATAAAGGGGAGAAAAAGAGAACGGATAATTCCATAATCGAGAATATGTTTAATAACTGTAGAATCATCAGTGTAGAACAAGCTAAGCGGCTTTAAAATTATAATAAGGATTATTGCCATAACAGCTGATACAATCATTTTAAAAAAAATGGATTGTTCAATCATTTCTTTTGCCTTATCAGTTTGACCAGCTCCATAACTTTGTGAAATAAGAGAAACTGAACTAATCCCTATAATCTCATTAAAAATGTCGGCAATCCAAAAAATTGTACTGAATATAGCTACACCTGCTACTGCTTGGGCAGATATTTTTCCTATCCAGATCATATCAATAAAATCATAGAGAGTTTGAGCAAAGAAGCCAAACATAGTAGGTATAGATACAATAAGCAGATTTTTAGCAATATTTCCTTTGGTTAGGTCTCTTTTGACAATTTTTTGCATAATCACTTTATTTTTCTTTGGAATGATTAAATAATTCTATTACAGATAATTACATTATATTGTTTTTTTGTAAAGAAAGTAAAATATTTATATGATATAATATAATAATTATTAATTACTGTTGGCCAAAAGAATGAGGTTCTTCCTTTTCATTTTTAAGAATAATTATTATAATAGTTAATACCTTTAAAAGTAAAAGAAGGATTTCATGCCTATTTTGTCGTAGTAATTATAAGAATAGGTTTTTTGTAGTAAAATAAAGCTTCTTAAATCATTTTACAACATTGAAAGTTCAAAACATTCCTGTACTACTAATTAAATACTTTTTTTGGGTATGTGTAAATAAATATCTTCAGGAGTAGAAATGGCTTTTCTCTTAATTTTGGATAGAGAGCACAAGACTTTGTGGGTAAAAAACAAGAATAAAATTGATAATAATCATTGGTTTTTACCAGAAGTAGAAGATCCTGTTAACAAGCCATCTAATCGCCTGAATGTAGAACTTTTAGCTAAACAGGCTTTTATTCCCTTGAAATCAAACCTGATAGGTAAAAAGAATCTTTTAGATATATATCATAATGATCAGGTAATTTATCTTTTTTTATGTCCCGGGAAAGAGGCATCTGAAATATTGTTCGATTTGACCAAGTATCGGGATATTCAGTGGACTCCTATAAATTGTATTAAAGAAAGTGATAATTTCTCCGGTCTTTCCGGAAAGTCAGTTATTCAAACCTATCACGATATTTTGTTAAATGGGTTTACTGTAACGAAGCGAAATTTTCATATTGTTAAAAATAGCCATGGGAAAAGGGAAACTGATGATTATAATAAAGCAATACTTCAGGACAAAAAAAGAATACTTGTAGAACTCAAGGATCAATATTCTTTATACCACCAGAATATTCCCCAAGTTGGAGATTATTCATTTTTGAATAATTGGAAAGGCATTCCTGTTGCGGTATTAGAAGTTACCGCGGTTACCGTTGAATCGTTTGACAAGATTAATGAAGCTGTCAGTCAGATGGGTAGCAATGAAGATATATTTTCTGAAGGAAGAGAAAAAAAATACCAAAAGTTTTTCAGTACCTGGTGTAAGAACCACAATCAGAAATTTTCCCGTAGCAAAGAAGTAGTTTTGTCTCAATTTAAAATCATCCGGCAGTTTAAAGAGTCAAAAATGGACCATTTAATAATTCCTTAGCTTTCTCAAATTCTCAGTTCAAGGGAATGTCCTTGTTGACTGGGGTAAGGTTCATTTCCTTATTGGCTGGGACAGGGACTCAACCCTTGATAAATAGTGTGGATTGAATAGTATAGTTATCTATTAATTCTTATTAATATAATAAGTTGACATTGTTTTTTGGGGGTGTTAATATTTTGCTTAATATATAGGCAGTTTTTTACTAGGAAATCTCTATTGCTAAAAGATATTTGAAAAGAAAATAATTTTCAAAAAAGGAGGTGGTTATTTTAATCTATTGAACAATATTTTTAAGTTAAGTAGAAGTAAGGAAATTAATAAAATAAAAAGGAGTAAAATGAAAAATAAGGATTAATAATCTGTGACATTTATTTATCTTTAGGATTAGTTATGTCAGAGTATGGCTCAAAGAAAAAGTTTTAGTCTTTGGTAGTAGCGAGATACCGTTCGTTTAGATCCGGCTGACATGTGACGGTGAGTCTATTCAGAGGATGGACAATATTTTTGAGAGGTGAGTGAGATATGAAGCAGGTTCTACTGAGGAGTAAACCATGTCTTGCAGAATCACTTGGAAATTTCGACGATGGTACCGAAATTGTATTTATCTAAGAAAAGGTGTTAGATTCCATGACGGGACTGATTTTAATGCCAATGCAGTTTTATTTTCTTTTGCTCGACGAGTAACCCTGAGCACCCCTATCATCAGTATGGTGAGTGGCCTTATTGGGGCTATATGTTTGTGATGTAAAAAGTTGAATCTCGGTGCCTCAGCAGTTGTATTCTTTTAAAACAGTCGAGAATGAAGAAATTATTGTGAGTAAAATTGATTATACAGTAAAAGTATTTTAAAAGCCCCAAATGCATCCATAACTGACCAGTTTAGCCATGTTTACAGTTGCAATTATTGAGTCCGACCAATGCTGAGGAATACTCTTCAGAATCCATGTGGAACCGGACCTTTTAAATTTGTCGAAATGGGTTAAAGATGATCCTTATTACCTTAGAAGCCAATGAAGATTACTGGAGAAAAGACCTCAATTGGATAAATTGATATTCAGGGTTATTGAAGATCCCTCTGCCCGATTGCTGAGCTTTAAAAGTAGGAGAGGTTCATGGAATAGAATATCCTAACCCATCTGATCTTGAACGTATTGAGGCTAATCCTGATCTAAAGCTTCTGACTGAGCCAGGAATGAATGTTGGTTATATGGCCATGAACATAGGTTATGGTTATGTAGATGCTAATAAAGTAAGGTAAAAGACCTAATGAGCCTTTAGAAAGTCCAGGCTATTATGAGCCATGACTAAGAAAGAAGTAAGAAAAGCAATCAATATGGCTATTGATAAGAATCTATAGTCAGAGACATTTATATGGGGACTGCTTCTGTAGCCAAAACAGGTGTGCCTCCCAAGTGTACTTGGACACCATGATGGAATAAGATTATCCTTACGACCCGGAAAGAGCCCAAAGAATTACTGGCTGAAGCCGATTCTGTGGTTTTGAAGTAACCTTACGTCATGCCGTCTCCAGACCATATATGTTTGATCCACCTAAAATCGGGAGCTATTCAGAGTTATCTGGCTGCTGTCGGTATCGATGTTAACTTCTATAAAAGGTGAACTGGGGAACCTATTTGCAGGGGAGACTGAAGCCGGACAACACCAGATGTGCCTCTTGGATGGACTGGTGATAATGGTGACCGGATAATTTCATGAATGTTCTGTACGGACTAAATGCCTGTTCATTTAACCGGAAACTATGCACCTATACTAACGAAGAAAATCAGATTTTAAAACTTTGAGAACTTATGATATAAATGAACGGGAAGGATATTATAAAAAAGCAGGTGGTTCATGAAGATGCCGAGATGGGTTTACAGCTCATTCAATCCAAAAATATAGTTTTCCATCAATAATGTAGTTGAACCACTTTACACCCAACATCCCGCAAATTCTTCTACCCTGTTGATATTAAATAGTAAATTAAATAAAAAAGGGATGAATCTTTTGATTCATCCCTTTTTTATTTAACCATGAAAAAACACCTTCTAAGAAGGGTGTAATGGTTAAATTGGTTTTACCATAAAAAAGAGCAAGAGAAGCTATCTGATATTTTTCTACAGTCCAAAGCAAACTTTTTTAATGCTTAGAAATATTCAGTAAAAATAGTAGAAAAAAGCAGGACAAAAAGGTATTAAGAAAAAAGTAAACCTCTTTTAGGGGTTCTTAAAGCCACCCGCTAAGCGGGTGCGATATTTATTGTATTGCGTCGTGCGTATCGCGTATTGAGCATAAAATACAGTAATAAGTTATAAAAATCGGTTCTCGGTCTTCAGTTTTCAGATTAAATCAATAATCCATTCACCTAGATATACGAATATGGATCAGATTGAGAATGCTTCTTATTTTTATTTTATAAACCAATACTCCTCTTTCATTTTATCCCCCTCACCCTAACCCTCTCCCTCCTTGGGGAGAGGGAAGGTAACTTCCCCCTTAAGGCCGAGGTAACTCTTTTCTCATTTCCTCCCCGATTGAGAAACATAGACTCTTTTTCTCATTTCTTCCCCCTTGAGGTGAGAATTAACTTTTTCTTTTCCTCCCCCTCGAGGAAGAAAGGATTGACCCATCTCATTTACCACTCAGGCAAGAATTAAATCTTTCTTCCTCCTCCTTTAAATGGGATTGAGCCATATCGTCTCCTCCCCTTGAGGAAGGATTGCTATCTCATTTCCTCCCCTTGAGGGGAGGACTAAGGTGGGGTGAAGGTGACAAGGGGGAGAGGAAGTATAAGAAAGGATAATTTTCTAATAATAATTAATAATCTGTCTTTTGGAGGGTTTGTGAGTTGACTTTTGACACAGACTCTCAATACTGTTTTGTTGCATTTATAGGAATTGAATGATAGAATATTTTTTAGTTTTAAAAACTGTAAAAATATTTTAGCTTTTTACATTATCTATTATTAAAATGGAGATTACAGATTTAGCACAATGAAATGGTATATTACAAAACGTTTATTAATGCTTATTCCTGTCTTGTTAGGTGCTTCTATCCTGGTTTTTTCCTTGATTCATTTAGCCCCGGGAGATCCGGCAAGAACTATTGCCGGTGAACATGCTTCTATTCAGACTATCGAGAGAATTCAGGAAAAGTACGGTTTAAATAAACCGTTGCCAACTCAATATTGGATATGGCTTAAACAGGCTTTGCAGGGTGATTTTGGCCGTTCTATCGTATCCAATGAATATGTCAGCAAAGAGATTTGGCACCGTTTTCCCAATACTGTTGAGCTAACACTTTTGGCTATGTTTATCGCAATTGTGGTGGGTGTAATTGCAGGGATTGTTTCTGCATCACGGCAGTATTCTTTTTTGGATTACGGTTTTATGGGAGTCGCCCTGTTTGGTGTTTCTATGCCCGTTTTTTGGTTGGGTATTATGCTTATGATGATTTTTGGTGTCTATTTGCGTTGGTTTCCAATTGGTGGTCGTATCAGTATCATGATTCCCTTTACCAGGATCACCGGCTTTTATCTGCTGGATAGTGTTATAGCCGGTAATTGGGAAGCTTTTATCAGTGCATTGCGCCATCTTATTTTACCTGCTGTTGCTCTGGGTACTATCCCTATGGCTACTGTGGCTAGGGTAACTCGCTCCAGCATGTTGGAAGTTTTGCGACAGGACTTTATTCGTACCGAGAGAGCCAAGGGTCTTTCAGAAAGACTGGTAATTTATAAGCATGCAGTACGTAATGCCTTAATTCCTGTGGTAACAGTTATCGGGTTGAATTTTGGTCTCCTATTAGCAGGAGCAATCCTGACTGAAACTGTTTTTTCCTGGCCTGGGTTAGGTCGCTATGTAGTAAAAGCAGTTCAAATGAGAGATTACCCAGCTGTGCAGGGATGTGTTTTATTTTTTGCTTTTATTTTTGTTATAGTGAATTTGATTACAGATATCATTTATGTTTATATTGACCCAAGGATAAAATATCAATAACCAGGTAGTTTTAATGGAAGGAAATATGCAAATTAAAAAAGAAAGTACCGGAAGTGAACTATTACGTCGCTTTAAGTATAATAAATCTGCCGTATTTGGTTTGATAATTGTACTTTTTATGGTTTTCTGTGCCGTTACAGCAGATATAATTGCTCCTAACGATCCTTATCCTTCTCCTCCGGTATTAGCAAACAAATTAAAACCGGGTTTTTGGAATGATAATGGTGCTGAGGGAATGCCTTTGGGTTCTGATGGACTGGGTAGATGTGTTTTGAGCCGAATTATTTATGGAGCCAGGGTGAGTCTGACGGCTGGTTTTGTAGCAGTTGCTATTGCTATGATATTAGGGATTGCCTTTGGTGTTTTATCTGGTTATTTTGGTGGATGGGTTGATGCAGTAATTATGCGTATTGTTGATGTTATGTTTGCTTTTCCGGCTCTTTTGTTAGCCATTGTTATTGTCACGGTAGTAGGACAGGGATTGGAAAAGGCTATGATTGCCATAGGTATTGTTTATTCACCACAGATGGCTAGAATTATTCGCAGCTCGGTTTTATATATTAAGGAAATGGAATATATTGAATTACAAAAGGCAATTGGTTCAAGTCATTGGCGTATTATTTTGCGTCATGTTATTCCTAACAGTATTGCCCCGGTAATTGTTTATGGTACCTTAATGTTGGCTACAGCCATTTTAGATTGCGCTGCACTAGGCTTTTTGGGTTTGGGTGCACAGCCTCCAACTCCGGAATGGGGGGCAATGTTATCAAATAGTTATTCCTATATAGTCAGTGGAGCCTGGTGGGCGGCGACTTTTCCGGGGATTGCAATTTTATTGTCTGTATTAGGACTTAATTTATTAGGTGATGGATTGAGAGATATATTGGATCCGAGATTAAAACAATAAATATGTAGATAGTAGAAACGATGAATAAAAAGAAAGAATTATTAAAAGTAAACAATTTAAAAACTTATTTTTATACTCATGAAGGTATAGTTAAGGCAGTTGATGCGGTAAGTTTCTCGGTTAATCAGGGAGAAACATTAGGTATTGTGGGAGAGTCCGGCTCAGGGAAAAGCGTAACTGCTTTATCTATTATGCGCTTGATACCTCAGCCGCCAGGAAAGATTGTAAGTGGGGATATAATATTTGATGGCAAAAATTTATGTGCTCTAAGTGAAAGAGAAATGCGCAAGATTCGTGGTAGCAAGATATCGATGATTTTTCAAGAACCGATGACTTCCCTAGACCCGGTTTTTACAATTGGTCATGAAATTATAGAGACTATTTTATTGCACCAGGATTTAACAAAAAGAGAAGCCAATAAAAAAGCTGTTGAGATGCTTGAAGTGGTAGGGATTCCTGATGCTCATAAAAGGATGAATAATTATCCCCATGAGTTGTCCGGCGGGATGCGCCAGAGAATCATGATTGCCATGGCTTTATCCTGTAATCCGGCCTTATTGATAGCAGATGAACCTACTACTGCTCTTGATGTGACAATACAGGCACAGATTCTTCGTCTGATGAATGATTTGAAAAAAGAATTCAATACGTCGGTACTGATGATTACCCATGATTTGGGTGTTATTTCTGAGATGTGTGATTATGTCGCAGTAATGTATGCCGGGCATATTGTTGAATATACGGATATTTACACTATATTTGAAAAACCGATGCATCCTTATACTAAAGGATTAAATAAATCCATTCCCAGAATGGATAAAGAAACAAAAACTTTAGATACTATTAAAGGAATTGTGCCAAATTTACTTCATTTACCACCGGGTTGTCCCTTTGCGCCCAGATGCGAATATGCATTTGAGCGATGTTTTAAAGAAGTACCGAAACTTATTGAGGTTGAACCTCGCCATTTTGTTAAATGTCATCTGGTAGAGGGGAAGTTTGGTGCATATGAGAAAGAGAAAATTAGAGAGTTTGATTTATGAGTAAATTGATTGAAGTTAAAAATTTAAAAAAATGGTTTTATGTCGGCAAGGTTGTGGCAGGAAAAAGAAAAGCCTTGCGGGCTGTAGATGGCTTAAGTTTTTTTATTAACAATAAAGAAGTGCTGGGTTTGGTTGGTGAATCAGGCTGTGGCAAAACCACTTGCGGCAAGATGCTGCTAAGAATTATTGATCCAACTTCCGGTTCCATATTTTTTGATAATGAGGAAATAACTTATCTTGATAAAAATAAGATGAAGCGCTTTAGACGCAGAATGATGATTATCTATCAGGATCCTTTTGGTTCGCTTGATCCCAGGATGCGAATAGGGAAGGCCATCTCTGAACCATTAGAAGTGCATAATATCGGGACACCCCATGAGCGAGAAGAAAGGGTTACTGAATTGATGGAAAAGGTTGGTTTGTCTCCTGATCAAATTAATCGTTATCCACATGAATTCAGTGGCGGACAGCGCCAGAGAATAGGTATTGCCAGAGCCCTGGCTACTAATCCTGAATTTATTGTAGCAGATGAATCTGTTTCTGCCCTGGATGTTTCAATTCAGGCACAAATAATCAATCTTCTGAAAGAATTACAGGAAGAATTTGGACTAACATTACTTTTTGTTGCTCATGATCTGAGCGTAGTAAAGCATATATGTGATAGAGTAGCAGTTATGTATCTGGGGAAAATAATGGAAATGGCTGACAAGAAGTCTCTTTTTAGCAATCCAAAGCATCCATATACTCAGGCACTGCTTTCTGCAATCCCTATTCCTGATCCAAAAAAGAGAAAAAAACAAGAAATTTTAATGGGCGATGTCCCCAGCCCGGTTAATCCGCCTACAGGTTGCCGTTTTCATACCCGTTGCCCACAGGTAATGGATATCTGTAAAAAAGAAGAACCTCCTTTAAGGGAAATAAAGCCGGGTTATCATGTTGCCTGCCATTTATATGATTAGGAAATACTGTTGGAATATCCTTTTAGGCGAGTTTTTAGTTTTTAGTTTTTGGTGAAGGAAATAACAAACAACAGCAAAATTAATATTAAATAATATAGTTAATCCAATTATGCAAAAGACATTTTAAGAAACATAAGAAGTAATAATTTCTGAAACTATAATACAAGAACCACTATTAATATTATGAATTAATAATTTCAATATTGATAAGATGTAACCTTAGCATGTTTAATGCTCTGCGGGCAGAGCGTAATCGAATAGTTTGCCGGTCTCTGCGTAGTTGATGTTCTTGAACTATAGTCTGCTGCTCATCTGCCAGAGCAATATAAACCAATCCCACTGGTTTTTCTTTGCTGCCTCCTCCTGGTCCGGCAATTCCGGTAATACTTATCCCTATATCACTAAGGCATTTTTTGCGGACACCCTGAGCCATAGCCCTAGCTACCTGCTCACTGACTTGTCCATATTTTATCATGGTTTCACGAGGTACTCCCAGTAACTTTTCTTTGATTTCTCCATCATAGCTAATGATACCGCCCTTAAAATAATCAGAGCTACCGGGGATAGAAGTAATCATTTCACCCAGCATCCCTCCGGTACAGGATTCTGCCACTGCCAGAGTAAAATTTCTTTTTTTGAGCATATTTCCGATGACTTCTTCCAGGGACTGTTGGTCAAAACCAAAAATAAAATCTCCCAATAAATTTTTTAAATGTTCGGTAGCTTCATCTGAAATAGCCGTAGCTTCTTGGGATGTTTTTCCAAGAGCATTCAACTGAATTTGGATATCTTCAGGGTTTGCATAGATACCTATGTTGAGATGCTCATTTTTGTGTATAAAATCTTTAATTTTTTCATTAACGGTTGATTCTCCCAAACCGCTTAGTCTGATAATCCTGGATTGCCTATGTTGAACATTGGGAAATTTTTGGCATAGAAAAGGAATTATTTCTTTGGTCATCAGGTTTTTCATTTCCAGAGGAACCCCAGGCAAGGCAATTATAATGCGGTTATCTTTTTCTAAAATCATGGCTGGTGCAGTTCCGTAACTGTTTATTATACAGCGGGAACCCTCAGGAAGGTAAGCTTGCTTTAGATTGCTTTTTGAAATATCAATCTTGATGCGATTTAATATTTTAATCATATGTTCTTCGGCCTCAGGGTGCTTTATCAGCTTAAGATTGAATGCTTTGGCAATTGACTGAAAGGTAATATCATCTTCAGTGGGTCCCAGACCACCGGTAGTGATTATAACTTGAGAACGGTGATAGGCTTCTTTTAGTGATGCTACCAGTTCTTCATCATCATCACCCACGGCTGATACATGCCTTATATAGAGATTTATTTCCTCTAATTTTTTTATAATATAATTAGCATTGGTATCAATTATCCTACCACATAGAATTTCGTTTCCGATACTAATAATTTCTGCATTCATTTTTAGAAGTATTTCCTTTCTTTTAATCTTTGTCAAATCGATTATAGTATAAATTTCACTATATTGTATTTTAACAGACAAATTAATTAAGTCCAAAGATTCTTTCTTATTTTATTTACAAGTAAATATCGCATCCGCAAAGCGGATGGCTTTAAGAGCCTCTTAAAGAGGTTTAGCTTTTTCTTAGCAATCCCACTTCCTACATTGAACTTCAGGTGAAAAATTGACATCTAGCTTATCTTAATCTTTTTATGATAAAACCATTTTATTTAACCATTACCACTTTCTTAGAAGGTGGTTTTTCATGGTTAAATAAAATATTTTGATAAACTTTACAGGACTAGAACGTTTCTATTTGAAGACTTTTCTATCACTTGGGTTTATTCTTATATAGAATAAAATATAAAATACCAAAATAAACCAAAAATGCAAGCAATGTCAGCAGATACATTGAAGGCTGGTTAGTAACATACCCGAATATGGGAATATTTAAAATCACCATAAGAGGAAAACCAAATAAAAGAGCAACCCCACTACCCAGGACAATATTTTCCGATGCTCGTGAATGAAAACCCGGGTCTATTTGTTTTAATAGAGCCATCCCGGTAGAAATGGTACCTGTATATGTTCCGTAAAAAGCCAGGGTATTTTCAAAAATATCTTCTTTAAAAATACGACGAGTCATCCACAAGATAAAGAAAATTGTTACTATTCCCCCAATAGTAGTAATGAGCAAAGTAGGAATCATATAATAGCGTAATGTTTTCAATGAAATAGCAGTAATGGCTGCGGCAATCATGAAGTCAAAAGAGCCACCCGCAATTCTCTGTAACATATAATTATTTGGATATTCATGGGTCATTATTTTCATTCTCTTAAATAGGTCAAAACCAATTCTCAGTAAAATAGCATAGGTGGTTCCGATAATAAAGTGAAATCCCCAGAATAGCTGAGCAAGCGTTTCTCCAAAGGTACCCAGCGAAACCAATATAGTATTTAAACCTAATAAAGTTAGATAAGTTACCAAATACACCAGACCAATCAAAAACAATTGAATAGAAATGTCGTCTAAAGAAGCACCCAGAGGAAGTTCTCCTGAATCCATTTCTTCATGAATTTTTTCTTCTTTTCGGTTACCCCTATCAGATTCTATTTTGAAAATACCCTTCCTGACTAAGTAATTCATAAAGATAACTCCTACAATACAAGCCCAAAGAAAACCGATGGTAGCAATTGAAAGACCAATGTTTCCTCCCTGAAAAAAACCAATTTCCTCCCACTGGCTTCCTATAGCATAAGCCTGACCCGGTCCCTGGCCAAACCCCAATGGCAATAATAAGCCAAAAGGCGGGAACAAATCCGGGAAAAAAGTATTTACCAGCAAAAGAGAAATTGTAAAACCAACAATTCCCTGAACCACATAAATGCTGACAATATAAATACCTGAATTGACAATATTTTTACTATGGGTATGTTCCCTTTTTTTCAGCGCAATAGCTATAAACCCAACAGCCATCAGATGATAAACCAAACTGCCTAGCCGTTCATTATCTAAATGTATAATATTTAGTATTTCAGGACCCAGCAGCAAGCCGATAAACCCGGCAATAATAGCGGTGGGGAAAAGATATTTGCGAAAAAAATAAACTTTCCTTTTCAAGAACACACCGATACCAACAAACAAAGAAAGCCATAAAAAATGTTGGCTTAAACCAAAGGAATATCACAAGTGGCAATTAAGATATGGGATTCATCTCAGTTGGGGAACGCTTGCTTTTAGGTATCTATTAAGGTTGAACCAGAGGCCAAGGCCATCAACTTGCGGACTTATTAATTGATTAATCTCCTTCGGTCCGGCTACATAAATATTTGATATATATTTGCTATTCTTTTAACATTTTTACCATATGGTAAATAATTGGTTGTGAATTAACTGCATCAATTGTCAATATAGCTTTATATTCTTGCCCGGTCACTTTTTTTAATGCATGTTTGGTTTTTCCTCCTGCCAGTAATAGGGCTTTAAAATCTTTTACCACTGTAATTTCCTCAAACATTATTTTTTTATTAAGCCAAATATTATATAATGATATACATTGATGATAAGTCTGTCAATGTGCTATGTAATTATATAATAGAAATTAAATTTTAACAATTGAACTTTGCTTATCTTCAAATATTTCGTCAGTTGTATTTTTCTAATAAGATTAAATAATTTAATTTTAATATAGAATAATTTTCTGGCATTGATTTTTTAATAATTTTATTAAGGGAGAAAGGATAAGAAATGGTTACCCAAAATCCTGATCAAATATTCTATTATTCATTAACCGAAACATCAATGGGTTGGGTCGGCATTGCGGGAAATAAAAAGGGTTTAAGGAAGCTTATTTTGCCGGAACGGACAAAAGAAGGTGTCATAGCAGAATTGAATAGATATTTTCAATCAAACATAAAACTAATTCCGGCAGATGAACAATTTTTTTCTATAATAGTAAAAATAAAAGAATATTTTGCTGGCAAGAGAACTCTATTTAAAGAAGAAGAGATTAACCTTGATGATTATACAATTTTTCAAAAAAATGTTTTACTAAAGACAAGAGAAATACCTTTTGGTGTAACCAGAACCTATCGGTGGATAGCAGAACAAGCTGGTTATCCCCGTGCTTGTCGAGCCGTTGGTGGTGTAATGAGTATTAATCCGATTCCTCTAATTATTCCCTGTCATAGAGTGCTCGGCAGCTATGGAAAATTAACCGGATTTTCAGCCACAGGTGGATTAGCACTTAAGCGCAGCATGCTTAAACTGGAAGGAATTTCTACAAGAGAATTACAAGAATTATAATAAGAAACAATAGGAGCACTATCTATGGAAACGATCATTCAATGGGGACTGTTGTTTACTTTTTTTATTGGTATTATGGGAATTATTATTTTCTATTTTGGATTAAAAGTATTATTTCCCAAGTCAGGTCAGTTAGCTTACCATCTTTTTTACTTTATTCGTTATGCTATACTTGGTTTGTGGATAGGAGCAGGTGCACCCTGGATTTTCTCAATATCAAATTTGGTTGGAGGAGATGAATAATTGAGGAACCAAAAAAGATATATGCTTATTTATTTGTTTATTTTAATTTTTTCTATGCTCATATTTTTTATTAATCTAAATGTTACCGCTAATATTTATATTATTAAGGATAAACAGGGTAACACTATTCGAATAACCAGCCAGCACCAGATGATGAAAAAAGAGAAAGAAGCAGGTTGCACTATTGCTATTTTGATTGAGGAGAAAAAAGATCCAACAGTTCAGTCTCGCTTTCAGAAATATGATTTTAAGGAAAGAATTGATTGGGATAAATGTAGGAATGCTGCCCAGGTTATAGAACAGAAGATAAAGAATCAATCAGAAAGTGAACTTAACTACCCGGTCTATCAGGTTCTGGCGACTGCTTATACTCCGGATGAGCGATGCTGTGCACCCTATGCAGATGGTTATACTGCTACCGGTTATCCGGCCGGTTATGGAAGTATTGCGATTGACCCGGATTATGGTATGTTTCAATTCGGGGACGTGCTTTATGTTGAAGGTTATGGGCTGGGAGTGGCAGATGACGTTGGCAGTGCAATCAAGGGAAAACACATTGATGTATGTTTTAACCTGGGTGAATTAGAAAAAGCAGATGACTGGGGTCGACAGAATGTACGGGTATGGAAGATTGAGTAATTATTAAGTTTTCAGTTTATAGTTATTAGTTTTCAGTTTAAGAAATATAAGATATGGAGGGAAAAATTTTGAAAATATTTTTTGAAAAAGATACTTTTCAAACATCAGAAGGTGAACTGGGAATTACTTTTATTGGACATGGGACTCTTATGTTTACGTTTCAGGATAAAGTTATTCATGTAGATCCCTGGTCCAATTTGGCCGATTACAATCAATTGCCAAAGGCAGATATTGTTTTAATAACCCATGAGCATCATGACCATTTGGATTTGAACGCGATTGAACTAATTAAAGAGGAAGATACCTTGGTTGTGTTAACAGAAGAATGTTCAGAAAAGACTGGTACCGGACTGGTAATGAAACACGGGGATGTGCAAACTCTAAAAGATATGATAATTGAAGCAGTTCCAGCTTACAATATTCAACATAAACGGGATAACGGACAACATTTCCATCCAAAAGGAGCAGGGAATGGCTATATTCTTACCTTCGGCGAATTAAGAGTATATGTTGCGGGAGATACGGAAAATATTCCTGAGATGAAAGACATTAAAAATATAGATATTGCATTTTTACCCATGAATTTGCCCTATACTATGACGCCTGAAATGGTTGCCGATGCGGCAAAAATGGTAAAGCCCAACATTTTATATCCTTACCATTTTGGCAATACGGACACCAATCAATTAATTGAATTATTAAGAAACCAAAAAGATATAGAAGTACGTATAAGAAAAATGTCATAGTGGTATGTATTTATAGGAGGTTATTATGAAAGAGCGATTTGTAATTATTGGTGGCGATGCAGCAGGGATGAGTGCTGCCAGCAAGGCAAGACGGGAAAATCCTGATTTGCAGATTATTGTTTTAGAAAAAGGAGCCTGGAGTTCTTATGGTGCCTGTGGCTTACCTTATTACATTAAAGGTGATATCAAAAACATAGAAGACTTAGTTGCTATAACTCCTGAAAAATTTAGAGAAGAACGTAATATTGACCTGAGATTACACCATGAAGTAATGAAGATAAACCCGGATAATAAAAGCGTAATTGCTAAAACAAATTATGGTGAGATAGAAATTACTTACGATAAACTTTTAATAAGTACCGGTGCCAGAGCATTGAAGCCTAATATTGAGGGGATTGATTTGGATGGTGTATTTACTTTACGTGATATGGGAAGCGGTCAAAGAATCAAAGAATATTTAGAAAAAAATTCACCGGAATCAGCATTGATAGTTGGAGGTGGCTATATTGGAATGGAAATGGCTGAAGCCTTCCATGCATATGGAATAAATTCCCATATTGTCGAACTATTTCCTCATGTCTTAAATTCTTTTGGTCCGGAAATTGCCGAGGTAGTAGAAAACCATATTCAAGACTATACAATACTTCATTTGGGAAAATATGTTAATACTATCAGAAAGCGAAGTCATGGGAAATTGTCTGTACAATTAAAGGATAAGAAGGTAGATGATTATGAAGAGTATCCCTTAACAGACATGGTTCTGGTAGCAGCGGGTATTGCCCCGGAAGTATCTCTTGCAAGAGAAGCGGGTATTAAATTAGGCCAAACCGGCGCCATTGCAACTGACGAATATGGGCAAACAAGTATTGCTGATATCTATGCTGCAGGAGATTGTGCTGAAGTAAAACACACAGTTACCGGGAAACCAAGCTATATTCCTTTAGCATTGACTGCAAATAGGAATGGCCGTGCTATTGGAAGTACTATAGGAGGCAAAATAACTAAACTGGCTTCTATTACGGGAACAGCTATTGTTAAAGTATTTCAACTGGAAGTAGCTACAACCGGAATCGTAGATACTGAAATTGCTGGAAAGAATGGATTCAGTCCCATAAAAATAACCATAGATAGCCATTCCAGAGCCGGATATTGTCCAAGGTCCAAACCTATCAAAATAAGTCTTGTAGCAGACAGAGAAAGCAAACAATTGCTTGGTGCAAGTATGGTAGGAGAAGAAGGAGTTGTAAAAAGAATTGATATAATTGCAACTGCCCTTAGCGGAAAGTTTACAGTTGAACAGTTGGAGAAGCTAGATCTAGCATATGCACCGCCATTTTCCCCGGTATGGGATCCGGTTTTAACGGCTGCCAGAGTACTAAACAGTAAATTAGACTGAGGTTAATATTGAGAAGTTTATAATAAAAAATTAATATTATTCTAATAAGGGTACAAAAACATACTGTTCCATGGTTGTATCTTTGCTGATTTTCCCGTTTTCTTTTTTCAGAATAATCAATGGTCCATGAATATGTGGACAGACTAAGATACCTTTTTCATTGAGTGCTTTATCGGCTAATTGATGAATTAAACTTTCCTGTCCCCTGCTAATGCCTGCAGTGATAATAATTTTGTCATATTTTTCCTGCCAATTTCCCAGTTCTTTTAATATATTAAAATTCCTGAACTCGATATTGGTTAATCTGTCACGGTCTTCAGAATTTAAATGTATTTTAAGTTCATTCAGATTTTTATAAGCTTCTTCCAACAATTGAGGTACAATATCCATACTTATAACCTTTCCCGGGTATACAATATAGCCAGCTAGACTGGCATTCCAACCGCTTCCTGCGCCCAGTTCTAGCAGGTTATTGCCTGGTTCTGGATTTGCCAGCATAAGCATTCTGGCAACCGTAGAAGGTTGAGAAATAGTTTGGTCATATCCGATAGGGAGAGCAGTATCTATATAAGCATCACTTTTGTGTTTGACAAAAAAGATCCTATCTATAACTCTTATAGCAGCTATTATTCTATCTAGATTTTCTCTTTCTTTTTCATTAGAAGCTAATCGTGATAAATTGTTTTTTACTTCTTTGGCTAATCGCTCTAAATTCATTTTTTTAACCCCTATAATAATATTTATTAACTTATTTTTTGTTGCAATTTAATGAATAACAACGACTAAATATTTACCTGTTTCAGTATAACAGAAAAAAGATAATCTTTTAACCTCCGGAAGAAGAACAGATAGATATCAATCTGTTGAAGGAGCGGCATGATATATATTTCTGATGTTTATTTAACCATTACCACCTTCTTAAAACCACCCGCTATGCGGGTGCGATATTACTTGAAATCAAAGTTGTAATACATCCAACAAAATATATAATAATATTATAGTACATATGAATTTTGTTTTACAATACAATAGTAAATTAACAAATTATCTTTTGTTAAAAATTCTTTTACCGAATCTTTTATCTCATCTATAAATAACTTAGATTAATACAACATTAAAAGGAGAAAAATTATGAAAATGAAAATTTTGATTCATTTCTGGATTCCCAGGGAAGTGGCAGACCAAGTAAATGAAGAATTTGAACTTATTTATCCCGAGGAGAAAGAGAATGGCTTGATGAGTATGGACAGAGTCAAAGAAATCCTTCCTGATGTAGAAGGAATGCTGGTATCAGGACTGGCCTTAGGTAAGCCTATTGACAAAAAAATGATTGATATTGGTACAAAACTTAAAGTAATTGGGACCCTCGGTGTTGGTTATGAGAATGTCGATTTTAAATATGCCGGCGGAAAAGGCATTGGTGTTATCAATACGCCGGTTGCCGTTCAACAACCTACTGCTGAATTAACAATATCCATTATGATGGCTGTAGCCAGATGTGTTGTCAGTTTGGATAAAAAAGTTCGTGCAGAAAAAAGAAGCGTACACCTTCCTCTTTTTGACAAACATGCTACTAATCTTCATGGGAAAAGTCTGGGCATTATTGGTTTTGGCCGTATCGGAAAGGCAGTCGGAGTCAAATGCCATGGGTTGGGCATGAATATTATTTATTCTGACCCGGTTCCGGCTGATAAGAACTTTGAAGAGTCTATAAACGCTAACCGTGTTTCTCTTGAAGAACTTCTAAAGACCGCCGATTTTGTTACGGTTCATTGTCCTTACCTACCTGAGAATCACCATTTGATTAATGCAAAAACTTTGGCAATGATGAAACCCACTGCCTATCTTATAAATGCATCGAGAGGTAAGATGGTAGACGAGCAGGCTCTGGTAGATGCACTGAAAGCAGGAACAATTACTGGTGCTGCTCTTGATGTTTATGAATTTGAACCTGAAATAAATCAGGAACTATTGAAGCTTGACAAAGTTGTTTTGGTACCTCACATCGTAGTATTTGGAGTTATGAAGTCAGGTTGAGATGGCTCTGAATCTTTAAATGGTATGTCCAAATTCATGAAGGATGAAATGCCGGTCAACTGTGTAAATAAGGAGTATATAAAATAATTCAAAAATAAATTAACTAAAAATGATATTGTATTTGGCAAAAAGAAAGGAAATTTAAAATGAAGAGGAACAGATTAAGAGAACTTCTAAAAACGGAAAACTCCTTTAGAAACATTTCGTGTATTAAAACCAATGGCCGATGGTTGTTGAACATGTTGGTAGTAGTGGCAATTTTGATTACATTGAATATGTTGCTGAATATTCTCCTTCGGACCAATATGATCTTGAGAACATTCCCGGGCTTGGTGAATTAACCGGAATGGGATGCATGATTAAGGCTGGGATTTTCAGAATCGTGGAGTATGTTGCCCAGAGCAATTGCCTCTGGCTTTCAAGCAACTTTTACAGATCACAAACCTGGAAGAGGTTAGAGATTCTATAACTGCTGTAAAAAGCAGATGAATGAATATCCGGTGGTCGCTCTGGCTACCTCTAATCGTCGTTTCTATTGGTTGTCAGCCCATTTATCTCAATTAGATCATGTTAAACGTGTTAATGAAGTTGTATTATGCTTCTTTATGATAGAAAAAGAAACGATGGATGTAAACATTGAAGAGATATGTTCTATTCCCGGGGTTGATATGGTTCAATTTGACCTGATTATTCCATGAGTATGGGGCAAAAATAAATCTGACATCAATGAAGAATGTAAGGCTGCAGAACGCAAGATGATTGAAGTTGCTCTAAAGCACTGAGTATGTTTCTCCAGATGTGAAGTATATGGTGATCCGATCAGGTTAAATATTATCTTGATCTTGGTGTTAAACATATCTGTTACGGTGATGAGATACGAAGATTTATTTGCATTCCTGCAAAAAGGAAGGCAGCTACACGTGTGGAATCGTTGATAGTAATATGACTATCTTGCTAATGTTTAAAGTAATTTAAAGGGGAAAATTTGTAATATTTTTGATTAATTGTATAATTACTATAATTTTGTATTGATTATATTGTTGTGATGCTAAAACAGCAAAAAGGGCCTTATTCTTTTTATTTTAGAAACAATTTTCTAAAGATAGCTTATCTTTAATATGTTATAATATTATTAAATGCATTATAAGTTAGAGTTGTATTAAAAAAAGAAGGATTGGGCGAAAAAATGAAATTAAAATTAATCGAGAAAAAACAAGAAACAAATGATGTTTTTAGTTTTATATTCCAACCCCCCAACCATGTTTCCTGGCAGGCAGGCCAATATGTATTTTATAAGCTTCCCCATGATAATCCGGATGATAGGGGAGATACCAGGATTTTCACTATATCTTCTCCTCCTTATCAGGAAAGGATTATGATTACTACCCGCTTTTTCTTTCAAGAGAACAGTTCATTTAAGAAAGCGCTTTTTTCTAAAGAGGTAGGAGATTCCATAGAATCTTTAAGGATACAGGGACATTTCACGGTAGAAGAGCCGAACAAGAAGTTAGTATTTATTGCTGGCGGAATTGGCATTACTCCTTTTCATTCAATCTTATTGGAACTGGAAAACAGGAATAAAATCAAAGATATTATCTTAATTTTCAGTAATAGAAATGAAGAAAGCGTTGTTTTTAAAGAAACCATGGATCGCTTGGAAAAGAAATTCCAGGGTATTAGGATTAAGTACATATATTCACCTCAGCGTTGTAACAAGGAGTTGATCAAAGAATCGGTTCCGGATATTTATGAACGGATTTTTTATCTATCCGGACCTATTAGAATGGTCAAATCGGTTGAAGAAGCCTTAGAAGAACTCAATGTAAATAGAGAAAATATCAGAAAAGATTATTTTCCCAGAACTGGTGAAAAGTAGATAGGAGCCCTTAACACTTTATAGATTATAATATCGGACTTCTGATTTAACTGCTAATTTGATAAAATAAAACTAGGAGTCAATATTAATTATGTCTGAGAAAAAATATGTAGAGAAATATTCCCTGGAAGCTTTAAAGGATGTAGGATTAAAAAAGGGAAATATTGTTTTGGATTGTTGCTGCGGATATGGTAATTATACTATCCCTGCTTCTAAGCTGGTTGGAGAAAAAGGTATGGTTTATGCCATAGATACTGATCGAGGCAAATTACACGATTTGCAACAGGAGGTTACTTCAAGCCTATTTCAAAATATTAAGATAATCCAGGAAGATGTAGAGCAAAAAATATCTTTACCAAATAACTCAATCGATGTTATCCTGCTTTATGATATTTTTTGGTATTTTCGACCAAATGAGGGAAATTTATCAAGATTACTTCATGAAATTTATAGAATTTCAAAACCCCAAGCGCTAATATCAGTATTTCCGACACACATAAATTCCAAGCAGTTACAGGATTTTAAAGATGAGATGAAGAATCTGGGATTTTATTTGGAAAGTCAGCTGAATAGGACTCTTGTACATGAAAAGAATATACAGCGTGGAGAATTACTAAATTTTCGAGCCATCAAATAATAACGGTTAAAAATATGATTATTAATTGACATTAATTTATTTTTTAGAAGACAAAAAGTGAGGTAGTAGAAAATGAAAGAAATTTTCGAGAAACAAAAAAACATTAATGTCATTGATTTGGGGATCATTGATTATGAAGAAGCCTTGGATATTCAGGAAAGATTGTTGCAGCTAAGAAAGGAAAATCGCATAGCTGACACTCTGCTTATCCTGGAACATGAACCGGTAATTACTATCGGAAAAAGGGGAAATCAAAGTAATATACTGGTTCCCAGGGAATTTCTAAAAGGAAAAGGTGTAAAAATATGCTCTATCGGACGTGGTGGAGACGTAACTTACCATGGTCCGGGACAGATTATCGGTTATCCGATTATGCGCTTTAAAGACCATGTTGCTGGAGTTAGAGAGCTGGTTCATAGTCTGGAAGAAATTTTTGTTCAATTATTAGAAGACCATTATCAGATTAAAGCCGGTCGTGATTCCGAACATCCCGGGGTCTGGATTGGAAATGACAAAATCACTGCCATTGGCTTACTAATTCGTTCAGGTGTCACCATGCATGGTTTTGCCTTCAATGTCAATACTGATTTAACTCCCTTTCAGTGGATTTTATCCTGTGGTATTATGGATAAAGGAATAACTTCAATTCAAAAAATAACCGGGAAGGAACAAAACATAAGTATCGCCAAGGAACAAGTTGTACATTATTTTGGACAAATATTTAACCTTCAGCCTTCCTGGAAAGACAGAGAAGAGCTAAAAGAAATATTAGGGGAATCATCATGAATATGAGAAAGCCGGAATGGCTAAGAATCAAGTATAGAAAAAACGAACAGACAGAGCAGGTTATTTCATTACTTAAACGCTTGTCTCTGCATACCGTTTGTCAGGAAGCAATGTGTCCTAATCTATTTGAATGTTTTGGTAAAAAAACTGCTACCTTTATGATTTTGGGGAAAAACTGTACCCGAAATTGTACTTTCTGCAATGTTCATAAAGGAAAACCTGACCCTGTTGATGTACATGAACCCGACCATCTGGTCGAGGCAGTAAAAGAACTTGGTTTGAATTATATAGTCATTACTTCGGTAACTCGTGATGATCTACCGGACGGTGGTGCTTCTCAGTTTGTTCAGGCAATACAAAAATTGCACCAGTTTTCCGATGAACTACTGGTAGAAGTCCTTATCCCTGATTTTAAAGGCAACCGTGATGCACTTGCTGAGGTGGTCAAAGCAGGACCCGATGTCTTGAATCACAATGTCGAGACAGTGCCTCGCTTATATCCCGAAGTTCGTCCTATGGCTGATTATCAGCGTTCTCTTACCGTTTTAAAAAAGAGCAAAGAAATTAACCCAAAAATACTTACTAAATCAGGGATAATGGTAGGCTTAGGTGAAAGAGAGAAAGAAGTTTTAGATGTTTTGCAAGACTTAAGAGAAGTTGGCTGTTCTATGCTGACTATTGGCCAGTATTTAGCCCCTTCCCGTTTTCATCATCCTATTGTGGAATATATTCATCCATATCAGTTTGCCTATTATGAAGAGAAGGCTTATCAGATGGGATTTAAGGGCGTGGCATCTGCGCCACTGGTCAGAAGTTCGCATAGAGCCAAAGAACTATTTTTATCCTGCCGTTAATTAGTTGGCTATTTTGTTTACCCCTCTTTTAGTAATGTTTCATTTTTTATTATGTTATAATTAATTTGTGATATGATTTATACTATCTAATTTAGAAAAAGAAAGGAATATCTTCTAAATTGATTGCAGATTTTTCTGAAAAAGAAAAGAATGGCATTACTGTAATTGGTGGTGCAAATATAGATATTAAAGGAAGGTCAAAAAATGTAATCCAATGGGAAACTTCCAACCCTGGAACGATCAGTATTGGCCATGGAGGAGTAGGGAGAAATGTTGCTCATTACTTAGGATTACTCAATATTCCGGTGACTTTTTTAGGGATTGTCGGTGATGATGATGAAGGTAGGGAGATATTGGAAAAACTCAGAAACGCAAAGGTAGAAACCAGGGAAATAATTCAATCAAAGAAAGATTCAACAGGAAAATACATTGCCATCCTTGATGAAAAAGGAGATATGCAGGTTGCAGTAAGTGATACAGTAATTATGAAGAGAGTAACTCCCCGGTATCTTATTGCCAAAGCAGGAATTATTAAAAAAAGCCGCTATGTAATAATGGATACCAATTTAACCACCCAGGCCATTCACTATATTGCCTATTTATGTAATAGAGAAAAAATTCCTTTAATTGTTGACCCGGTTTCCGTAGTTAAAAGCAGAAAAATACTGGGAATTTTACCAAAAATAACTTATCTGACACCTAATAGCAGTGAGCTTAATGCTCTCACCGGAACCGTTATTCAAAACCCTACAGACCGCAAGAAGGCTGTTCAGCAATTAATAAAAAAGGGAGTGAAGAATATTATACTGAGCAATAGTGCTCAGGGAGTCTTTATATTTTCACAGGAATTCCCTGAAGGTGAATTAATTAGCACCAGGCGAAAAAAAATGGTTGACAGTACAGGTGCGGGAGACGCTCTGGTAGCCGGTATGGCGTATGGCTTGTACCATGATTATGCTCTTCTAAAGGCGGTCCAAATCGGGTTAATAATTTCCGGTTTAACCGTAACCAGTCAGGAAACTGTATATTCCCAGATAAATGAAAATCTTATTAAAAAGAAAATTGTGAGGATGTTTAAAATATTATGAAACCAATGGATTATTTTGAGATTTCTGAAGAGATCCAAGAAGCTATTAACCGAAAAGATAATAAGAAACCTGTTGTAGCGCTTGAGTCTAACCTAATTACTCATGGTTTGCCTTTCCCGGAAAATATTACTACTGCCTTGAATATGGAGAAGAATATCAGGGATGAGGGAGCTATCCCGGCAACAATTGCTATATTAAAAGGTAAGATAAAAGTTGGTTTAAGCAATAGTGAAATCGAGAATCTTGCTCATTCAAAAAGTGCAGTTAAAGCCAGCCGAAGGGATTTGTCTGCTATTATTTTTAGAGAAATGGATGCCGGAACCACAGTAGCCTTAACCATGTGGGCAGCTCACCGCTGTAAAATATTGTTTTTTGCTACCGGTGGAATCGGGGGAGTTCATCGAAGCATTGAGCATCCTACCATGGATATTTCTGCCGATTTAACCGAACTTGCCCGAACACCTGTTGTGGTTATTTGTTCCGGTGCCAAATCTATTTTGGATATTCCCAGTACCCTGGAATATTTGGAGACCATGGGTGTCCCGGTTTTTGGTTATCAGACAAATGAATTTCCTGCTTTTTACAGTCAATCCAGCCATTTAAAAGTTGATTATTCTCTGAGAGATGTTTTAGAAGCTGCTCAGATTATCAACACACAGCTACAATTAAAATTAGAAAACGGTTTACTTATTGCCAACCCGGTTCCAACTGAATTTGCTTTGGGTAAAAAGAAAATGGATCATTGGATATCCAAAGCTCAGGAAATTGCCGATAAGGAAAATATCAAAGGAAAACAGCTTACCCCATTTTTACTTAATCAGATAAAAGAATTAAGTGAGGGTAGAAGCTTAAAGGCCAATATGGAATTACTAAAGCACAATGCTACTATTGCTGCCAGAATTGCCCTTACTTATCATAAAATGATTTCTTCTCGGCAATTGAAAGATTATCTATATAGCATCTTGAATCAATATCCCGATTTGAATTAATACATGATTGGCTTATTCTTTTATTATCATGCCTTTTTGCACCGATAATTAACAACCTGTTATGATAGACTTAGCATTTTGCTATTTCTGCATCCATATACCTCAGTAGTAGAGGTATAATGGTACTATCTACAGTTGGTTGATTGATTGCTGCTGAATATCTATGCTTCTTAAGTGATTTCAGTTCTTATTTTCTGACATTTCACCCCATAAATTAGTTTTTTGTTTTATTCTTAGTTTTAGTTTAGATTGCTGTCAATTTATATATTTTAGCAAGGATGGATAAATGCAATAATGTAAGATTATAAGTAGAATTCTTATTCCTTATTTCCCATTAATAATGTATTAATGTATTTTAAAACTGAAGCACTATTTCTCCACAATTACCTTCTGTGTTTCCTCCCCTCACCCCTAGCCTCTCCCTCCCGAGGGAGAGGAAATGTGACCTCCCTTGAAAGGTTGACTCATCTAATTTCCCCTCCCCTTGGGGGAAGTTAAGGTGGGGGTGAGGAGTAAATTAAATATATTATAGATTTTTCTCCCTCACCTAACCCTCTCCTCCGAGAGAGGGGAAGTACAAAAGATAATTTTATAAATATGGGTCTCTTTTGGGAGAGTTTGTGATTGTCTTTTGATACCCAGTCTACTACATATGATATCTCGATACTGTTTTTGCTTTCTCCAATACCCCCACAGTCACTTAATCCTTTTCTTTATATATCCGGCAAGTGTGAACCGGTGGGAGCTCTTTATGATAGGCCACCTGGAAGCAAATAAGTAAGTGCAGCCTGTTGATAAGGCATCTTCATATTTAGACCATCTGACTGGAAAATCCTGCCTGTTTTTCAATAGTGGAATAAATTGTTTGTCAAATGAGTCATGCCTTTTTTGTCTCCCTGTTTAGCTTTAGATCAGTTTTACAGTAGCCATGATTACCTCTAAAATTATTTTTAAATAATTGGTCATTTATCCTGCCTTCTTCACCTTTATATTGCCAGTGAATTTCAGTAAAATATTAGACAAATTTATAAATTTTATTAAATAAATAGGTTTAAAACAACAAGGGGGTAAAATGGTAAAATTAGACAAATTGAGTTTGTCTATCTTGAAAAAAAAATATATAAAGAATTCAACATTTATTGGTATAAGGACTACTTATGAAAGTACAGAAAGATATAAATAGTATTTGATGCAGTTTTTATTAGAGCTGTAGTGAGACAGAAACCATGGCTAATGGCCAGTTGGTATCTGAATCCAGGAGCAAAAATGGCAAAGAAATTAGATGACCCAATTACTGGAATTAAATGGAGATAAAAGGTCCTGGAGGAATTGGAACAGGCTCTGGATGCCAAGCCTTCTCTGGCCATTGCAGACAAGTCTCTCTATTGAAATATATGAATCATTATCCCTGCAAGCGCAGGATTTACTAAAACAATTAGGTTATGATAATACTCCATTTTAAGACTATGTCTTCCCCCTTTATTAGAGCAGTTACATCCAGAGCATGGAAGGATGGTTATTCCGGTTGGAGGTGTCTGGATGGTACAAACTCTGCTGAAAATTTATATGCTTGAGGGAAAGAGAGTTTCCGAAGGAATTACCGGGGTTATGTTTGTTCCTATGATAAGTCAGCCTGATTAACCATCTTGAGTTAAATATTATTATGATTATCATTGTGTATGAAGCTATATTTTATTAAAATAATTAAGAGTTTAGAATGAATTAGAAAGTGATATCAAAAATGCAAAAAAAGAAAATTGGTATACCCTATGCACTCTATTTTTATGAATATTATCCTCTTTGGAAAGAATTCTTAACCCGCCTGGGTGCAGAAGTTATTCTATCCCAGCCAACTAACAAAAAAATATTAGATTTAGGGATTCGTTCGGCTTTAAGCGAAGTATGCCTGCCGGTTAAGATTTTTTATGGCCATGTGTTAAGCCTATCCGAGCAGGTAGACTATATCTTGATTCCAAGGATGGTATGTATTGAAAGAGGAGCCTTTTTTTGTCCCAAAATGATTGGATTACCGGATATGGTAAGGAGTTCTTTGCAGAATTTGCCAACTCAATTAACTCCAATTATTGACGTCCGCCAGTCCTATGGTACCTGGAAAAACAGTTTGATGGAGGTGGGCAAGCTTATTACGGATAATTCATCAGAGATTTCCAGAGCTTTTTCTGATTCCTGGAAAATTTTTCAACAAAATTATCTGGCAAATATTTTAGAACCAAATCTACTTTTTAAATCTTCTATACAAAATAATATACCAAAAAAGCCTCGAAAGGATATTGAAATACCTGTCAATATTGCTGTACTGGGTCATAATTATTTGACCAATGATTCCTATGTTAATATGGATTTGATAAATAAGCTAAAAAAGATGAATGTTAATGTATTAACACCGGAAATAGTTCATCCTGCTATTATCAAAAAACAATTAAAAAAATTATATAAACCTATTTTCTGGAGTCTTTCCAGGAAAGTAGTGGGTGCCGCTTTTTATTATTTTGAAAAGAAAGTAGATGGAATAATACATTTGACCTCATTTGAATGTGGGGAGGATTCAATGGTTGGTGAACTTATTCATCATCAAAGCCAGAAATATCCGGATGTTTCGTATACTGAATTTGTTTTTGATGAACATTCCGGGGAAGCCGGTATCAATACTCGTATTGAGGCATTTCTTGATATGATTAGGAGGAAAAAGAGATATGAAATTGGCCTTACCCCGTCTTGGTAACATTGAAGTGATTAATAATACTATTCTAACAGACATGGGACATGAACTGGTTGAAGCGCCTCCCAATAGTAAAAGAACTATGGATCTGGGAGTAAAATATTCTCCTGAATATTGCTGTTTACCATTGAAGATAGCCCTTGGTAATATGATAGAGGCTATAGATCTGGGAGCAGAAGGCCTTATAATGGCCGGTGGATGGGGACCATGCCGTTTTGGTTACTATGCTCAGGTCCAACGAGATGTACTGCTGGATTTAGGCTATAACTTTAGAATGCTGATTTTCGAACTTCCCAGAAAAGAAGGCATAAGAACCTTGTGGAAAAACATCAACATTTTACGTAACGGGAAAAGCTGGTTATACATGGTAAAACAATTACGATTTGCCTGGCAGCAAATTCTGCTGACCGAAGAATTAGAGAATAAAGTCTTACAGGTTCGACCCAGAGAAAAGAAAAAAGGAGCAGCTTCCAGAATACTATTGAAAAGTATCAGAGAAATAAAGCAAGCTAAAGATATAAATACTTTAGAGCAAATTAGAAAAGAAACAATGGAAAAGTTTGCTGAAGCTACAAATCCTCATATGCAAAATCTTATCCGGGTTGCTCTGGTGGGAGAATTTTATGTATCACTGGAACCTTTTGTCAACCATCATCTGGAAGAAAAACTGGGTTATTTGGGGGTAGAGGTAGTTCGGAAAAATTCCATCGAAGCCTGGATTGCTCCTATTATGAAATTACATATCTTTAAAGAAAGCTTTAAGGAAGAAAAAGATATTGAACAGGCAGCTTACCAGTATCTAGCCCATTCGGTAGGCGGTGAAGGTCAAACTAGTGTGGGGAATGTAGTCCTGGCTCATCAAGAAGGATTAGATGGCGCAATCCAGGTGGTGCCTTTTACCTGTATGCCGGAAATCGTAGCCGAGACTATTTTGAAAAAAGTAAGTGAGGATTTAGACTTTCCTACTTTGACTTTAACATATGACGAGCAGACAGGGGAAGAAGGCCTTAATACTCGTATCGAAGCCTTTATTGATTTACTAAAGATGAGAAGAAAGAGGGTTAACGTATCATGAAAACATTTTTAGGGATTGACGTAGGTGCGGTAAGCACTGACCTTGTTTTATTAGATGAATATAATAATGTGGTAAGTGATGTTTATCTGCGTACTCAAGGCCAGCCTATCAAGATGATCAAAAAAGGCCTTTCTATTATAAAGGAAGAGAATCAAGGAATTTCTCTGGAAGTAATAGGTGTTGGAACAACCGGCAGCGGAAGAGTTCTGGCCGGCGCTATGGCTGGCGCAGATGTTGTTAAAAATGAAATTACTGCTCATGCTGTTGCAGCTCTTTATATTAATCCGGATGTTCGGACTATTTTTGAAATAGGCGGACAGGATTCTAAGATTATTATTTTGCAAAACGGAGTGGTCGTTGATTTCGCCATGAATACGATTTGCGCAGCAGGTACCGGTTCCTTTCTTGATCATCAGGCCTCTCGCTTAGGTATTCCAATAGAAGAATTTGGAGATTATGCCCTGCGTGCACAAAATTCAGTAAGAATAGCCGGTAGATGCACCGTCTTTGCCGAGTCGGATATGGTTCATAAACAGCAGATGGGCTATAAAGAAGAAGAGATTATTGCCGGTTTATGCGAGGCAATGGTACGCAATTATCTCAATAATGTAGGCAAGGGTAAGAAGATAGCACCTCCTATCTTCTTTCAGGGTGGAGTGGCAGCCAATTCCGGAATTAAGAAAAGTTTTCAAAAAGAGACAGGTCATGAAATCATTGTTCCGGAATATTACCGGGTAATGGGTGCCATTGGTGCAGCACTATTGGCCAAGGAAGAGATGGAGCAAAATCCCCGTCAATCTGCTTTTTACGGTCTTGAATTAGTTGATAAGGATTATCAAACCAGCGGATTTGAATGTGACGGATGTCCTAATCATTGTGAAGTGATTGAAATCAAGGTTGACGGAGAAATAATTGCCCGTTGGGGAGATCGTTGTGGTAAATGGTCACTGGGGTATCAGGCGATAAGGTAGGGAAACAGTATCGTGTATCGAGTGTGTAGTATCGAGTCCAAATTAGTCTTTGGTCGTTAGTATTTATCCCGAGACAATAAAATAGATACTGCATACTGTTTTTGTCAAAAAACTAAAAACAAAAAACTAAAAACTTATTTTCTTTCAGTTATACCTATGTTTCTTGACAGGCATAAAAAATGATGATATTTTATGCATAGAGGTGGTGCATTATAGAACAACAGTAGACATAGATAAAGAACTCTTAGAAGAACGATAAAGATATCTCAAGTGCATTATAAGAGAGAATTAATTAATTTGTCTTTAAAAGAATCTCAGTAGAAGAATGCGGTTAAAAATTTAAAAAAACCCGTTTAGGGAATTATGATTTAACTATTGATTTAAGGACCTTGAAAGGGCAGAGAAGATGAGTAATAAAATAACCTGGTTCCTTCTTGATTCCTCCCTATGGATTTTAGCCTAAAACACAATTGCTCAGCAACTATAAAAGAATTAGTGGGGGATTTGCTGGAGAAAGACTTGGTTGCAACTTGTGGATTGATAATGATTGAAATCTTACAGGGAGCTAAAAATAATAAAGA
Source organism: Candidatus Atribacteria bacterium (assembly GCA_018402425.1). Classification (GTDB taxonomy): domain Bacteria; phylum Atribacterota; class Phoenicimicrobiia; order Phoenicimicrobiales; family Stramentimicrobiaceae; genus Oleincola; species Oleincola secundus. The sequence goes on along the minus strand of JAGYIZ010000006.1, from coordinate 23,936 downwards.
ATACAACATAATAGCTGAAGAGATGAATGCCCTTCATTATTTGGAGACTAATAAAGAAGTTTGGAACACAGGTGCGCAATTAGCTTATAACCTAAGAAGAAAAGGAATCACCGTGCCAACTGTTGACCTTTGTATTGCTTCTTTAGCGACATATTATGATTTAACTATTTTTCATGCCGATCATTATTACGAAATGATTGCCAAAAATCCAGCTCTTTAAAGAGCAAGCAGATTTCTCCAGAAATATAATAAATTAGTATCTCGAATAGTATCATGTTTCTATTTTCTGTTCCTATAAATAAAAATAGTGAAAAGATGATAAGATTTAATAAAGTTTTGACAGCAACTGATTATTTTGGTAATTTTAATTTAACGAATAAGCTAGATTTTGTAATATTTTATTATATTTCTTATATTGAATAATAATAAAATTACTTCCCACGATTACCAGATACTATGAGATATACATTATTTTCTAAGATATTTTCTAAGAAAAGAAAAGTAGAAGCAAATGGATAATAAATGTAATTTTTTTTAATCTTATTTTGATTTGCTCTTTCTTTTTAATGACTGTCATGGAATATCCCTCACAAATATTCCATTAGAAGCTGAAATATTTATAGGTGATTGGGAAGCTATCAGTCCGACCAGGCTTTCAAAGTTGAAATATTACTCTGGCGGTAATCTTTATGTTCATGTCTGGTATAAATTAACCCAGATCATCCGGAAGATTATATTTTGAGTGCAAAATTACAAAATAACCAATTCCTTTGATGGAAATCGAATTACACTGGGATTATTTTTCCAATTCAAGCGAATCACATAATGGAAATATATTAATGGGTAAGTAAAAATTCGTACCAAAACATATCATAGATCAAAATATTGTCCACAGCTATCTACTGATTATTCTATAATCCTCAAGCAGAAGACTCTTTTTCTCCCACTATTCCTGGAATGGGGCTTTATCAGGATGACTCCAATTTGTCAATCTGGTGTGTACCAAATGAACAACCCAGAAAAATATGCCAGTATATGGAGAAACATTTTAATTACAAGATATTTAATGATTACATTTCCTTATCAAACTATTTATCAAAAAAGGGAGACTGTGGCGATCATGCGGTATTTACCTTGCCAAATATTGCTCATTTTAGGCTATGAATGTAACTATGCGGGCAATGAATGGACAAATGGCAAAGTCATGCCATTGTTGTTTATGACATGGGAGACTATTATGCATACTCTTCTGTCTATCAATACTATAACCAATCATTCGATAGTATTTTAGATTGTATAAATCATTTACACTTCACACTTTGGTTATATCTTATCTAATTATGAGGTGTTTGAACAGGATTTTTACAATTGCTAAATATCGAGTAGATAGCAATAAATAAATCATAATTCGTTAAAATTAATTTTAGGAAGTTTATTATGAGTAAAAAAGTAATCTTTGCTAACAGAAGGGGTCAGATCTTCACATTTGTATTTCATTAAGATAATGTCAAATGTGAAGTTCAAACTAAACTTGTTGGCAGGAAATTAAAAGTAAACCAATCTGAAATGTTCTATGATGATAACAACAAATCAGTTTATAATAATAAACTAAGGAAAAGCTTTCTATCTACCAGGAGAACCTGTTATAAAGATCTATAGATGTGCAACGAAGATAGCAAACTAATTTGCCTTAAAAAGATAAGAAACGCTTTTAATGGTTTAAATTTTGTACAGATCTTTATATTTACTTGAAATATATATACCTTACAATATAAATTTATATAAATTCTGAAGTATTTAAAAAAAAAATAGACATAGAATGCACACACAAAAAACCTGTAAGTCAAATATATATTAGCTAAAGCCAACAAGGCCAGCAAGAAAATTCTTAGCAGTAGCATTGCTTGCTTTAGTATTAATGTGCTTGCAGGGTAGCTCAGAGCCACCAGGACAAAAATCCGCCAGGACCAAATTACAAGATTTAAATACCTGCAGGTTTTGATAAGAATATTTTGAGGAAATATGTTTTCAACAGAATTTGGTTCATCTAGTCATCTAATTTACAGATAGTTGGAGATTCAAAGGAATTAGCTTGAATTCGCTTTATTAAATTTCTATAATTAAGTAAATATATTTTAAGGAGGGTTTCGTAGAATGAATAAGAAATTGTTTTGTATTATTTTCATTTTGGTATTTGTTTTGTTTTTAGCAGGCTGTAATGGAACCCCGGCTATTTCGATTGTAGAAGAAGACTTTGTTGAAATTACAAATGCACCTTCTTCCGGCCTAGTAAGATGGGCAAAGTACAGAATTTTACCGTAGAGGTAGAATATCATTTAGATTCAAGTGATACAGGGATATTAATGATTGGATTTAATAACGGTAATGAGCAAGATATGCATTCCTTAATATCAGATGCATCTGGGTTATTAATAAGGTACTGGGATTATGTTTCATGTCACCGCTACCGCTAAAGATTGAGACCTCACAAAGGAGATTTCAAAGTTTTTGTAAATATTTCTGAATATCCACTGACTTGGACTCCTCTCGCTTGATAGTTATATCTTGAGCTTTTAAAGTTAAATTTAGAGAATATAATTATTATTTTTAATATAGTATGCCTTATCAGGTTAATTTACAGTTAGAAGATTAAAAAAGCGTTTTTGATTCTTTGATCATTAAAAGAATGAAGGGGATTGGTATATCTATATAAAAATATGAATCTGATTTTTATTTATATTTCAAAAAAAATATTATAACTTTGGTTTGAAATTTGTTGATTTTTAATTGTTGAATTTATTTTCACTATATGCAGAAGTACCCAAATACGAAAAACTCATATATTTTAAGATAAATATTTGCTTAAAAGAGTTGTATGCTATTCCGAAAAATTTCTAATCCTCCGGTTCATCAGGGGATTGGTTTCAGAATTCTCTCAGGCTTCATCAGTTAACCGCTCGCTCATAGGCTGCTTGAATTCATAATAACTGAAAACAGGACCAATTCTAACACGAAATATACCCTGGGGAAGTTTATAGGCAATAACGGCGGTCTTAATAAACCGGTTTTCTTTGGCACTTTCCTGGTATTTCCTTCAGTATGAACATCAGCAATCATAACGGTTTTCAATGCATCCAGGGTCTACATCTCTCGGATACGGTTCAATTAAACTTCCCGATATGCCAAAATTTTCAATGAAGTTATAATCTGTTTCTTCCAATGGCTGATTTGCCAGTTCTTTTTGTGATTTCGAGCAGTCTTTCCAAAATTTCGGTGAATCTTCCCAGTCCTGCCTCAATCCTCATATCCCTCTAATTGCTGAGAGGGAATCAGTTGTTTAAAGCCTTCAGGGGTTAGATTGGTTAGATTTAATAACCTGCTATAAAACTCAGGAACCGGCTCCACATAACCTACGTGGTCTGAATATTCCACCTTTTTCAGCCATAGTGTGTTTTACGTATAAGATCATGTCTTAATTGTGCCCAGAAGCCAGAGCACTATTTAATTGTTTATCCTGCCAGGCAGTTGTCTGCATAAAGGTGCATTAACCGGCACCAATCTTACCATGTAATGATTTCAAACATAAAGCCAATTCAGATAAAGATTTTTAAACCAGTCTTCCTGCCTGAAAGAATCAATATTATCTTTTAATTCGAAGAACTTTTTCATAATCACTATACTGGGTACTCTCCAAGGTTTTCCAAAATTTCCCAGGCTCTATCCGAACCCAGCAAAGCCATGATGTCTAACCCGTGGAAATCCCCGAACTTCCCTGTTTTGCCGGGGGTGGGCAAGCTTCACTTCGGTTTAACCCGGGTAAGGTCGGTTATCCCTGAATTCCTCATAATCATCATCCCAGCTGAAGGTGAATGGTTTATCCTCGGTAGGCAAAGGCAGTCTGGTCCCGTCATACTCACCGCTATAAGGAGAGACAATTTCTGAAAATAACCAGGAATCAAGGGTAAATCTTTGTCCCATCATCCTAAAACCTTTGTTTGATTAAAGTTCCCTGGCTTGCATTTTTAAGTCTTGAATTTCTTTTTCATTAAGTGGTGGTTGGGGCATTAGTAATTCACAGGCACCTAATCCGCTGTAAATCTCTTAGGATTATAGGGATAATTTCCAATCACTTCTTTTAGTTGGTTATATTTTTCAGCTAATCTATCTGGATTTATTATGCCATTTCTTCAGAAATACCCTTTGCAATACTTCGCCGTATTCATAGGGACCCAATCTGAAAACCCACCATAAATGAGGCAATGCTGTAGAAATCCACAGTTCCCATCGTTTCTGGATATTCTGGCTACTGACCAAATTTCTCTGCCAGTAAAAATACCTGCAAGGTCTGTATCAGGCATCATATTCAGAGATAATTCCTTCTACTCCACCACTGCACATTGATTCTCCTGGTGATGAATGGCGAGCCTTCAATTAATGCAGTCATTCTTAAACCACATTAAGGCTTTTAAAATAATTTTTAACTTTTCTGATTTGGTATATTACCCCCCAGGGAACATATTGAGAATAGTCTTCCTGGTAAATAAAAATCGGCGATATTCCCAGCCTTCATGCTTTTCGATAAACGATTCTGCCTGCACCAAATCGGACAGTTTCCCGGAACATTAAAATTATACTGCTCAGATTCTTCTTCATGAAACCTTTGATAACTGGCTTGCTCACCGAAAATATCTTTCACTCCGGCTATCATCATTTCGCAAAATTTCTGAGTCCATTTCCATGAACAGTATTCTTCTTTTAGTGTTTCATTACTAATAACCTGACTTTTTTCAGGTCTTAAAAGTTTAGGGCCACCGAAAGATAAGCCAGATTTCTCTGGCAGCTTCCTGTCACCTTCAGTCTGCCAGTAATCCTGCAACGATGTCTCAAATAATTCTTGCTTGCTGATTTCCCAGATATCCTGATGAAAAGATCTCTTTCAGGCGCATTAAGTAGTATCAAGAAAATATGGTAAAAATGCAGCAGAGAATCTGAAGTAATAAATATGGGTACATCTATATTTTTAATACTTGATAATAAGCAACGAAATCATCCTTGGGATTGGCTGCGTCCGAGGAACAAGATATATTTCCTGTTCAGCAATATCAAGAGGTGTTGGAATCACGATAAAGGCATTCTTTTTTAATAATTCTATTGCTTCTGTTTCTAAGGGCAATTTTCTAAATACTTCCTCATAATTTGCTAGTTCAAGAAATATTTAGGGGTAGAGGATGCGAGGGGATATTGGCATTAACTTTAACTCGTTCTATGATAAAATCTTTGGTTGATCTAATTGCTTATTGATTTGGCTTGTATTTGCCATGGACTGAATTGCTGTTAAAGAAAAATAGTATTACAATTCCTACCCGGAATTAATATAAATATTCTCTTAAAAAGAAATTTATTTTCTTTTGACTTTTCATTTTCTATACCCCCGCTAATTTTTTTTAACTTTATCCACTCTAATTCTATTATACCTTTTTTAATATCTTCCCATAATCTTTTATCAGATTTTTAGCCAAATTATTAAGAAATATTTCAGTTTCACTCTGGCTCATCAGCATTGGCTGACCAGTCTGGTTTTTATTGGGAAAGCCGGGTGGTTTATCCTTCAATTGACAGGCTAACTATTAATCCTTCCCTGGTTTCTGGAAAAGACTGTTGGTCAAAGATAAAATTTCCCAATGAATAAAAGACCGGTTTACCCTGTATCAGTTCAATTTCCTGAACTACATGAGGATGGTGTCCTACAATGATATCAGCACCGGCAGCAATTACCTTATGAGCTAATTCCCTTTGAGCATGAGAACTAGTTAATTCATATTCATTACCCCAATGCATGCTTACAATGATAATTTTTCCCGGATTATTCAGCTTCACTTTTTTAATTTCTGCAATAATTTCTTCCTGATAATTAATATACGGCAATATCCGGTTAAAAGCCAGAAAAACAGAGTGTTCCGTAGAGAAAGAAAGATTTAGACTATTTTGATAACTGGATAGTGGATTTCCGATAGAGTTAAGCTGGTATTTTCCCAGCCAGTCTATAGTCTCTTGAAAACCCTTCTCCTCCATATCCATAATATGATTATTGGCTAATGATAACAGATTAATTTTACTCCATTTTATACTTTCCAGCACGTTCGTATGAAAGGAGAATTTTAATGAATCAACAGAAAATTCCGGTGGATTTTTCACTACAGGCCCTTCTAAATTAGCAAAGACTATATCTACGCCCCTTAGCAATTGCACGATTTTCTGAAAGGGATAATAAATACTATTTTCTCCCATCAATTTTTTCGTGCCGCGCCCAAGCATCATATCCCCGGCTAGTAAAATAGTTTCTGCTTGTAGATTCTCCCCGGGCTTTCCTTCCTGGAAAACAACACTGAAATAGGAAGTTGTAGAATTCAAATCATAGGGTAAAAAATCAACAGAATTTTTATGGGCAATAAAGGTTGGTTTTTCGCTTTCCCGCAATTTTGCAAATAAGCGAACAGCATATAATGATTGCCAGCTATCTACCTCTATATTTTCAAAATGCTCCTTCTCAAAGTTTAATAAGACCCTGATGCTTTTAGTATCATGAAATGACGCAGCCCCAGGTGGCAGATAATGGGAAAAATCGACACTGGCAACCAGTAAAGTTTTGGAGGGAGCAATATTATCAATTGTTACTATCAGCTGACTTACCTGTTCCCGGGAAATATCTTCCGGTATAATAATGGGGATAATTTTTGTTTTTGGAAGATACTCCTTAATAAAAGGCAGAAGATTGGTAATACCAAATTCTGCCAATACTGAGCTTCGGGTTGGTTTTATCTTATTGCTAATTGACAATTCTTTTAGTAATTTACAATTAACTAATATCTCATCAAGCTTAAGATCATCTGTTTCCCAATCAATACTGATAAAGGAATTTTCTTTCTGAAGTGCTGAGCAATTAAAATGATCCGGACTTAAAAGAATGACAGTTTCAGGATGCTTTTCCTGTTTGGCGACGAATTCAAAAAAATTTATTATGATTTCTTTTGCCAGCATGTGATGAGGAACTACTCCGGAAGCAATTAAAATCTTCTCCCCGGTATCTCCGAAAGCAGATATAGCGCTAATAAGAAAAATAAATAAAATGAATAGTAATTGTATTATTTTTTTCATAGCCATTACACTTAATTGCCTTAATATCTTACACCAAAAACTATTTTATTGTTTTTTTCACTTGTTTTTTATTATAATCTTATCTTATTAATCAGTAAAACTGGGAAGAGGTTCCTTTTAAAAAAATGGCTGAGTGAAAGAATTACATTTTTAATTCCAATACTTCTTGAAATCTATAAACATAAATATATTGCTGAATTTCTAAGAGAACAAGGGCTGTTTGAGGATCTTCCAGAAATTCTTTCAAATCAGGAAAACGATTGAGATAAAGATTTAAATATGCTTGTTTTTCAATTTGTTTTGCTTTTGCTCTCACAGTTAATGCAACGGCATCTTTGAAATCTTTTTTGTTATTTGTCCGGTTATCTATAAGTAGGGAAACATAAGGGTATTTTGCAATATTCTGATATTTTTTGGTATCTTTCCTGGTGGCAAAAAGGATAGATTTAAGATCTTCTGTAAAGATATAGGCAACAAGAGTATTATAAGGTTGTTTTTCGTCCCAGGTAGCAAGAACAGCCAGCTTTTCTTTAGAAAGCAGATCTGCTATTTTCTGTCTAAGCTGTATATTATTTAATTCTGCCAAGGTATTTATTTCCTTTCTTTACAATATAGAATAGAAAAAAATCAATATTTCATATTTTATTTTATCACAATTTAACCTAATTATCTTTTCGGTATTTTCTTAGCTTTAACCTATATATAATAGATGCAGGCAAGATGTAGGCAAAAAATCAAAAATTATGCTAAAATATCAAATAAAAGCATATTTTCAAGGCTTAGCTGTTTGAAATTTAATAAAAGGCAATAGACTAAAAAGAAAAAATTAGAGAAAGATAAATGATGGTAAAAAGAAAAGAAATATTAGAAGAGATTAATTCAGTAATTTCCGGCAAAACTCTTGACGCTTTATTGCCACCATTAGTTTTTGTTTTAATTAATAGTGTATCAGGCCTGGATATGGCTGTGATTATTTCTTTGGGATTTGCAATAGTTTTTTCAATAATGCGCCTTGTTCGCAAACAAAACTGGAAATATGCCTTAGGTGGTTTAGTGGGTGTTTCGTTAGCCTCCGGCCTGGCTTACCTAACCAGAAATCCTGCCCTTTATTTTATCGGACCAGTCGTAAGCAGTTCCTTATTATTGTTTTTAGCCCTGGTAAGCCTGCTTGCAGGCAAGCCTCTGGCTGCCTGGGCAAGTCATTTGAGCCGGGGATGGCCTCTGCAATGGTATTGGCGTAGGGATGTCAAACCAGCCTATCGCGAAGTAACCTGGTTTTGGACCGCATTGATTCTGATACGTTTATTAATACAAATATCACTATTGCAAATCGGTGATATATCTAAAATAGCCTGGGCAAATATTTTATTAGGTTGGCCGGTGACTCTGTTTGTATTGATTGCCAGTTATATCTATGGCATCTGGCGATTGAATCAACTTGGTGGTCCCGGAGTAGAGGAATACCAGGTAGGTAAAAATCCTCCCTGGAAAGGACAGACTCGGGGTTTTTAGTTTCCCTGAACAAATTATGGGGAATTATAGGGTCAGGTCTCAACATTTGACATTGTCATAAAGAAATGTCAAATGTTGAGACCTGACCCCCAAAAGCATTAGATTAGAATAGAGACAGAAAACAAATTATCTGAGAGATTTTACTAGAATACGATTCTTTAGCACCGATGGATAGGGGAGAAAATTGAAATGAGTAAAAAGAAGAGAATTTTGTTTGTTTTTACCGGGGGGACTATTAACAGTGGTTACAATCAAAATACCAAATTTGTCCGTCCAAACGAGAAGACCTTCCATTTATTGCACAACTATATCAAAAAAACTTTTCAGGATCCGAATATAGAATTAGTTTTTCGCGAACCCTTAGGGATTCCGGGAGAAGATAGTTCTAATATCCATCCCGGTAAATGGATTAATATTACTGAAGTTTTGTCAAAAGAAATAAAGAAGGGTATTGATGGAATACTAATTCTTTTTGGCACAGATACTATGGCCTATTTTTCTGCCTGGCTCAGCCTGTGTTTTCCTGACCTTCATATTCCTATTATTATTACCGGCAGCCAATTGACCCTGGATTATAAGACAGAAGATATTACTGTTAATTTAAGCGGTGCTTTCCAGGTAGTATGTTCCGATTTCCCCGGTGTCTGGATTTACTGTAACTGGAAATTGATTCCCGGAAACCGTGCTCATAAAGCCCGTGCCTCTCACCCGGATATGTTTATTGCCAGCAATGATAAGGCAGTAGACTTTGAACCTGAATTACCTCAGCAAAACCAGAAAGAAGATTCTAAATCACAAAGAGAATACCATCCGGCAAAAGAAATAGAATCTTTTTTACACTATACGACACAAGAAATTGAAGCAATTTATGAAAAGGTTGAATGGCTGATGTGTGTTCCCGGATTAAAGCCCAGGATTGAAGTAGATAAAGAAATTATCTGTATTTACGGTTTTGGGGCAGGGAATGCCCCCTCGAATGTATTGGATTTCCTGGCTTCATATTATCAAAACAGGGAAAAACCATATATTATTGCCTGCAGTCAGGCCGAAAGGGATACCAAAAAGCCTGAATATTATGAAAGCGTCGGAATTGCCACACTCGCTAAAAAAGGTTTTAAAGTTTGGGGCCAATTGGATTATCCTATTGAATTTATCCACTCATTGGCAGTATTTTCCTTGCTATCTTCCCCTGAAGACCCGGCACTTATTCTCTCCAAATACCTGGAAGGACCATATAAATAAAGTTTTTGGTTTTTAGCTTTTGGTTTTTAGATTAAATTTTTGATTTGATTGTTTCTTTCTCATTACTGGTTACTTATTACTAATCACTGTATTTAGTGCTCGATACCCGATACTGTTTTGTCATTGCGAACAACCCCTTCTTTCTTGTCATTGCGAACAAAGTGAAGCAATCTCATCCACTTATTCCAGAACGTTTTTGTGTTTTTGTACTGTATTAAACTAAATACTAACGACCAACGACTAACGACTAATTTTAACTTGTAACTCGCACCTTGAATCTTGCGTCTTATTAATTGGTAAATTATATTGCTTATAGATTTAATATTTAGATCTATTATCTATTGCTCATCACTTGTACTATACAAATAACTAAAACTTTATTTTATAACCAATACCCTCTTTTCATTTCCTCCCCCTCACCCTAGTTTCTCCCTCTCCTCCGAGGGGAGAGGGAAAGTAAGTAAGAAAGGATAATTTTATAATAATAATAATTAATAATCTGTCTTTTTTGGGAGAGTTTGTGAGCTGACTTTTGGACACAGTATCACTTTTTCCTTGCACCTTGTAATCTTGCATTTTTCACTGAAAACCGATAACTAACAACCGATAACCATTTTTTCTGCAAACAATAAATAATTATTCTAATATATTAATAGAATAATAAATTATTAATATCAATACAGGTGACATAAATGGATAAAATGACTAAAATCGAGACAATTCCCAGATAACAATTCCTAAGAATATAATGGATAAATTGGATTTAAAAAAAGGTGATACTATTTCTATTGAACTTCGCGATGATGAAATAGTATTGAAGCCAGTTGTCATTATTGATAAAAGCCAAACCTGGTTCTGGAGTAAAAATTGGCAAAAAGAGGAGAGGGAAGCTGAAGAAGATATCAAAAAAGGCAGAGTAAAAACTTTTAATAATACTGATGAATTAATGAAAGATTTAAAAGAGTAAATGAAGATTCAAATAACCCAATGGTTTAAGAGCAGTTTTCAAAAACTAACAAAAGAAGAACAACAGACATTTCAAAAACAATTAGAACTGTTATTACAAAATCCAACTGCGCTATTCCATCCTTCTTTACAGATCAAAAAAATCCAGGGCACTGCAGAAATATTTGAATGCAGGGTAAATCGAGATACTCGCATGACCTGGCAATATTATCAGTCAGATTCTATCCTACTCCGCAATATTGGCAAGCATGACCGAACGCTAAAAAGACCATAAAAAATAAAACAGTATATAGTATTTGTTATCGTGTATCGAGTACAAATTCAGTCCCTATGCTTTCAGCAAATAGAGTATATTTTCATAACAGAACACCTCCATCCTAACAATACAATTAATCACTTTTTTTAGTTACCAGTAATTTTTGACTAATGAAAAATAGGTGATAAAATAAAACTACTTTGTAAAGTAAACTACAATATATTTTAAAGAACTACTTTTCTACTTACTAATTAAATCTCAACAAAGGAGACCTATAAATATGACTGATTGGAAGGAACCGGCTACTAGAATCGATGAATTTACCAATGATATACTCGACTTCTGTGAATCTGACTATAATTTATTTTTAGAAATGGTTCAAGAACGGGAAAAATTCCTAACTAAAAACCCCCAAAAATACTACCTAACTCCCGATGCAGAAGAAATGGCCGAATTAAGATTCAATGACTATTTTATTTATTCCTATACTTCAAAGAATTATAAAAGGAAACCCATTGAATTATTCATATCTAAAATGCTCTATAAATATAATCAAAAAGATAAAGAAATAATTCAGGGGTTTAAAAATAATATTTTCAGTGGCTTTACAGTTAGCACAGTATGGCCAGGATCTTGTTTTATAGCAAAAGATCTTTCCTCGGGAAAGGAATATAAAGTGAGAGAAAATCAAGCCACCTTTCAGCTGCAAAAAAATGATTATTTTATCGGAAGAATTTTACCCTATGAATCAGATTATGCCTTGTCCGGTATCAATCTATATCTGCCAGATGTTCCTTCTTACACGGCAAAAAGAGCCTGGAAAGATTTGCCCAAAGAAATCTCTAAGGATATTGACCCGTTAATGATTGAAAGGGAAATCCTTCAGAGAGGTGTAGAAAATGAGAATAAGAGATCTAATAGCCAGGAGTCTATCGAAAACATAGAGAAAAAATTAAGAAATTATTTAAAAAAACATTTAGGCAAAAAGGCCCCTTCTATTAAAAGTTTACGAAAAAAGGTCAATCGGATTACAGATCCTACATCTCTTATCAAAGAACTGGTACAAAAGATGCATATTTCTTCAGAGGAAGAATTGATTGAATTTCAGCAGCTATTCTATGATTTTTGGAATAATACTCCCCGAGATGAATTCCAGGGAAAATCTCCGGAAGAAATAAATAAAGGAAGTATGGGTCCCTTGGAAAAAGAACTTTTAAAAGATTTTATGAAATATGTTGAAGAAAATGTGGATATTAAAAAGTTTTCCAATAAAGAGGAAATAGAAAAAACGATTAAGGAATTGCAGGGGAAATGGCTTAATGAACCACAAGAAGAACTAAATGGAAAAACACCTTTCCAGGCAATGAAAGAAGAGAGAGAAAAAATAAATAGTCCCAGGAAAGATTTCCGATTTCATTTAGTATTGACCCTATAGATATAGATTCTCAAGATCTAATAAATCTCAATGATATCGATGAAGGAAATTCTCCGGTGGCCAGTGATGTGGAAACTTTTGTTCATTATTTTCAGGATAATCACATAAAAGTAACCCAACAAAACCGCTGGATACCCTTTAAACACCTCAAATTAATTGAAAAGAATTTCATTAATCCTGGTAAGGACAGCTTTGTATTCATGGGAGAAGAAGAAAATAGGGGTGAAGAAAAGAGGAAGCTCTACATTCACTTTATTCACCTGTTATCCAGGGCAGCGAAATTAATTTTTCATGATAAGAAGGGGTATGTACAGGTCAATCATAAAAAATTTAAGAAATTTACTAAAAAAAGGTATGGCGACAAGACAATAGAGCTTATGATTACCTGGATTGAAAAAGTAAATTGGGTAGAATTACAACCAGCAGAACATGTTAAACCCTATGCCAAAGAATATCAGAAAAAAATTGTTGGATTATGGCACCCTTTCCATCAGTTTAAACCAAACGAAAAGATAAATAGCAATTCATTTACAAAAGAACTCTATAATAATATTGCTCAAAAAGGAAGAGAAGTTGAAATTGCTTTCGCATTAACACCAGTAGTCAATGGGATTTTAATCAGATACTTAAAATGGTTTGGAGCGCTGGATACAAAAGAAGAAAAAACTCATCCTAAGTTAGAAGTTTGGGCAATTAAAGAATTCTGGCTTACCCCAAAAGGTAAGAAATTAATCGATAGAGTGGTAATGGATTTTGGGAAAAAGGTAAAATCAAAATGAATAAATAAAGTTGGATAAATTAACATGGCTTACAAGAGATTTCGATAAAAGATCTGTATATTTTCATTTTAGATTAAATATTTGATTTTATTGCCTCTTGCTCATTACTGGTTACTTATCACTAATCACCGTATTTAAACGATATACGATTTTGTCATTGCGAGCAGGCTTTTGCCTGCGCGGCAATCTCATACCATATGCCCACAGTATTTGTAGTTTTTATTCTAAAAACTGAAAACAGAAAAATGACAACCGCAGACTTTTTCCTATTTGCTTTGCCATTTAGGTTCTTTAATGATATAATATTTCCTGAAAATGCTATAAATAACATTTTGGAGAAATATAATGAAGTTCTTGGAATTAAAAAACGAACTGAAAGATTTCACTATATTTTCTTTAAATGACATAAAGAACATCGAACCTGACTTTCATAGAAGAAGATTAAATGAATGGCAGGATAAAGGCTATATCAAAAAGATTATCGAGGCTATTATCTGTTTTCTGATATAGTTGTTGATGAAGAAATATTATTTAAAATTTCCAATCAAATCTATTATCCATCTTATGTTTCCTTAGAGAGTACTTTATCTTATTATAATTTAATACCAGAAAGCATTTATGGAATTACGGCAATCTCAACTCGAAAGACTTATCATTTTAATACATCTTTTGGAGAATTCAGCTTTCGCAGTATAAGCCCGCCCCTGTTTTTTGGTTATAGCTTAATAAAGAATACAAGGTATCATGTAAAAATTGCCAGTATCGAAAAGGCTCTTCTTGATTATTTCTATCTTCACCAGAATTTACAGACAGCCTCTGATTTCGATAGTTTGCGAATAAACCAAGAAGTACTGATAGAACAAGTTAACGAAAAAAAAATGAATGAATATCTAGAAAAATTCAACCAAAAGCGTCTGACCAAAAGAATGAATCATTTTTGGAGGCATATAAAAAATGCTTAGTCTGGCACAAATTGAATCATTTTATCCTGAAAATATTAGAATTTACAAAAGAAACCTCCTAAGAGAATACTTACAATATGTTATTTTAGAGATTATTTACCGCTCAGAATATGGGAATCATTTAATATTTATGGGTGGTACTGCTATCCATATAATCCATGGCAATCAGCGATTTTCAGAAGATTTAGATTTTGATAACCGGGGGTTAAATGAAAAAGATTTTTCTGGTTTATCAGAAGTAGTATCTAAAAAATTAGAATTACTTGGTTATCAGGTAGAAATAAGCAATAGGATAGAGAATGCCTTCAGATGTCTGATTAAATTTCCGGGGATTTTTTACCAATATAATCTTTCCGGGCATGCTCGGGAAAAGATGACTATCCAGCTGGATACTGAACCACAAAATATTGAGTATAAAGCCGAAAGTGTTCTTGTTAGTAATTTTGACATTTTACTTAAGATAAGGGCAGTGCCAGCGGACATATTGTTGGCTCAAAAAATATTGGCTATCCTCAAAAGACCTCGTCCCATGGGCAGGGATTTCTTTGATGCAATCTTTTTATTTTCCAAGACAAAACCAAACTATCATTATTTAATAGAAAAAATGGGATTAAAAGAAAATGATTATTTGGAAGAAATAAGGAATATAATATTAAAAAAGTGCAATGAATTAAATTTGAAGAAACTGGCAGCAGATGTAAAGCCATTCTTATTCCATCCCGATGATGCACAAAGAATAATATTATTCCCTGAATTTATTCAACAGAAGATAAAATAGTATATGCAAATAAGTTATTAGTTTTTCGTTTTTCGTTTTAAGATTAAAACAGCAACAAATGGATGCCTGGAGTATTTGAAAATTGCAATATTGTTTAACCAAAGGTGTTTCATCCTGTCATTGCAAACTCCTTGTCTCATTTCCTCCCCCTTGAGGGGGGAGGATTAAGGTGGGGGTGAAGATAAAATTAAAAATATATTATAGATTCCTTATCCCCCTCACCCTAACCCTCTCCCTCCGAGGGGAGAGGGAAATTCTCAAATATCTTCCTAGGGAGTAATTTATAATAATAATAATTAATAATCTGTCTTTTGGGAGAGTTTGCGAGTTGATTTTGACACAGTATCTAATAACTGAAAACTGTTTTTATCTTGTATCTTGTATTTGCCGACAGATTTTTTATTGTATTTAAGCGTTATACGTTATACGGAATACGTTATACTATTTTCTGTCATTACGAACAAAAGCAAAATTGAAAATATCAGTCGCATACTTTATAATGAAAAAGGAAAAATATTACAAAGTTTTGATAATTACTAAACTAGAACAGTTTTGAAGTTCAGCGAATTGGTAGAATCTTAGAAAGAAATGGATTACTCTATTGTCAAAGAAAAGGTTCAATTCGCTATTATAGTAAACCTGCACAAAGCTGATTAGAATAGACTATCATGGTTCAAAGTCCCTGCTGGTACTTGTAGTTTTATCTTAAAGTGCTGGCTTAAAATAAGGAGGGTATAAAATGATTAGTTTAAAATATTCCCTAATTATAGAAGCTACAGAAGATCTACATTTTTACTTTTTATTCTCCTGATATCGAAGGTTTTACCGGAGTAGGCCATTCTATGAAGATTGCATCTATCAGGCAAGATAGAGAAATGGAAGAACATCTGAATTTATTAAGAAAGAAAATTGCCAATTCCTGAAGAAAATAAAATCCAGAGGTATTATCAGAAATGAAAATAAATCAAACATTGCAGTTTAATAGAAAATAATAAGATTCCTCGAATTTTGTATTAGTTCAATCAATATATCTTTACTACTCTAGTAAAACATCTTTGGATTCTCTTTTTTAGATTAAACTAGGAACTATTGGATACTTGGAATATTGTATATTGCAATGATTCACATTCTTGCAAAAGTATCTACCCAAAGATTCTTTAGTTTCTGTCATTGCAGATCTTGCTTTGCAAAGATGAAGCAATCTCATTCAATTATACTAAAGATTTTATTGATAGATTTTAAATTTGTCTTGGACTCGATACCCGATACTCACTGACTCGATACTATTTTCGGAGGAAAATAAATGTCAAACTGGTCAGTATACTCTACAAACTAGCCCGGGCAGCTAATGATATCAACAAGGTTGCTAGCGGAAACCCCAAAATTGCTCGCCGGGCAAAGAATAAAATTGTAGGCAAAAACTGAATAAAACACTTGGCAAATTTTTGGAAATAGGAGAGAGTTAATCAGTTATTAATTTATTGGTTACCTCATTTCAGATAAAACAAAAAATATGAATTCATAAAAAAAGTAGCAATATTTTATTTCCCAATCATACATCCTTGTATTCTTTCAATTTTGCAAATATTTTATAATTAAAAATTTTCTTAACCGACAACTGTCAACTGAAAAACTTTTTTATCTCGTACTCACATTTGAAACTATTTTAACTAAATAGCAGCTACCAATGACTATCAACTAATTTGGCAATTTCATCCCATTTACACCTAGATGTTTTTGTATTTACATTTAACTAAATACTAGATACCAAATACTATAGACTAATTTTAACTCATTATCTCATACCTTGAATCTTGCATCTATTTTAATAAATAAAACAGGAAATCAAGGAAAGAATTTTTGGTAAAATGAAATATAGAATTTTTAATTATAGAAGGAAGTAATGAACAACAAAAATGAAATTATCATCTATACCTAGAAGATGGTAAAGAAACTTTTGAAGTAAACTTAAAAGAAGAAACAGGTCTGGCTTTCACAAAGACAAATGGCTGAGTTGTTTGAAAAGATGTTCGGACTATAAATGAACATATAAAAAATATATTTCTGAAGGTGAGCTAGAAGAAAATTCAGTTATCAGAATTTCGGATAACTGCTTCAGACAGGAAAAATTATAATACCAACATGTATAACCTTGACAATCATATCAGTAGGCTACCAGGTAAAGCTCCTAAAGGGTACCCAGTTCCATATTTGGGCTACTAATGTCTGAAAACCATCTTATCCAGGGCTATACCATCAACCAAAAAGATTGCAGGAAAATCAGGCTAAACTCAAGGAACTACAAAAAACTGCCAGAATGATGAAAGGCTACTTTTGCAAAAACCTGGAATCTCCTGAAGCTACCGGATTATTGCAGTTATTTTTGGATTACAGAGAAAGCCTTACACCTACTTGATGAATATGACCATCAGGGCTTCAGATAAAAAGAAGTTACAACTCAGGAAAAATTCAGACTAACCTATGAAAAGGCTAGACAGGAATTGCAACGCCTGAAAAATCATTATTCATCCGGCTTGTTGGCCTGGAAAAGACCAATCTTTCTCAGGATCTATCGGCGCTATCTATCAGAGTTTTGACGGAAAAGAAGTCTATCCCAGCATTGAAGAAAAAGCAGCCCATTTGCTCTATTTCGTTGTTAAAAATCATTCAGCTTTGTAGATGGCAACAAACGAATTGCTGCATCAATATTCATATGGTTCTTAAATGAAAATGGTATTCTATATAAAGAAGACGGCAGTAAACGCCTTGCCGATAATGCCCTGGTAGCATTAACACTGCTTATCGCAGAAAGCAAGCTAACCGGAAGAAAAGACATCATGATTAAGTAATAGTGAATCTTATTAACCAGGAAAATTAGAAAAACAAGTTCTTAGTTTTTCGTTTTTGAACAAAAAACAGGAACAAGAAGCAATCATACACTTATACTCGCAGTATTAATTGATTTTTATTTGAGTGGTAGATTTAAATTGATCTTTAGATTTGTGATTGGCAGATTGGTTGATACTAATATTTTTCTAGATTTTGAACTAATTTGCAATTAACCAACGCAACTAATTAACTGAAATTTCTAACTGCTATACTAATAATACTTGTGAAAAAAGTGAAAAAATATACAATTCTATATATACAATATGATAAAAATACAACGAAATTGAATATCAGTCTAAAACAAAATCTTAGTAAGGTATTTAGATATGGATATTATTGAAATAAAGAAAAAATTAAATGCTAATGTTAACCACATAAAGAAAAAATTTCAAGTTAAAGAGATGAGTGTTTTGGTTTCTTTACCAAAGGGTGGGCATTTATATGAGGATAGTGATATAGATATATTGGTTAGTTTTAATAAGTCATCAAAGATTTTTAATTACATGAGACTGAAGTATTACCTTGAAAATCTATTGGGAAAAGTTGATTGGTAATAAAAGATGCAGTAAAACCAAGACTGAAGAGAAAATCTAATGAGGTCCAATATGTCTAATCGTTCAGAGATTACCTGTTATATTTAGAAGATATCATAAATGCTATTGAAAAATAAACATACTCAGAATATGGATTTTCATAAGTTTTCAAATGAAATGGTCATCGATGCTGTTATTAGAAATTTTGAAGTTATAGGTGAAGCAACAAGAAATATCCCTATGAAGATGTTAGAAAAGATACCCAAAGTGGAATGGAAAGAAGCAGCAGGTTTTAGAAATGTGTTAATTCATGATTACTTTAGGAATTGATGTTGAAGCCGTTTGGGATACATTACAAAATAATTTACAATCCTTCAAGAACATATTTTAAAAGTTTCAAAGATCAACAATCCTAAAAGCTTAGTATTATAATAGTTAACCATAACTTTTACCAACGACTAGTTTGGTAATCTCTTTCATTTACTACTTGAATCCTTAGTCTTATAATATTAGGCTAAAAACTAAAACAAAAAACCAAAACTACCCTACATTTATACCCTCAGAATACAGAGCCAAATCATGTCAAACTGGTCAGTATGCTCTACAAAAACTAGCCCGGGCTGCTAACGACATCAGCAAAGTAGCCAGTGGCGACCCCAAGAAAAAATCGCCCGCCAGGTAAAAAAGACAAAATTGTAGGCAAAAAACTGAATAAAACAATCAGAAATTCCTGTGGCCAAATAGATAGATTTACCTGACTTAAAAGTTGAAAAAATGTTCTAAGTCCATTATAATTGACTAAGGATATTTAATATTACTCTAAGTCAGAAATACCTGACTTAAATATTAAAAAAGTTGGAATATATTATGCAAAATGATAAAACTGGAAAATATATAATTCAGCCTGGTGGATATAAAAGCATTCATGCCTGTACCATTACCACCAATAAAGCCAATAAAATATAGTGAAACAAATGTATCAGAAAGCAGATGGGGCTTTTTGTCAGGAGCGATGGTGATCACTGTTCTTCCCAACTCTGATCTTTTATAGCAATGTATGTAAAAGAAGCTCTTTTAAGTTCACAAATAGAAGGCACTCAACATCCTTGGGGTTTTGAGATTCAAGCAAATTTGGAACCAGAAGGAATATCAATGAAGTAAAAGAAGTAATAAATTACATCAAAGCACTTAACTACGGAATAGCAAGACTATCTAGTTTACCAATTTCAAATAGATTGATTAAAGAAATACATAGTATACTTATTCAGGTACTCGTGGTACCAGCAAGACTCCTGGAGAATTTAGAACAATACAAAATTGGATAGGGTAGCAGGAGCCCCTTTATCTGAGGCTATTTTGTTCCTCCTCCACCTGAAAAAAGTACCTGAACTGATGTCAGAGCTGGAGAAATTTATTCATCAAAAGATGAGATTCCTCCTTTAGTTAAAATAGCGCTAATTCATGCTCAATTTGAAACCATCCATCCATTTTTAGATGGTAACGGCAGAGTGGGTAGATTACTCATCACTTTTTATCTTTATTGTGAAAGATACTTTCTCACCCCTTATTATACCCTAAGTGTTTATCTAAAGAATAGAAGCAGGTATTATGATTTATTAATGGAAATTAGAGAGCAAGATGAATGGGAAGAGTGGCTAAAATTTTTCTTAGAAGGAATTAAGAGGTTTCAGAAGCGCTTATCTTAGCCAAAGAAATAATTACATAAGAAAAATTACTAAAAACACTTTTTTTAAATAAGATTTCAAGTATTTATGGGTTAAATTTTTAAATCTGCTTTTTATCAAGCCTATTATTACCTCTACAGATATTATTAAAGAATTTAAATACCAGCAAAGGAAACAGCAAATCAGCTGATAAGAGAAAGTTTGAAAAATAAATATTATCAGAAATCTCGGTAAAAAACGGTACAAAAATATATTTTTAGATTACATTAATATAATTAAACTGAGGAACTGAATTGTAGCTTTTGTTTTTTAGTCCCGTTCCTTTATTTCCTTATATTTCCACAACAAACTATTTTCTTGTATTTAATACTCGATACCCTCATACTCGACACAGTTTGCTCCTCCCCCTTGAGGGCCGAGGATTGCTATTTTCATTTCCTCCCCGAGGCTATAATTAATTCTTCTATAGTCCCTTCCTCGCTTGAGCATTGATTATTTCCTATCGTCTCCCTCCCCCTTGAGAGGACTAAGGTGGGGGTGGAGCAATTTCATACGATTATACCCAAAAATATTTATTTGCTAATCACTAATTACTTGTCACTCAATCTGCTGTATTCAATACTTAATACGCACGACACAATACGATATTAACGTTATACGTTATACAGAATACGATATACTGTTTTGTCATTTGCGAATCGGTCTCATTTCCTCCCCCTTGAGGGGGGAGGACTAAGGTGGGGGTGAAAGCAATCTCATCCACTTATACTTAAAATCTTATTAGTGTATTGATCTAAAAACTAAAAACAAAAGAATCACCAACATTTATTCCCTCAGAAAGCTGACGAAAATGTTCTGCCAGCTATAATAATAGTATAAGGCAAATATAAGTCAAAAGAAGGATATTTCATATGAAAGAAATTCTATTTAAAACTAATCCACAGAAGGTAATTGAATATTTAATACAAAAGCCCGGCAAGGAATTTATGTCCAAGAGATACAATCCCTTTACTAAATTGAGCAAGGCTTAGAACCAAATTTTACTTTAAATGATTTAGTAAAAACAAGTCTTATTAATAGGCAGCAAGGAAGCTTATGTTATACACTGTAATTACAATCCTGTTGTTAAGCAGTTGAAAGTATTAAGAACTATAATAAATCTTATGCCCCTTATTAAAAACTAAAACAAAAATCCAGTAAAATAATCCTTTATGGTAGTGCAGGCAAATGGTGAAGATACTGAAGATAGTGATATTGACTTATTCATAGTAACAAACATAGTTGAAGAAATTGAAAAGATACTACAAAAATATCAATATAACAGAGCCACAATTAATCATCCATAAACCCGTAAAATATATAGAAATGGAAAAAACAGATCCAACTTTCTATCAAGAAATAGAAAGGATAGTGTTATGGGAAGCAAAAGTGAATCCTGAATTTTCAGAGATGCCTAAAAAATAATAAATTAAAAATTTACTCCCACGACATAATTGGCACCAAAAAAGAACTTAATGTTGCTAGTCAGATTTGAACAAGCTAAAATAAGTTTTGAAAACAATAAAAATTATAAATGGTCACTATACAATGCTATTACTCAATGTTTCATGCTGCTCATTTTGTTATTTATTCATTAATAACTACCAGAAAAAAGTCCTTTCATTGTCTTATTATTGCAATTAAAGCCCTTTATATAGAAGAAAAAGATTGTGCCAGTGCATCTTTGAAGGTACTTTAAAAGTAAACTTTAGAGAGAATGCTGGGGCCAACCAGCAATGATAGATACGAGCCCAGGTGCTGGCTGTAATGCTGCATTAGCTGGGAGTTTTAGAAAAGGCCAAACAAATTTAAGTTTGCAATTAAATAACAATTGATTTCTCAAATACTACTGGCCACTAACTTAAAACAAGGCTTGCACTTTCCCCCATCATTTATATTATAATAAATTAGGTTTGTTATTCGCACCGAAATAAACATTTTACTGCTACTGTTTTATTAAACTCTATCAAACAAACCTCTAAAAATTGAAAAATATTAAAAAAATTCTATTTAATTCTGACATACAGCAGTCAAAACTACATATTAAAATAAATAAATAAGTTATTGGTTTTTAGTTTTTCGTTTTGGATTTGATATATCCTCGTCTCCCCTCCTTGAAGGGAAGGATTTCCCTGACTTGTCTCTTCCCCCTTGAGGGGGGAGGATTAAGGTGGGGGGTGGAGCAATCATACAGTTATACCAGAGACGTTTTGTATTTATTTTATTCAAACTAGATACTGACTACTAGCTACTAGATACTAATTTTACCTTGCAACTCACACCTTAGATCTTGCATTTTTACCGTAAACTGTAAACCCGAAAACTGTCTTTTATCTTGCATCTTAAATCTATTTCAGAAATATTCTATGAATTATATAATATGGACAAAAATGCTTACATATATTATAATATGTATACGTTTTTATCCATTGGTGTTTCTATGAATAATATAGATAATAAAATATATAAAATTTTTAAAGAACATAAAGGATTTGCTAGAACAAAAGATCTTCTTTCGGCTGGGATTCATCCCAGAGACATAAAAAGAATTACAGAGAAGGGGTTGGCTACAAGAGTTAAAAGAGGCTTATATAGACTTTCCGATATTCCACTGGTTTCTAATCAAGGTTTGATTGATGTATCTCTCGCTGTTCCGGAAGGTGTTGTTTGTCTTTTGTCTGCACTTACTTATCATGACCTTACAACTTATAACCCTTCAGTAATATCAATGGCTATTTGCCGAGGTACTAGAAGACCAAAGATTGATTATCCACCTGTTACCTTCTACTATTTTTCCAGAAGACAATTCGAAGCAGGGATTATTGAGAAAAAAATTACAAGTTATAAAATTCGAATCTATAATCCGGAAAAAACAATATGTGATTGTTTCCGATACCGAAATAAGCTTGGAATTGATATGGTAAAAGAAAGTCTTTCAGAATATCTAAAGCGAAAAGATCGTAACCTGGAAAGGCTTCTTGAATTTGCTGAAATATGTCGAGTTAAACCCCTGCTTAAAACCTGGCTAGAGGCAATGATTTAGGAAGATTAATAAATAATAATGAAAAAAGTAATAAAAGATATAGCTGCTTCAATGTGGAAAACTATTTTTCCTGATAATCCGATAATTTTTAGATCTGAATTCCATCATGATAAAGAGAAACAAATACAATGGAACGCTTTTATTCGAAAAACAAGACTTATAGAAGTTGATAAAAATTTTAATCAAGTAATGGACAGAATAACTATATTTTTAAAGCCTATATTAAATTCAATTAAAGATAAGACAAATGATGATAAAATTTGGGATATAAATGATGGGATTTGGAAATAATATCATTTGAGAAATCCCCGGCATTACAATAGCTTGATTTTCTTGTCATTGAATGCCAAATACTAACACAAAACGCTTTCCGTCTAATCATCACAAAAATAGGGAATAACTAAATAGTACCTTTTTTAAATAAAAAGTTCCTAGTTTTTGGTCCATTGTTTTTAGATTAAATTTTTAATTTTATTATCTCTTGCATATCACTAATTACTCATCACTGTATTTGATACCCGATACCGAATATTGTTTCTGTCATTGCGAGCCAATTTGAATTGGCGTGGCAATCTCATACAGTTATACCTGAACGTTTTTGTATTTATTTTTTATTAAACTAGATACTGACTACTAGCTACTAGATACTAATTTTAACTTGC
>JAGYIZ010000059.1 GCA_018402425.1 Candidatus Atribacteria bacterium | reverse complement strand
CCTTTAAAGGGGAAAAATTGTAAACTTCTTTTTTTATAGGGAGGTATATACCTTGAAAGAAAAAATAGCACAGCTAAAAGAGCAATTTAATCAACGAATTGATCCAATAGAGCATAGAGATGAATTGGAAAGAGTAAAAAATGAATACATAGGTCGAAAAGGCTATGTTACCCAGATGCTGAAAGAAATTGCATTAATACCAAAAGAAGATAGACCAAAAATTGGTCAATTATTAAACAAGACAAAACAGGAAATTCAGCATATTATTTCCGAGAAAGAAAAAAACTTTTCAAAACAGGTTGGCAAATCGAAAGAAATATTTGATATTACTATCCCCGGTAGGAATTTTGGAATGGGCACTGTTCATCCCATAGAATTGATTCTTCGGCAGACTCAGGAAATATTTTTGGGAATGGGATTTCGTTTTGTTGACGGACCTGAGATTGAGTTAGACTACTATAATTTTGAAGGTTTAAATATTCCCAAAGACCATCCGGCTAGAGATGACCAGGATTCTTTTTATATTAACCCTGAAGTATTGCTTAGAACCCAAACATCCCCTATGCAGGTAAGAACCATGGAGAAACAACCGGCACCCGTCCGGATAATTTCAACTGGGAAATGCTACCGTAGAGATTCTATTGATAGTACTCATACACCTATGTTTCACCAGATAGAGGGCCTAGCAGTTGATAAAGATATCTCGCTAAGCGATCTTAAAGGGGTAATTACCGAATTTTGCAAGCAAGTTTTCGGCAAAGACAGAAAAGTAAGGTTCAGACCAGGTTATTTTCCTTTTGTGGAACCAGGTGCAGAGGTTGATGTATCGTGCGGCCTATGTAATGGGAAAGGTTGCCGTTCATGCGGACACACTGGATGGCTTGAGATAATGGGAGCAGGAATGGTACATCCGAATGTATTGGAAATGGCAGGTTATGATTCTGAAAAACTAACCGGTTTTGCCTTTGGGATGGGTGTAGAGAGAATTGCCATGCTGAAATATGGTATTAATGATATTCGTTTATTCTTTGAAAATGATTTACGTTTTCTAACTCAGTTTAAATAGGATGGTAATACTTATGAGGGGAGAAAAATGAGATGCAAGTTTCATATAATTTACTGAAAGAATATGTTGATATTGAATTATCACCCGATGAATTAGCAGATAGGCTTTCTATGAATGGCATTGTTGCCGAACACAAGAAAGCAGTTTTTGATGGTATAGAAGGGGTTGTAGTAGGAGAAATAAAAGAAATTAAATCCCATAACCAGAATGATAATTTGTCTATTTGCCGGGTAGATATAAAAAATAGGGAATTAGAAGTAGTCTGTGGTGCAAAGAACATGAAAGTCGGTGATTATATCCCTTTTGCAACAGAATTGGCAATTTTACCTGGCTTGGGGAAAATTACAGAAAAAAAGATACAGGGAGTATTGTCTAAAGGTATGATTTGCTCTGCCTCTGAATTGGGGTTGGAGAAAAGCAAATCACCAGGTGTTCTTATTTTAGATAATAAATATCCTCTGGGCGAAGAGTTAGCTAGCCTTGGGGACATAGGAAATGACGTTATATTTGACTTTGAAATATTTTCAAATCGCCCTGATTTAATGAGTATTATAGGTATTGCCAGAGAAATAGCTGCTTTCAGCGGCAAAGAATTGCATATTCCTGAAATAAATATTTTAGAAGTAGATGTAAATATAACCGAAAAAATTTTTATACAGGTGGAAGACAAGAATCTATGTCCCAGATATGCCGGCAGGATTGTACAGGGAGTAAAAATAAAGGAATCTCCTTTTTGGCTAAGATGGAAACTATTTTTATTAGGAGTTAGGCCAATCAACAATGTAGTTGATGTTACCAATTATGTTATGATGGAGACAGGACAACCGCTTCATGCCTTTGATTTGGATTATATTCATGGGAAAAAAATTATTATCAGAAGGGCGAAATCGGGTGAAAAGTTTAATACCTTAGATGGTGTTGAAAGGGAATTGACAGAAGAAAATCTCGTTATCGCCGACAAGGAAAAAGCTATTGCACTGGCTGGAGTAATGGGTGGCGAGAATTCCGAGATAAAAGATTATACCAAGGATGTTTTTTTAGAATCAGCTTATTTTAATTCGGTAAATAACAGGAGGACTAGCCGTTATTTCTCTCTAAGAACGGATGCTTCGAATCGGTTCGAAAAAGG
Source organism: Candidatus Atribacteria bacterium (assembly GCA_018402425.1). Classification (GTDB taxonomy): domain Bacteria; phylum Atribacterota; class Phoenicimicrobiia; order Phoenicimicrobiales; family Stramentimicrobiaceae; genus Oleincola; species Oleincola secundus. Next base: position 6,755 of record JAGYIZ010000059.1, on the reverse strand, counting down.
AATTGATCCTGATGGACAAATTTATGCATTAAACAGGGCAGCTTCCTTAACTAACCGGATAACATCAGGCAATATTCTTGCCGGAGTTATTGACCAGCGTAGTGAAAATATAAGTAGCAAAAAGGAAATTAAATTAAAATTTACCAAAGTAAAAAAAATAATGGGTATAAAAGTTGCCCAATCTGACCATGAATCAAGAAATGAAATAAGTGAATTACTAAAAAGATTAGAATTCAATATTACCTATCAGGATAGCTCTTCCCTAAAAGTAATACCGCCAACTTTTAGAGGAGATATACAAAGAGATGTTGATATTATCGAAGAAATTGCCAAAATATATGGGTATGATAAAATACCTTCTACTTTATTTAAATCAACTGTTGTTCAAAAAGGTATAAGCGAGAGACAAAAAATGGTTGACAAAATTAGTAATATTCTTGTAGGTTGTGGGATGCACCAAACAATTAGTTATAGCATGGTAACACCTATCTATTTTGACTGGATGAATTTGCCTAATTCTCACCCCTTACGTGAAACGGTTTGTTTATTAAATCCATTAATTCAGGACCAAACTGTAATGCGAACCACTTTGATTCCGGGTATACTTAAGGCAATTCAGTGGAATATCAATCATAAAGTTGAAGAAATTAAAGTATTTGAAATCGGCAAGGTGTTTCTGCAAAAGCAAAATAAACAGAATAACAAACTGCCTTTGGAAAAATTAAAGGTGGCCGGAGCAATAAGCAAAACTGGCAGGGGTAATATATGGGGGAAAACAGAAAAGTGGGATATATTTTATTTAAAAGGAATTTTAGAAACAGTTTTTGATAATATAGGGTTAAAAGATAAAGACATTTCCTATATTCATGGTACTTTTCCCACATTTGATACAGAAAAAAATGGATTAATTGAAGTAAATAATCAGGAAGTAGGTATATTCGGGAAAATATCTCAAAATATTTCAGATATTATGGATATTCCTGAAGAGATTTTTCTTTTTGAAATCGATTTGTCTTTATTGTATTCTCATATTGACCAAAATATTACCTTTAAACCATTGCCCAAGTATCCCTCTATAAATAGAGATATAGCGATTATTGTTGCTGAACAAGTTAGCGTTGATCAAATAAATAAGACAATATTAGGAGTCAATTCCCAAATAATAAAAAAGGTAGAATTGTTTGATATATTCAGGGGTAAACAAATTGAAAGAGGATACAAGAGCGTAGCTTTCTCAATTATTTTTCAAGCAGAAGATAGAACTTTAACTGATGAAGAAGTCGACAAAATGATGGAAAGTGTTAAAATACAATTAAGGAATTGTTTCCAGGCAGAATTAAGGCAATAAACCTTCTATAGAATTAAAGAAATCAGGGGGATAGTAAAAAATTATTAACTGGGTTGATTTAATCATTATTGTTATTATCTTATTCAATGTTTTTTTGGGCTTTAAGAGAGGTATTATTGCAGAAATACTTACACTTTTTGGATTGATTTCCGCTATTTTTATTGCTATTTTCTGGTATGCTGATTTAAGTTTATTTTTGATAAAACAATTTAAATGGAATCAAGCCTTATCAAATATTATAAGTTTTATTCTTATTTTTATTGCTGTTATTATTTTCTTCCGATTGCTAGAAAATTTATTGAGCCATATTACTGCCTTGTTGTTATTGAATTGGATTAATAACCTTGGTGGTACTTTATTTGGATTTATTAGGGGGACAATTATTGTTGGATTATTGTTATTCTTAGTTAATTTTTTCCCCTTGCCTTTAGAGATTCAATATCAAATAAAACAATCAGTTTTAGCAGAACATTTTCTTAATGGAATAATTATTGTTTATAATTCATTGAAGGAATGGTTGCCAGGCCATTTTCAGTTTGAGATTGAATTTTTAAAAGAAAGATTTTATCAAAATATTAGTGCTTAAAATAAAGCGGTTGAGTAGTGATGAATAAACACCTTTTTACAATATTAGAGTACCCTAAAATAAAAGAATTGTTAAAAAGAGAAGTTTATACTTCTCCAGGCGAAAGGTTTCTAAAAAAATTAACTCCTACGTCAGATTTTTTGCTTATTCAGGAATGGCAGCGAGAAACTACGGAGATGAAAAACATTTTAGAAATAGAAGGCAGTCCACCATTTATAGCTTTGGACGATATTGAAGGTGATATAAAACATTCTGAGATACATGGTAGCATCTTGACTGCAAAAACACTCTTAATTATTAGTAGAGTATTAGAATGTTTTTATTTAATAAAAGATTTTTTTAACAAAATATCTGATGAAAAATATCCCCTTATCAAAAGCAAAATTGATAAATTAAAAGTCTTTAGGTTGCTGGAAAAAGAGATAAAAAAGTGCATTGATGAAGAAGCTGAGATTCTTGATGAAGCTAGCACGGTTTTAAAGAAAATACGACAGCAGATTCGCAGTACAGAAAAAAATATTCGTGATAAGCTGGAACATATGGTTAGGGATCCCCAAAACCGTACTTTTATCCAGGATGATATTATTACTATGCGCCAGGGCAGGTTTGTTTTGCCTATAAAGCAGCAAGAAAAAAGTAAATTCCCTGGAATTGTTCATGATAAGTCTGAAAGCGGAGTTACTGTCTTTGTTGAACCATTACCAATAGTAAAACTTAATAATGAGCTAAGAGAGCTATACCAGGAAGAAAAAAAAGAAGAATATAAGGTACTGCAAAAACTAACTGCTTTAGTTGGTCAGAATAGCGTAGATATTTTAAATTCATATCAAGAATTAGGCAATTTGGACTTTATAAATGCAAAAGCCAAGCTAAGTCTTCAGATGAAAGCAATTGAGCCAAAGGTCAATAACAGAGGTATTATTTATTTAAAGAAAGCAAGGCATCCGCTTCTAAAAACCTCTGTTGTTCCAATCAATATTGAATTAGGAAAAGAGTTTGATGTATTGGTAGTTACCGGACCTAATACTGGAGGAAAAACTGTTACCTTAAAAACAGTTGGATTATTACATCTGATGACCCAATCCGGATTACATATTCCTGCTGGTATAGATAGTGAAATTGCTGTTTTTAGTAAAATATTTGCAGATATTGGTGATGAACAGAGCATAGAACAAAACCTAAGCACATTTTCTGCCCATATGAAACAGATTATTGAAGTGTTGGATTTGGCTGATGAAAGTTCATTGGTTTTGTTGGATGAATTAGGTGCTGGTACCGACCCTTCAGAGGGATCTGCTCTAAGCATGGCGATTCTTGATTCGCTAAGGTCCAAGGGAGGAAAGGTTTTGAGTACTACACATCATGATAGTATTAAAGCTTACGCTTATTTAACTGACCGAGTGATGAATGCCAGAGTGGAATTTGACGAAGATACACTACAGCCCACCTATGAAATCACAATTGGACTTCCCGGAAAAAGTTGTGCCTTCTCTGTTGCAGAAAAGTTAGGGATGTCTGATAGGGTGATAAAAGATGCGCAGAAGTATTTAGAAAAAGAAAAACTGGATTTAGAAAACCTGATTAAAAAGATGGAGAAAGATAGAAATCTAATGACGGTTAACTTAGAGTACTCTGAAAGGGAAAAGAGGGAAATTGTAGAATTAAAAAAAGAGCTTGAAACAAAAATTGGTACATTTGAAAGTGAGAAAAAAAAGATTGTACTGGATGCATATCGGGAAGCAGAAGAAATTATTTCTTCTACAGAAAAGAGAGCTAAGGAAATTATTAATTCTATAAAAAACAAAAGACCTGATAAGGAAAAATTTACAGAAGAACAGAATTCTTTAAAACGATTGAGCAAAGAAATAGAAAAGAATATAAATAAACATAAACCTTCTCAGAAAAAAGAAGAACAATTCAATGAAGGTGATTTTGTATTAATTAAAAGTCTTAATAGAGAAGGAGTAATTATTGAAAAAAATAAAAAAAAGAACCAATGTTTAATCCAAATTAATCATCTTAAACTCACAATTCCTTTTGATGATATTAAAAGAACAAATAAAACGCAGATAAAGAAAGTTAATTCTGACAAAATAGACTATATATCAAGTTACTCATTACAAAGAAATCGGTTAGAGAAAAAATCGAAATTTAGTCACAAAATTAATATACGCCAAATGACTGTAAGGGATGCACAAATTAGACTGGAAAAATATCTTGATGACGCTTTTTTGTTAAATGTTTCTCCGGTATATATAATTCATGGCAAGGGTAAGGGTATTTTGAGGGAAAATGTTGCTCAATTACTAAGCCAGTTATCTTATGTTAAGTCATATCGTTATGGTGACTCCCGTGAAGGAGGAGAAGGGGTTACCATAGTTTATTTCTAGTAAATATCGCACCCGCATAGCGGGTGGCTTTAAGAATCCCTAAAAGAGGTTTCTTAACTTTTCCACTTTAGCTCTTTTTCTTTCGATTTTTATAGGCCAACTCCTTTCAAGTAAATATCGCACCCGCATAGCGGGTGGCTTTAAGAACTTCCAACTTTGGACTTCAGGTGAAAAATTGTTATCTAGCTACTCTTAATCTTTTTATGGTAAAACCCATTTATTTAACTATTAGTTAAATAAAACTATTTTGTATGAATACTAATCCCTCTGTTCCAATCTCCTTTTGAGTTCTTCCACTAATGATTGCAATGTCTCTTCTTTCTTTTCTTCTACTTGAGGAGTTTCTTTCTGCTGTTCTTCTTGCTTTAGAGTTTCTATTTCATCAAGCAAAGGAAATTTCTTTTTGCCTTCAATAACCGGAAGCTCTTCCTGGGAAGGTTTTGACGGTTCAACGATTATTTGTGATGACAGAGATGGGTCTCCCTGGCAAACTTGCTGAGGTTCTGTTCCCGAAATAAATGTTACTTTTACTGTTTTTCCACATTGTTCACCTGGCAACAAACCAGTTTTGGCACAAACGGTAATTTCGTGGACATTTTTAGGTCTTGGAAAATCTTTTATTGGTTGTCCCTGAAGTGCACTTATCATAAAATCATGCCATATTGGAGCTGCTACTACACCACCGGTCATTTTGTTGCCCAGTGTTTCCCGATTATCATTTCCTACATAAACTGCACAGGCTAATTCAGGTGTAAACCCAACGAACCAGGCATCAATACATTCATTGGTTGTTCCCGTTTTTCCGGCAGCAGGTCGTTTAATTTGTGCATTCCATCCTGTTCCTTTCTGAATAACTCCTTCCATTAATTTAATAAGTGTATAGCAAACTTCCTCTGAAAATACTTTCTTGCTAATTGACCTGTTTTGTTCCAGGACCTTACCATCATGATCCTCTATTTTAAGTATAGAAATTGGTTCTACATAGGTTCCCATATTAGCTATAGTTGCATAAGCAGAAGCCATTTCCAGCGGTGTTACTTCTGAAGTTCCCAATGCCAAAGACAGATCAGGTCTTAAAGAGCTTTTTATCCCGGCTTTCTGGGCATTTTGAATTACATCCCTAACGCCCACTCTTTCTAGTAATTTTACCCCAATGATATTTATGGAGTCTTCAAAAGCCTCTCTAAGTGTGACGAAACCTCTAAATTCTTTTTCATAATTTTCCGGTGACCAGCCGTTCTCATATACAATAGGAGCATCTTCCAGAACAAGACTGGGGGAAAGTCCCTTTTCAATAGCGGTTAGATAAACAAAAGTTTTAAAGGCAGATCCGGGCTGCCTATGTGCCTGGGTAGCTCTATTGAATTCACTTTCTTCATAATTTTTACCACCTATCATAGCCTTGATATGACCGGTTTGAGGCTCAATGGCAATAATTGCTCCTTCTTTATTGCTTTTCAGGAATGCATCCTCAGCTTTTTTTTGTAGTTCCAGATCAAGTGTAGTGTAAATTTTTAATCCGCCTTTAAAAACCATATTAACCCCGTACTGTTCCAGCAATTTGGTGCGGATGTAACTAGAAAAATAAGGTGCGACTTCTAAATCATCTCGATTATGGTTAAATTCAATTTTTACTTCTTTCGCTTGATTGTATTCATTTTCATTAATATAGCCCAAATTAAACATTCTTTTTAGAATAACATTTTTTCTATTTAAAGAAGCTTCTATATTATTAAAGGGAGAATAATAATTAGGCCTTCGTGGAATACCAGCGATTAAAGCACTTTCAGCAAGGGAAAGTTCTAAGGCAGGTTTAGAAAAATATAGTTCTGATGCTGAGGCAATGCCATGGGCTCCATGACCAAAGTAAATAAGGTTAAGATACATCTCAAGAATCTCATTCTTTGTAAAAGTTCTTTCGATCTGTAAGGCCAGTAAGGCATCCTGTATTTTTCGACTGAGAGATTCTTCTCTTGTCAAGAAAGTGTTAACTGCAAGTTGCTGGGTTATTGTACTTCCACCCTGGGCTATTCTTCCTTCTTTTATATTTTCAATTAATGCCCTGATAATGCCACGGATACTAATGCCATAGTGTTGATAAAAGTTACTATCTTCAATAGCAATAAAGGCACTAATAAGATGATTTGGGAGTTGATCCAGGGAAATAGGTGTTCTGTTTTCTTGAAAGAATTCTGTTATTAACTTTCCGTTAATATCATATACTTTGCTGGTGACAGGATTGATAAAATTGCTTGTTTGGACCAGATCAACCATTTTTTGGCTGGAAAAAGAAACAAGAAAAGCAAATGACACTACAAAGGATAGAATAAACAAAAATAAGGAGATAAATACTACTTTAACAAAAAAAGGTTGAGGTTGAGTTCTATTCTTTCTTTTTTTCTTATGGCTTTTTTTATTCATATGCTCTTTT
>JAGYIZ010000058.1 GCA_018402425.1 Candidatus Atribacteria bacterium | reverse complement strand
TTATTTTTTTTTAAATATACATTTCAATTTTTTGCTGAGGATTTTAACAGAAAATTTTTTTGTTTAATGTGTTCACACTATGATAATATATAAAAATATAAATATAATACGGCATACGGCAATAATTTTTCATTGATAAGCAATAATGTCGTATTTTTGAATATGGGTTCATCCCTACCAACCGAATGGCGATTCTGGATTTTTACTGTATCTGTCGCCATAGCCCTGTTTATACTATTTGTTTACTATTTTTTTTCAAAATCTTTGTCACTATTATCTTACCTGGCTCTGTCTTTGATAATAAGCGGGGGCTTAAGCAACCTTATTGATCGTATTATCTATAAAGGAGTCGTGGTAGATTTTCTTAATATTGGAATAGGAAATTTTAGGACTGGTATATTAAATATGGCAGATATTGCTATTACTGTAGGAATTACCCTTATGCTCTATACTTCCCTGGCAAAAGACAGGAGCAGGAAGAATTCATTCAATATTTCAGAATAAGAATTGCTTACCTGCCCCTTTTTTTAAATTTTACAAACCTGGTTAACTTATTCTATAGTTTAACCCTTATATTTAAACGAAATATCTAACTTTGCTCGAAATATCATACTTCCGTCTTCTTTGAATTTTACATCAAGCCTATTAACCTCTGCTATCCTGATATCCTGAATTGATTTAGAAGCTGTTTCCAAAGCAGTTCTTGTTGCATCCTCCCATGATTTTTCGCTTGTTCCCACAATTTCAATAATTTTGTATACACTGTCCATTTTTAACCTCCTCCTTTACTTATTTAACTTAATAATCTGACTATCTGATAGGGCAAACACCACTCGAGCATGATTCATCTCCCGGGTCAATCATCATTTCATCTTTTTCGTATTTGGATATAAGCGAAGGAACAAAATGTATCATATTTCTTAATCTCTTTTCATATTCCTGTTTGCTGATTGCTTCATAAGGCATTTGAGCATAAAAACTATCATCTAATGATACAAAACTGACAGCAACAACGTCATCCCAGTTATTCCATAACCATTCTTCAACTTCTTCCCATTCACCGTTCTTCACATGCACGGTAATAGAAGTATTGTGGTCGGTATATTCTTTTTGAAAAGCCCGATAAGTTTCCAATTGTTCTATAGCCGAAACATCGTGCTTTGTCTTCCCCACCGGGGCACTACAGGGGAAAGAAATGACTTTTGTCCGACAGTTTTCTTCAGTTTGCCCGTTTTCCGGTTTTATATCATAGCCTAATTCCTCGCAAACTTTAAGCAGCGGATCGGAGGCATTAATCCGAACCCTCCTGATAAAATATGGTGCATGAGAATAATGAACACCACTTGAAACAGCTGGTAATTGAACTATATTACCATCCGGTTTAACTGTGGTAACCAAAATAGGAGGATTAACACCCAATTTTTGAGCATAAGATTCAGCTTCCTTATGTGCAATATCTCTTAATTTCTTTCTTAATTTAGATTGTTCTTCTGAAGATATGGCAGTAGCATTCACCATATCTTGCCATCCGGACAAACCGCAACCAACTAATCTATCTCTTTTATGCTTAATGTCCCATTGATCCAACTCCAAATCCAGGAAAGTCATTCTAAAAGCTGCCCGAACAGAAAGACGTTGTGCTTCAAATAAATCCTTTTCAGCTAATTTTCCATCTCTAACAAACCTCATAACATTCACAGTAGTTAAATTACACATCTGTTCCCTGTCTAACAAAACTTCCATACAAGGGTTAGCACCTTCTAAGTTAGGTCTTCTTTTAGCGGCTGCTTCAGCATTCATAAACCCTGGTTCACCACTATATCTCATCTGCTTAACATGCCAGGAAAGCTGTTCTCTGGAAGGTTTAGAGGTATAAAAAATACTATTATTGCTCATTTCTCTAAAATCAATCTCTTCATTCTTTATCCATTTACCGTCAATTTGTTCATACAGATTATTTTTAGCATTTAAGATATCCTGATCATCCCTATCAAATAATATTACCTCACTGGTTCTTCTAACGCCACCAACTACCACATTCTGTCCAATAATATTAGCAATATCCATGCAATCAACAGGTCTTAATTTTTTAAAAATACCAAAACAGTCATTTTTTACAACTTTATCAATTTTGGTGAACATTTTTTTCAAACTTTCATAGCCGGAAGCGGTACCTCCAAATGTTTTTAGTTTTTCACCTTTAGGTCTGACATTATTATAATTAAAGATAACTGTTTTAATCTCTCGGAATTCCTTATTAGATATAATGCTCATATAGTAGTCCAGAGATTGTACCCACCCTTCTTTACTATCTCCTACAATAATATGTGCAGTTTCTTTCTGAAAGGTAATACTGGTTAAATCTTCTCTTTTCTCCCTGCGAATGGGGGAATATGCTTCGTGAATGATTTTAATATTTGTTCTTATTTTAGGTAATTTTTGCACATCAGACCTTAGAACCCTCACACCTACTCCGGAACCAATCATTAATAGGTAAAACAACTCCTTGAAAATGCTGAATTTATCCAGTACCGTAAAACTGCAATTAAAGTTTGCCATAGGGTATTTGGAACTAACTTCAGTCCCTCCGGTCCAAAGTGTTCTTCCTGCCAAAAATTGTCTGAGATGAAAAATATTATCGTAGAGTTTTTCTGCTTCACTCTGACTGGTCATCACCAGGTTACAATTGAATTCAACAGCCCTTCTTACTGTTTCCCACCAGTATTCTCTCCTTTTTTCTAAAGGGAGCCATCTGGAATAAGTCCGATAATATACAAACTGACCTAATTGAGTAGGAAATGGATTAGGGAAATGCTTGTATTTACTGATAAATTCATCTGTTAACAGTTTATGGTTTTTGGCAGCAATTCCCCTTAATTTATCACGTTGTTCCCGATAGAGAATATATGTTTTCGCAACATTCTTCCTCTCGCTGTTCATCAGCTCGTTTTCTACCCGTTCCTGTATATCAGCCACAGTGACACTCTCTTGAGATTTCTTTAAATCTTCCTCAATTTTTTTGGCGATGGAGCAAGCAAGGTCTTGATCTACTCCCTTGATTGTTTCTCGCATGGCCTGAGTAATAGCATTAATAATCTTATTTTGGTCAAAGTACTGGATAGTATTATTACGTTTTATGACTTTTATCATTGGTATCCTTTCCCCTTGGTTTCAATATCTCTTTTTTGTATCTTTGCAGAAATTTTTCTGATAGTATATTGTCTATTTTATTTTACTATATCTAAATTTACTATTAAAGACTTTTGAGAAAATATCTTTAATTTATATCTATAATTAAAACAACTAATTACTTTTTTATATTTGATGGGCCATAAATAGAACCATTACAATAAACAGGAAAGTCCCTATTCTCTGTCCTGCTCCTACAAAATAAGTTAATGCAGCATTGCGCAATACAGTGGCTATCATTCTAATTTCTTCCTGATCGGCAATGTTTAACTTTTTCAGTGTCTGTAAAGCCCTTTTACTGGCATTCAACTCTACCGGCAAAGATATTAAGGCAAAAATGGTCATCCCAAATAACAGAATTATACCAAGGTAAATAAAAATGGCATTCCTGAAAAATATTCCCCACATAAAAACCAGGGGACTGAATTGACCCATCAATGCTAGAGATTTTGCCATCTTGTTTCGCAGGACCATAAATTTACAACCCTGCTTATCCTGAACGGCATGTTCTACTTCGTGAGCAACAATACCCATTGAGGTAATAGAATCATTTTCGGCTATCTGTTCGGAAAGATGCAATGTTTTACTTTGTGGATTATAGTAATTTAACATTGGACTCTTGGTCTCTAAAATTGGGATGTTTAAATTATGATGTGATAGAAAAGTTTTGGCAACTTCCGTTCCCTTTATTCCTTTTTTGTTTGGTATCTTAAGATATTTTTGATAACTCTGTCGAACCCGCCACTGGGCAAACCATCCTAAGAATATGGGAATAATCAAAAACAAGTAAATTGGATTAAAAGGCAACATTGGTTATCCTCTTTTCTGTCAATACAAGAATTTTTGAAATTTTTACTGTCCGAATCTCTTTACCTGTATGATTATTTTTTTGCAGTTAGAAACCTTTTGTATAGAAAAATAATCATAACCGTAATTATCATGGCAATATATAATACATAAAGAACAGGATTACTTAAATCACTTCCTGAAAGAATACCATGAATAGCTCCCAAAATAAAAGCAATATACAGCAAGCCGTGTATGTATCTCCAGTACTTTACTATATTCCTTCTCAATATTGCGGCAATTGTAGCAATGTAAATCAGATATAAGGCAGGACGGCCGGCATTGGCCAGAAAGGCATTCCAGGAACTGAAATCAGGGATAAATATCCTGGAAGTACCAAAATCTATTGCCATAATGACGGGATGCAGACTAATTAATATTATACCTATAATAGAAAAAAAGTGATGAACCTTAATATATGTTACACCAAAGATTTGCCGGCTTTGCCTGGCTAATAAACTCAAAAGAATAGCAATAAAAAGGGAAGCAATGCCAGCTAATCCGGTTATACGACGAAACAATTGAAAAAAATTATCAAATCCATTAATAAAAATAATGATAATCGGGACTAGATAGAGAAAGAGAATTAGAGTATAAAAAAGATAGCGATTTAGATTTTGTCCATGAGACTTATTAGCATCTTTTGCCATAATAAAATCCTTTTTTATAAATCCTGTAAATTAAAAACCAGCTAGATTTTAGATTCTAAAGTTTATATTATATTATCAAAAAAACATAAAAACATAAAATAGTAGGAAAATATTTTGCCCATCAATGCCTGATACTTTAAAAGAGTTAAAGAGTTTCCAGAATTTTCTGCTAATAGTTCTCGTAAATATATTCTATAATGCGATCTTCATATTTCTTAGGGTCATTCTGTTCGCCGGAAAAATTATTTTCCATTAAACAAAACACCACATCCCTATTATTTTTGGTCTTGAAAATGCCTGCTAAACCGGAGGCAGATGGCAAACTTCCGGTCTTCCCCCAGAGCTGAAAGGGAAATCTTTGCCGAACAGTACCTCTTTCGCTGGTATTGGCAAAGTATTGCAATATTTCTGTACCATATTGGTCATAGAGATAAGTAATTGCTCTTACAACCTGGGCAGGAGTAATCAGATTATATTCTGAAAGTCCACAGCCATCTACGATAATATAATCATCCCCCCATTGAAGGTTTAATTTATCAAAGACAATTTTTGACATTGAGGTAATTGAATGACTAATTGTAGAAATTTCTACAATATCATCTGCCGTTGCCAGGGTCCGGAAAACAGCCTCGGCACTTTGATTGTCACTCATCCTCATCATATAAGCTAATATTTCATCTAATGGTTCGGAGTAAAAGACAGCTTTAATGGAAAGATTTTCATCTAATTTACCAATCCTCAGTTCTCCGTTAAATATTACTCCCTGACTGTATAGTTCCTGACAAAAAATTTCTCCCCAGACTATACTCATCTTTTTATAATAAGAAATTCTGGTCTCTCTCGCACTTTCTCCCTTAATAATAAAAGAACCGATAAGCGGATTTTGGTCATCCCACATCCATCCTCTGCCTAAAAATTCTCCGGGACACAAAGCGCTATCATCTAAAATTATATCACCGGATATTTGCTGAAGGTTATATTTTTTTATCAAATCCTGGGCAATTTTTCTTATATCCTCAGGAGATCGAGTCGGATCCCCATAGCCTTTAATAAACATATCACCGGAAATATAACCAGGCTTGGAACTGGAAAAATAAAAAACAGTGGGATAACGATATTCCTGTCCAAGTGTCTCCAAACCTGCCACCAGTGTAAATATCTTTACCAGAGAAGCAGGCGTAAAAAGCTTGTCCTGATTATAAGAAAGTAAAACTTCACAGGAAGATAGGTCTTGTACAAAAATCCCGGAAAACCCTTGAAACTGGTAAATTTCCTGCTGAATTTCTTCCTGGCAAAAAGCCAGACCGGAAATCAACAAAATGCCTATAATCATTGTTATTAGACAAGCAATATATTTTCTTATTGACATATCTGTTTCCTTTTTGCTGCACTTTCCCCGGCAAGATAACCGGTACTCCAGCACTCCTGTAAATTATATCCACCTGAGGGACCATCTAAATCCAAGATTTCTCCTGCAAAATATAGATTACCCATTTTTTTGGAACCCATAGTATCCGGGTTAATCTCCCTTAAATCTATTCCCCCGCAGGTAACCATAGACCATTTATATCCCAGTAATTGTTTGGGTGTAATTTCAAGTTCCTTAAAAAGATGTATCAATCGTTTTCTCTCCTCTTTGGAGATGTGGTCTACCTTTTTCTCTCCGTCTATTCCGGAAAGTTTAACCATAACTTCTATCATGGAAGCAGGGAGCAATTTTTTTAAAGAATTCTTAAACATCCTGCCTCTAAATTCCTGAAAATCCCTCTGAACCCTCTCATCCAATTTTTTAAAATCCAGGGCAGGTTTCAAGTCTAACCATAGCTTCACATTTCCTTTTTTCAATCGTTGACCAATATGTTTACTCATATCCATTACAATAGGTCCACTAATTCCAAAATGGGTAAAAAGCATCTCCCCAAAACGTTCATCTCGTTTTTTCCCTTTCTGAAATAGTTGAAGAGAAACATTCTTTAAAGTAAGGCCTTGCAATTCTTTTGCCCAGGCCTCGGAAGTCCTAATCGGATTCAGGGCAGGTGAAGGTTGAATAATTGTATGCCCAAACTTTTTTGCCCAGCTATAACCATCCCCTGTTGAACCGGTTTGTGGGTAGGACTTGCCTCCTGTACATAGAATAATTGTTTCAACAACAATTTTCTGTTCATTAAGGATTATCTTAAATTTTTCCGAACAGTCATCAGGTGCCATTATATCGCTAATTTTTGCATCATAACATATTTTCACTTTTCCTTTGTTTAGATATTCCGTTAACACCTTCAATACAGTATTGGCATCTCCCTGGGCAGGAAAAATTCTGTTACCACGTTCTACTTTCCATTCTAACCCTCGGGATTGAAAAAAATCCAGCACTTCGGAAACACCAAATCGCTCCAAGGCTCCATATAGAAAACGCCCTTTTTTCCCAAAATTCTCGGCTATTTTAGTTCTATCAAATTCGTAGTGGCTAAAATTACAGCGGCCTTTACCGGTAATTAACAATTTTTTTCCCAAACAATCGTTCTTTTCAAGCAGAATAACCTTGGCTCCCAACTGAGCAGCCCGGCCTGCTGCCATCATACCAGATGGACCTCCTCCTATAACTGCTATATCAAACATTTTTTTTCTATTATCTGTGTCATAAATTTCTAAAACCTCGTATTAGCTGGCTAGCTGATAAAAACATTCTATATGTTTATACTTGAATAAATATTGATTATTTACTCAATTCAACACTTTTAGTTGATTATCGTAAATCTTATTAAAGGGAATTTAATAAGATTTAACTTCGAAAAAGCACATTTTCTCTGGTAAACAAATATGCTGCTACTAACAAAGCAACCAGGGTAATACCGATATTGCTAATCAGTGTGCTTAAAATATGTTCCCAATTAACAATTCCCATTAATAGTTCCTTGAAAGTAAAGCTATTATTTAAAATCGGAATAAAAAACATTGGTTCTGCTAATTCTATCCCCTGGCTTAGGGAAATCATTCCTAAAAAGATTGCTCCCATATATATAGGGGTGACATAAGTAGAAGCCTCTTTGTTATTTCTGGCAAATATACCGATTAATAATAATATGGCACTGGCCAATCCTACCAGTGGCGCTAAAACTAAAAAGAATAAGAAAAAAATGGAAAAGGAAAAATTTATTTTTATTAAAGATAATTCACCTAATACATAGGCGGGAGCAAGAAAGGCAATACTAAGCCCTATTAATCCAAGTATCATACTGGTGGCAGAAATAGTTATAACTGTAAAATATTTTCCCATGACAATTTCGAAACGGCTAAGCTGGCTAACCAGTAAAGTTGCCAGGGTCCCCCTTTCCTTTTCCCCGGCAGTAATATCTACCGCGGAATGCATGGCTCCGATAAATATAAGTATAACAATAATATAGGGCAAAATCATACCCAGGATCGAGCCTGTTTTTCGCTCCTCAGATGAAATATCCGACCATTGGGTCTTAATAGGCTGAACATAATTAGCATTGAGACCCAGCTCTTCTAATCTTCTCTCAATAATTTTTTGTCGATAATCTTCAATTAAATTGGTTACTCTTCTTCTGGCTACTTGTGAATACTGCACGGTTGAATCATATTGAATAACAATGTTTTTAGGGCTTTCCTGACTCTTATTTACATTAAAATCTTCCGGAATTTCTATTAACAAATAAATTTCCCCGGCTTCCAATGCTTTCTCCTGATTCTCTTCAAAATAAACCAGGTCGATTTTCTCATTTTTTTCCAGTGTTTCCATCAGTTCAGGTGCATATTCTCCTCCCCTCACAATAATAATTGAAGGCAAAGACTCTGATTTTTCCTGACCCATCATTGTAAAATAACCGATTCCAAGAAAAAGAAGCGGATAAAATATAAGGGGTATAATAATCATACTTATCAGGGTTCTACGATCTCGAATAGCACCGGAAATCTCTTTAAAGTAAATTAGGCGAATATTATTCCAATTCATATACGACTCTCTGTTTCAATTAATTTAAAAAATATTTCTTCCAGGTCTCCGACCGGAATGTCTTTTTTTAAGTTTTCCAGTGTACCTACTGAAAGAAGCTTACCCAGATGAATGATGGCAATTTCATCACATAGTTTTTCTGCTTCATGCATCTGATGTGTTGAAAAAATGATACATTTTCCCTGATGTCTAAATTCCCGAATATAATCAATTACCACTCTTGCTGTGATAACATCTAATCCTACCGTTGGCTCATCAAAAATCAACACCGGAGGGTTATGAATAATCGCTCTGGCAATTGATAGTTTTTGTTTCATACCGGTAGAAAGTTTATCAACCCTAACATCCTGAAAATGTTCCATTCCCAGGATTTGAAATATTTGATTCATTCTTTCGTCTATTTCATTTTCGCTCATACCGTTAATCTTCCCGAAAAAGCGGACAGTTTCCCGGGGAGTAAATCTATCATATAATCCGGTTTCCCCGGATAGAAAACCAATATTTTGTCTTACTTTATGAGCTGCTTTTACTACATTATATCCATTAACCAGAACCTCCCCTGATGTAGGGGCCATCATAGTAGCTAGAATGCGTAAAGTGGTAGTTTTCCCGGCTCCATTGGGTCCCAATAAACCGAATATCTGACCTCTCTGACAATGAAAATCAATATTGTTGACAGCTGTTATCTTCCCTCTTTTTTTATCATGAAAAACTTTAGTTAGATTTTTTACCTGAATCACACTATTTTTACCTTTCTAAAATATATTGTCACATT
>JAGYIZ010000057.1 GCA_018402425.1 Candidatus Atribacteria bacterium | reverse complement strand
CTCAAGGGGGAGGGAATGATAGAAGGGTATTGAGCATAAATAATATTACCTGTATCGTGAAAAAAATATAAATCTACTGATGAAAAGGTTAGTTTTGGTTGGTAGATAAACAGATGGGTTAATGAGTAGATTTTAGAAAGGGGAACCTATAAAGAGTGAATTATATTTTAGTTGCCGGGATTGCTTTTTTTGTTTCCTATATTATTACTCCTTTTATTGCTCAGGTAGGGAAAAAAGAAAATTTCGTAGATAAACCTGGTTATCGTAAAATACATAGTGATTCAGTTCCAAATTTAGGCGGAATTGTTATATTTTTTGGTTTTATATTGAGCATACTTTTTATTATTCCCATTGAAGGAAAAGCAAAAGGCTTGTTGGCAGGCAGTGTGATTATACTTCTATTAGGCATTGTTGATGATATTGTAGATTTAAGGCCTCGTTATAAATTTGTAATTCAGATGGTACCCGCCTTACTTGTAATTGGATATCATTATCAGCCTATTAACCAGTTTATTGCTCAAGAACTATCTTTTTTGAGCATAATAGGTTATTTGCTTTACCCGCTATTGCTTTTTTGGATTACAGGAGTAACTAATTCAATTAACCTAATTGATGGATTGGATGGTTTGGCCTGTGGAATCTCTGTTATATCACTTGCTACATTATTTATATTGGGTTTGCTTATTGATGGCAATTTCGAATTATATAATCTTTTAAATATTGCTCTTTTGGGAAGTATGCTGGCTTTTTTTCGCTATAATTTTTATCCGGCAAAGATTTTTCTGGGTGATTCGGGCAGCACATTTGCCGGTTATATGATTGCTTCCATAGGAGCTTTGTGGGTAATATTATCCGGCAATGCTTTATTTTTATTAATTCCCTTGATTATTCTATTGCTTCCGGTAGGAGATACGCTTTTTGCAATAGGGAGAAGATATAGAAATCATAAACCAATTTTTCAGGCTGATCAGGGACATTTGCACCATAGATTATTGAAAAGAGGAATATCTCATCGTAATGTTGTGCTAATATTTTTAGGTATCAATGTAATATGCTGTTTGGTTGCCTTAGGTATTGTTTTGAGCGTAAGATGAAAATATTTTAGGGGGTCAGGTCTTCACATTTGACATTTTATTAGAGAAATGTCAAATGTGAAGACCTGACCCCTAGGACCCCTAGTAGAAAATAAATTGATGATTTGTCCTTTAATTATAGAAGATATTGCACTATAATGAGAACGATTTGAAATATTTTTATTTAGATTTACTATGACTTAAAGAGGGTGAGTATTTTGGAAGAGCCAGCGATAATTGAAAAACTAATAGAGCTTGATGCCAGAGCACTAGAAATAAATAAAAAAAGAAAAAAACAGTTAAAATACCTGGCAAGCAGGTATAAAGAAGAAGAACAGGAAATAGTTAATAATTATAATAAACAAATAGAAGAAGAAACAAGAGTAATTACCAAAAAGATAGTACAAGAAGCTCAGCAGGAAATCGATCAGATGAAATTGAAAAATAAGGAAATATTGAAAACTATGGAACAGGATTTTGAAAATACTCTAAAAGATATTACCGATGAAATAATGAGGCAAATTTTCCAATTTAGCAGAGAAAACAATGGATAAGATTACCATTTTTGCAGCTGTAAATACTAAAATAAGGGTAATGGAAAAAGAATTTTTAAAGCGAGAAGATTATTTTAATCTATTAAAGAAGAAGTCTGTAGCTGAAGCCTCTCGCTACTTAAAGGAGAGTGCCTCATACCGTAAACTGCTGGGAGGAGTTTACCTGGATACTGTCAGCAGGAGAGATATAGAAGATATATTAAAGCGCAATATGATTAAAAATATTAATAAATTGATTCATTATTTCCGGGATGATTACAAGATACTCATCCGCTCGCTTTACATGAAATATGAGATAGAGGATTTGAAGGTTCTAGCCAGAAGTATTTTCAATGGCAAGAATCCGGCAGCTATTGAAGAATCCCTCACTTTTATAGGCAGGTATAGTCAGGTTAATCCCGAGAAACTCATTAAATCAGAGACGATTAGAGATTTAATATATTCCTTGGAGGGTTCGGAATTTTTTGAGTTTTTGATACCCCTGATTGATGGTAGGAGAGAAAACCTTTTTAGATTTGAGATGGCTCTAGATATGGGGTATTTTAATATTATTCAAAGCCGAAAGTTAAAAATATCTTCTAAGGATAGGAAATTACTTAAAAAATGGGAAGGCATGGTAGCGGATCTGTATAATATTCAGTGGATATATCGGGGTAAAAAATTTTATAATCTGTCACCGGAAGAGCTTCTAAACTATACTATCAATTTTGGCGATAAACTGACTTTTGTAGATCGCAAAAAGATGTGCTATACAAAGAGTATGGAAGAGCTTTTTAAGATAACCGAAAATTCAGTATATGGTTTCTTATTTAAAGTAGAAGAAATATCTACAGATATCTATATGGAAAGGCGAATAAACAGGTTTATATATTACCAACTTAGAGTTTTAAGTAGCAAATCACCTCTGAGTATTATTCAAACAATAGAATATGTATGGTTACTTGAATTTGAAATCAGGGATATTATTTCCATCATCGAGAGCATCAGGTACAATTTACCTTCAGAAGAAGCACGTAAATTTCTTGTAAAAGTGGCGTAAAGTTAAGGAGAGAAAACTAATGAGTGTAGAAAAAATGCAAATTATGGGGATCATAGGTAAAAAAAATCTTTTAAATAAAGTTTTACGTTTAGTGATTTTAAACAGAAGCATGCATATGATTAATGCTTTAAGCAGAGTAAATTCAACTGATTTTTTTCTACCTCCCACCGAGAAAAACATAGAAGCCCTGGAAGAAGAACCTTTCTTAAAACCATATTCTCAAAAAAGGGATTTTACTCAAGACGAAGGAATGTTGAAATTATTACAGAATATTTTTGATATAGAACCACAAATAAGAAGAGAATTTTTGGATCAGGATTATGATTATGATGACTTTGTGAAACAATTTCCTGATATCTATGCAAAGATTCGTTCTACTGCTGATGAGATAGAACAAAAATCACGTTTGATTGAGAAAAAAAGAGAATATATCAATAATATCAAATATCTTTCCATTTTTAATAATTTAGATATTAGTCGTTTAATTTATATGAAGTATTTGGTATTTAGATTGATAAAAATTTCTAAAGAGAATTACGATAAGCTCAAAAAGAATTATGAGAATATCCCGGCTGTCATATTAAAAGTAGCTGTGGAAGGGAAATATGTTATTGTTGTTTCCATTACTCCGAAAACATTGGAAGAAACATTGGAGAAAATTTTTAGTTCACTTAATTATACTATTCTCCCCATACCCAAAGAAATTAGAGGTACAGTAATAGAAGTTACCGATCAACTTACCAAAAGTATAGAAGAGGACCAGAAACTAATAGAATCTCTTAAAAAATCTCTGGAAGATTATCGCGGAAAATATGAAGATGAATTAAAAAAGGGCTATTCCAGGTTGGAAATGGAAAAAAAGATTGAAGATTTTAAATCAGAAATTGCCATAGGTAACAAATTATTTTTTATGTTTGGCTTTGTACCGATAGGCAACATATCCCAATTGAAAAGAAAGCTGGAAAAATACTTTGGTGACCAGTTGATTATTTTAGTTGATGATGTAAATAAACCCGGTTTATCTATTACTCCGCCTACAAAGCTTAACAATATGAAACTATTTAGTCCTTTTGAAACTTTAGTAAAAATGTATGGTACGCCGGATTATAGAGAAAAAGATCCTACCGTTTTTTTTGGTTTAACCTATATGTTCCTTTTTGGAGCAATGTTTGGTGATGTTGGGCAGGGACTTGTCCTGCTTGTTTGTGGTCTTCTTTTAGAATTTATTTGGAAAAAAACAAATCTGGGTGGCATTTTAAGCAGAATAGGACTGAGTTCTATTATTTTTGGTTTTCTCTATGGTAGTGTTTTTGGTTCCGAAGAAATCCTGCCTGCATTATTCATCAGGCCTATGGCAAATATTAATGATATATTGATAATGTCAGTGATTTTCGGAGTCATACTCTTGTTAAGTAGTTATGTATACAGTATTATTAATTTCAGCCAGGAACGGAATATAGAAGAGGGTTTATTTGGTAGAAATGGTCTGGTAGGGCTTTCTTTTTATTTGATATTGCTCTATAACATTTTTCAAATTTTTATTGCTAAGCACAATATATTGCCAGTATACATTCTCATAATGATTGGACTTCTGTTGTTAATGCTATTTAGAGTTCCATTGTCTCAAATGCTAACACATTCAAATAACCATTCCAGAGAATTTTCTATCAATCATTACATTGAGGAAGGTTTTGGAATTATCGAAACCCTTCTCTCTATGCTCTCTAACACCATATCTTTCTTAAGAGTAGGCGCTTTTGCTTTGAACCATGTGGGACTTTATATTGCTTTTCTTACACTAGCCCGGATGATGAGTACCTCGTGGGGGAATTGGACAGTATTAATATTGGGGAATATTATCATACTTACCCTAGAAGCCCTGATTGTCTTTATTCAGGCTTTGAGATTAGAATATTATGAGTTATTTACCAAATATTATCGGGGAGATGGTATAGAATATACCCCGGTAAAAATGAATAAAAATATATCTTTTTAATTATTTATAAAAACGGGGGTTAAATTATCATGTATGCAGTATTATATATCGTCATGAGTATATCGGGGTTGACTATTGCAGCCGGTTTCTATCTTTATTTAACAAGAAATAAACAGAATATAAAAAGAATTAGAAAATTAGTAAAGAATTCAGTTTTTGCCTATACGGTACTGGTAGCCATCTTTCTATTTTTCTTAATCCCAAATATAGCAAGAGCGCAATCTTCTACCGATTCTTCCTCAGGGATAGGTTTTTTGGCAGCCGCACTGTCTACCGGGCTTGCTACAATTGGAGCTGGTTATGCAGTAGGCGCTGTAGGATCCTCAGCTTTGGGAGCTGTCTCGGAAGATCCAAATATTTTGGGTAAAACTTTGATATTTGTGGGCTTAGCAGAAGGAATAGCTATTTACGGATTAATTGTTTCAATAATGATACTAGGCAGACTATAGAGGTATACAGATGAAGGTTTTTTTAATCAGTGACAATACCCATACCCTGACTGGAATGAGACTATCTGGTGTAGAGGGAGTTGTTGTCCACGAAAGAGAAGAAATATTGAAAGAATTGGAAAAGGTTAAGAAAGATCAGGAAATGGGAATTTTGCTCATCACTGAGCTATTAGTGAAAAGAGTGCAAGGAGAAATAAATGAGATGAAACTTTCCAGCAAACTTCCCATTATTGTTGAAATACCGGACAGACATGGAACAAGTCGCCCCCCTGATTTTCTCACCAGGTATATCAGAGAATCTATAGGAATTAAGATTTGAGGTGGATAGAGCAGTATGCCTAATTCAATAGAAGATAAAATATCCCTTTTTACGAAAGTAATTATTGAGAGAATAGAGATTGATTGTAAACGAAAACAAAAAAAGATGATGGAATATTATGAAAATCGTGAGACTAGTATAATCAATGAATATGTAGAAAGAAAAAGAAATGCACTAGAAAAAGCTAAAAAAGACGCTGAAACCAAGAAACAGCAGCTTATCCTAAAGAATCGCTCTAATATGCGCTTGTCTATATTGAAAAAAAAGCAGGAATTTTCCGAAAGATTGACAGATGAAGTAAAAAGTAAAATTAAGTCTTTTATTGTTACTGAAGAATATACAGATTTTCTAGAGGAAGCCATAAAGCAGGTCTTGACAAGGTTCTCCAAAAGTCAATATGTTACTTTAAACTTCAGTAAAAATGATATTAAAAACAACCAGGAAAGCATTATAAAGACCATCAAATCTGTAAGAAATGAGAATAGTTTTCAAATTAACGGTGTTGATGATCTTATCGGTGGAGTTTTTGTAAAAAGTGGAGATGGTCGAATGGAAATTGATTTTACAATCAATACAATTATGGAGGAGAGCGATAAGCTCATCGGAGAAGTTCTATCTTCCCGGTTAAGTAAGGAGCTATGAGATGACGAGACAGGGAAACATTATTTATATTAACGGACCAGTGGTAAAAGCAGATCATATGGAAGGTTTTATGGTACGTGAAATGGTGATGGTAGGTGAAAAAAAACTGATTGGAGAAGTTATTTCTCTGGAAAATGATTTAGGCACTGTTCAAGTTTATGAAGAAACTACAGGTCTCAAAATTGGAGAAAAAATGTATGGCACCGGTAAGCCCCTTTCCTTAAAGCTGGGACCGGGAATTCTTGGTAATATTTTTGACGGTATCGAGAGGCCTCTTTCCAAAATTTATGATTCAGGAAATCGGTTTATCCCTGAAGGCATCGGTTTACTCTCAATTGATGAGGAAAAATATTGGGATGTTGAAATAATAGTAAAAACCGGAGCTAAATTAAAATCCGGTGAGATTTTTGCTAGAGTTCAAGAAACAACCATGATTGTTCACCAAATTATGGTTCCACCCGGGGTAAAGGGCAAAGTAGTAAGTTCGGCCAAAAACGGCTCTTATAAAATTTCAGATATTTTGGTTGTCCTGGAAGATGATAATGGTAAAAAATTTAAGTTGAATATGTTTCAGGAGTGGCCGGTGAGGAAGTCCAGACCGAACATTCGAAGGATGCCTATTGAAAAATTACTGGTAACCGGTCAGCGAATTATTGATACTTTTTTCCCGTTGGCCAAGGGTGGTACAGCTGCCATTCCCGGTGGATTTGGTACCGGAAAAACCATTACTCAACATCAGTTGGCTAAATGGAGTGATGCCGATATTATTGTCTATATTGGTTGTGGTGAACGCGGTAACGAGATGACAGAGGTATTGGAAGATTTTCCAAAACTGAAGGATCCCACTACCGGAAACCCTCTGATGGATCGCACAGTTCTAATTGCCAATACCTCAAATATGCCGGTAGCTGCTAGAGAAGCCTCTATTTATACTGGTATTACCATCGCTGAATATTTTAGGGATATGGGATACAATGTGGCTGTAATGGCTGATTCGACATCCAGGTGGGCTGAAGCCTTGAGAGAAATTTCGGGCAGGTTGGAGGAGATGCCAGCAGAGGAAGGCTATCCTGCCTATCTTGCTTCAAGGTTAGCGGCATTTTATGAGCGGGCAGGATATTTCCAGAATCTAAACGGGTCCGAGGGGTCTATTACTATCATTGGAGCGGTTTCGCCTGCCGGTGGTGACTTTTCAGAGCCTGTTACCAAGTCTACTAAAAGGATTGTAGGAACTTTTTTAGCATTGGACCAGGAATTGGCTCATGCCAGGCATTTTCCTTCCATCAACTGGCTTTTATCATACAGCAGCTATATTCCTATCCTGGAAGACTGGTTTAAGGAAAATGTCGCACCAGATATGCTACAGATTAGATCTAAAATGATGGGTATTCTTCAGGAAGAAAATAAATTGATGGATATTGTGAAACTGGTAGGAGAGGATGTATTACCTGATGACCAGAGAATTATACTGGAAATTGCCAAAATCATAAAGAACGGCTATTTACAGCAGAATGCTTTTCATGCACAGGATTTATATACTGTACTTCCCCAGCAATATCAAATGCTTAAAGTAATCAAAGAACTTTACGACCGCGCGAATAATTGTATAAAGAAAGGAATACCTCTTTCTAAAGTAAAAGATGAAACACTTTTTTCTGATATCGTTATGATGAAATATCAGAAAGTAGAAGGTAAAGGTAAAATTTTTCAGGAAATAATTGATAGAATTAATCAATACTATAATGATATTGAAGAAATGTACAAAGAAGGTTCGATAGATGAAAGTTAAATATTTAAAGCTAGAAAAAGCAGAAGGCCCTTTAATCATTATGGATGGAGTCAAGGAAGCTGTTTATGGCGAGCTTGTAGATATTCAGGTATCCAAAAAAGAGCACAGGACAGGGAAAGTTGTTCAGATTGATAAAGGAAGAGTAATTATACAGGTTTTTCAGGGATCATCAGGCATTTCTTTGAACGATGTGAGTGTCAGTTTTTCAGGCAAACCCATGGAGATACCTATGACCAATGAAATTTTAGGAAGAGTATTTAGTGGAACCGCCAAACCCATGGACGGAGCCGGAGAAATCTATTCTACGAAAAATTACAACATTAATGGTCGACCGATGAACCCGGTAGCCAGACTTTACCCCAGAAATTATATTCATACAGGGATTTCTTCAATCGATGGACTAATGACTTTAATAAGGGGACAAAAATTACCTATCTTTTCCGGGGATGGTCTTCCTCACAATCAGTTAGCTGCCCAAATTGTAAGGCAAGCCCGAATTTCTGAAGAGGAGACCAGTAGTTTTGCAGTCATTTTTGCAGCGATGGGTATCAAACATGACGAAGCAGATTTTTTTCGAAAGGTTTTTGAAGAAGCTGGTGTCATGGACAGAGTAGTAATGTTTTTAAATTTAGCTGATGATCCTGTTATGGAAAGGGTTATTACTCCAAGATGTGCCCTTACTGCTGCAGAATACCTTGCTTTTGAATGTGATATGCATGTATTAGTGATTATGACTGACATTACCAGCTATTGTGAGGCTTTAAGGGAGATTTCTTCAGCCAGAGAAGAGGTACCTTCCAGAAAAGGATATCCTGGTTATCTGTACTCAGATTTAGCTAGCCTTTATGAAAGAGCAGGAATGCTGAAAGGTTCAGAGGGAAGCATCACTCAAATAGCGATACTCACTATGCCTAATGATGACATTACTCATCCTGTACCGGACTTAACCGGATATATTACTGAAGGGCAAATTGTTTTAAGCAGGTCACTGTATCAAATGGGAATTTATCCGCCGATAAATATTCTTCCCTCTTTATCCCGGCTTATGAAGGATGGAATTGGAAAAGAATATACGCGGGAAGACCATCCTGATATAGCAAATCAGGTTTTCTCATCTTACTCTAAGGTACAGGAAGTGAGGTCTTTGGCACAAATAATCGGCGAAGATGAACTTTCTGAGGTTGATAGAAAATACATGGAATTTGGTCGGCAATTTGAGGAAAAATTTGCCAAGCAGGATTTTGAAGAATACCGGGATATCAATCAGACCCTGGAAATTATGTGGGAACTACTCAGAATATTACCCGAACAAGAGCTTACCAGGATCGATCCATCACTGGCTAAAAAATATCTAAGGAAGTGAGTATGAATGCAGGAAAACATTGCTTCAACCAAAGCCAACCTTATTGCTGCCCAGTCGGCACTGGACTTTTCTAAAAAAGGTTTTGAGCTGTTGGATAAAAAGAGAAATGTCTTGATTAGAAATTTAATGGAGTTTATGGATCGAGCAAAAGAAATTCAGCAAAAAATGCAAAAAATATTTAAAGAAGCCTATGAAGCGCTTACTGTGGCTAATATCAGTTTAGGAATAAATGAAGTAAATGAAGTTGCCAGATCGATACCTCAGACAACTGAATTTACCATTCTCACCTATAGCGTAATGGGAGTTGAGATATCTCAGATAAAATATGAGAAACATGATATTATACCCTATTATAGTTTTTATCATACGAATACTGCCCTGGATGTGGCGTTGCAAAAATTTCAGCAGATTAAATATTTACTCTATGAACTTGCCGAAATAGAAGATTCTGTATATAAATTGGCAATAGAAATAAAGAAAACCCAAAAAAGAACGAATGCATTAAAGAATATCCAGATACCTAAGTATGAAAACATGGTCAAGCATATCTCTGAAGTATTAGAAGAAAAAGAAAGAGAGGACTTTTTCCGCCTTAAGGTATTAAAAAGAAAAAAAATCCGCAAAGCTTCTAGCTCTCATCAAAAATAGAGTTTTTTATATATGAGTCACGGAAAATCCTGATAGTTTGTTGCAGCAAAACAAAGGTACATTC
Source organism: Candidatus Atribacteria bacterium (assembly GCA_018402425.1). Taxonomy (GTDB): domain Bacteria; phylum Atribacterota; class Phoenicimicrobiia; order Phoenicimicrobiales; family Stramentimicrobiaceae; genus Oleincola; species Oleincola secundus. The sequence continues at coordinate 268 of JAGYIZ010000057.1, read as the reverse complement.
CTATTGCCTGATGTATAATCATTATCATCTGCTTATCGAAACCCCAGAAGGAAATATTTAACAAGAAACAAACAGCTCAATGATTTTCATAGCCAGTATCTCAGTTAGAAATACCAAAGAGCTAAGAAACTTTACCAGGATAAATGCAAAGCTTATATTGGTAGAAAAAATTTTTAAAACTCTGTCTGTCTTGATTTGAATTGCAAAATAATAAACTAGATTCTCAAAAGAATAGAAGATGAGGGGAAAATAAAGTAAAATTTAATAG
>JAGYIZ010000056.1 GCA_018402425.1 Candidatus Atribacteria bacterium | reverse complement strand
ATTTTGGCAATATTTTAGCTGCCTGGTATGCCCGCCGGATGGGTTTGCCGGTAGATAAACTTATTTGTGCATCTAACATCAACAAGGTATTAACCGACTTTTTTCACAAGGGAATCTATGACCGTAACCGCCCCTTGGTCTCTACTATAAGCCCTTCCATGGATATATTGATTTCCAGTAATTTGGAACGATTTTTATTTGAGATTTCAGAACATCAGGAAAAGGCTGTTAATTACTGGATGAAGGATTTGCGGGAAAAAGGTCAATTTAAGTTAGACGGAAATATGAAAGAAAAAATGGAAGAAATAATCTTTGCCGGCTATGCCAGTGAGGAAGAAACCCTAAAAACAATCAAAACAGTTTATAATGAGTATCACTACCTGGTTGACCCTCATACTGCCGTAGGAGTAAAGGTTTTTCGTGATTACCGGAATATAATGGGAGAAAAAACTAAAACAGTAATTGATGCCACAGCCAGCCCGTTTAAATTTAACCGTAGTGTTCTGGCTGCCCTGTCAGATAAAGAATATATTAAGAACATAGATGAGCTTTACTTATTAGAAGAACTTAGCCGACATACCGGATTATCGGTACCGGATATGTTGCAGGACTTAGGTAACAAAAAAATAAGGCATCATCTTGTTTATGATAAAGAAGATGCCCAAAAAAGTTTACAGGATATACTGAAAATACAATAATTTGTCCTATTATTTCCTATCCTTGTCTTTGTTCTTATCATCCATATGTTTAATAACTTCTCCTTCTACCATGAATACCACATCTTCACAGATGTTGGTAGAATGGTCCCCGATGCGTTCCAAATCCAGAGCCAGGGAAATTAAATGAAAAGACCGTTCTATAGTTGTAGGGTCTGAACTCATGAAAGTAAGAAGCTCCCGAATAATTTGATCTCTTAAGGCATTGACCGTTTTATCTCTTTGAAATACCTCACGAGCAAGTTGAGAGTCATTTTCAATAAAGGCATTGACACTATCTCTAATCATGCTCTGCACAATATCGGACATCCTGGGAATATCAATATAAGGTTTAACTTGCGGCCTTTCAATAAGGAAAATAGCGCTACGGGACATGGTTGAGGATAAATCTCCAATTCTCTCTAAATCTCTATTCATCTCCAACATCATAAGTATGGTTCTTAAATCAACAGCCATGGGTTGAAATTGGGCAAGAATCCAGACACATTTTTCATCCAATTCAAGTTCATATCTGTCTGTTCTGGGCTCATCTTTTTCTATCACTTCCAATGGGTAGCTTTTTTCCTTTTCCATCAATCCCTTAATAACCTTTTCTACCATATTCTCTACCAAGGTAGCATATTCTATTAATTCTCGCTTTATTGGCATGATGCGCTCTTCTAACATTATTTTCCCTCTTTTCTTAAAACAGTAAATCGCACCTGCATAGCAGGTGGCTTTAAGAACCTCTAAAGAGGTTTAACTTTTTAGCTCTTTTTCTTTCGGTTTTTTATTTAAACTTTAGCTATAATATTTCTAAGCAATATAACTTCCAACTTTGGACTTCAGGTGAAAAATTGTCATCTAGCTACTCTTAATCTTTTTATGGTGAAACCATTTATTTAACCATTCTAATTTTCTTAAAAGGTGGTTTTTTATGGTTAAATGAATATACTTTGTTTAAATATCTCTACTCGGTCAAAGATACTGCTTGTCTATCCTAAACGTATTGACTTATCCGAATTTACCGGTTAAGTAAGCCTCAGTCATCTTGTTCCTGGGAACGGTAAAGATCTGTTCTTGTTTCACCGTATTCCATTAACTCCTAAATACAGAAATGCCGTATAATCCGATACCCGGGCAGCCTGCCGTACGCAGGTCACTATCACAATCGTATACTCCTTTTTCAACTCCAGAATTAACTCTTCAATTCTGGGTAGAGATGGGATCCAGGCTGGCACAGGGTTCATCAAATAGCAGTACCTGGTGCCATGCCAGACAACGGGCAAGGTAGGATCCAAGTTGCTGTTGCCCTCCTGAGAGTCCCAGGCACTCTCATTCAGCCGGTCTTCACTCTTCCCACAAGGCTGCTCTCTGCAAAGATTGTACCACAATTTCTTTCTTTCTTTCTTAAGTGGTCTTTAATCCTGCTTGTTTCCAGACCATAGCTGATATTACTAAAAATACTCTTCGGAAATGGACTGGCTTGAAAGACCATGCCGACTCTCCGCCGTATTTCTACGATGTCTGCTTTCGAATCATTGATATCTTCTTGATCCAACAGGATAGACCCTTCTAAGCTGGTTTTGGGTATCAGGTCATTCATGCGGTTAAACATAATGGTTCAAGGTTGATTTGCTGCAACCGGAAGGGACTGATCACTGCAGTCACCTTTGTTTTTATAGATGTCCAGATTGATGTTTTGAGGACCTGTTAACTGCAATAAAACGAATATCCTCACTCCGTATCTTGGTCTTAAGTTCCATAATGGCTTTGGCCCTTTGTCTTTGTCTGAGAATAATTGCCAGAACTGACATTGTTAATACTGGGGGAATCAATAAAATAAGTGCACAGCCATAAGCAATGCTGGTTTGTTCTTCCGGATGGACACCTTCGGTCAAGGCGTAAATATGATAGGGTAATGCTGGGCGACTCGGGAAAAACGGGAATCCGTAGCCTCTGGTGGCAAACGCTGCCAAACAGAATCGGTGCAGTTTCACCGGCAACTCTTCCTATACTTAAAATAACGCCTGTTAAAATTCCGGGCAATGCACTGGGAAGAACCACTCTTCTAATAGTTTCCCATAAAGTAGCCCCCAGAGCAAGAGAAGCTTCCCGATAGGACTGAGGTACGGCCATGAGCGCTTCCTGAGCTGCAGAAATAATACTGGGTAAAACCATGATTCCCAATGTCAGGGAGCCGGACAAAATTGATACACCAAATCCAAAGAACTTAACGAATACAGCCAATCCAAAAAGGCCGAATACCACGGAAGGCACTCCTGCTAAATTATTAATACTGATACGGATAATATTTACTATAAAGCTTTTGGTACTATATTCACTAAGATAAACAGCACAGGCCAATCCCAGAGGAATAGAGAAAATCATTGCCCCTAAAGTGAGATAAAAAGTCCCCACAATAGCCGGAGCTACTCCGCCTGCCGTCATGGCTTTTCTGGGTACCTGCGTTAAGAATTCCCAGGATAGTGCTCCGATTCCTCTGACCACAATAAAATATAAAATGATACCTAAAAAGAAAATAGTAGTTAAAATACAGATAAATAATAGTAAAAACCCAAGATTTTGCTTGATTTGCTTATCCATTTAAACTACCTTCCCAAACCTAATTTTAATCTATAACGGCGACTAATTATCTCTGCAATAATATTAAACAGCAATGTAATCAGAAATAAAATTAAACCAATTGCAAATAAAGAATGATAATGAGTGCTTCCTACTACTGTTTCTCCCATTTCTGCGGCAATAGTAGAAGTCATTGGCCGAACCGGTTTAAAAAAGGAAGTGGGTATGATTGCGGCACCACCGGTAACCATTAAGACTGTCATAGTCTCCCCGACAGCACGGCTCATTCCCAGGATGATACCTGTAGAAATTCCTGAACCGGCTGCTGGAATAATAACCTTGGTTAGAGTCTGCCAGCGGTTTCCGCCTAAAGCCAATGAAGCTTCCCTGAAACTATTAGGTACAAAACTCAGTGCATCTTCGGAAATACTGCAAACAGTAGGAGTTGCCATAATACCCAACATCAGACTTCCGGTAAAGGCAGTCTGGCCAATCGGGATATTTAAAATTCTCTGTAAATAAGGGGCAACAATGACCATGCCAAAAAAACCATATACGATCGATGGAACACCTGCCAGTATCTCTATGATGGGTTTTAAAATAGCTTTTTGTTTATATGATGCCAGTTCATTAACAAACAGTGCGCTTCCTACCCCTAACGGCACACATACCAGTACCGCACCTATTGTTACCAAAAAAGAGGCCAGAATTAAAGGAAGAATGCCGAAATCAGGCGGGTCATAGGTGGGGTACCATTCCTTCCCCAGAATAAATTCGAACAGTCCCACTTCCTGAAAGGCAGGCAGCCCGGAAGCAAATAATGTAACCATTATGCCTACTAAAAATAATAAAGAAGAAAAAGCTAAAACGGTAAATACCCATCTGATAATTTTTTCTTTTTTCTTATACATAAAACTTGTCGCCTTCTTTTCAATATATCTATATAATTTGCAAGCAATCAACCGGGCATGATAATCTTTGCTGATATCATGCCCGGGAGGTTAAGGTATTGAGTTGGCTGAATTAATTATTGAACACTGATATAACCATTTTCCTCAACTAATTTTTGACCTTCTTCACTCATCACAAAATCAATGAATTCCTTTACTGCACCGGTTGGCTCTCCATCAGTATACATAAATAATGGTCTTGCCAGCGGATAGGTATCAGAATTAACAGTTTCTTTACTGGGCATTACATTATTGACTTCAATAGCTTTTGTTTTACTGGTTACATAACCTAAACCAACATAGCCTATTGCTCCTGGGGTATTGGCTACACTTGTAGCCACTGCAGCATTAGAAGCCTGTAATAGGGCATCCGGTCTTACTTTTTCCTTGTCCAGGGCTAACTCATTGAAGGCTTCAAATGTTCCGCTAGCAGAATCTCTGGAAATAATAACAATCTCCTGGTCAGAACCGCCTACCTGGGACCAGTTAGAAAATTCCCCGGTGTAGATTGCCTTAATTTGTTTAAGAGTCAATTCATTAACACTATTAGCCGGATTAACTACCACAGCAATTGCATCCCTTGCTACTACATTGCCAATTGGTGTAACACCTTTTTCTTTAGCAGTATCTAACTCTTTTTCTTTAATAGGACGAGAGGCATTGCCAATATCACAGGTTCCGTCTATTATCGAAGAAATACCAACACCGGAGCCGCCGCCCTGTACAGATATATTAATATCCATATTCTGATCCATAAATACTTCGGCACAGGCTTGTGATATAGGAAGTACAGTAGTTGAACCTTTCACTACAATATCATTGTCAGCAGCCAGTACATTGCCGGTAAAAAACAAGAAACAAACGAGAGCCATACTAACAAAGAGGTAATTAAATTTTCTTAATTTTGTCATTTTTATCTCCTTTTATTTTTGAGATGTTTTACATCTCTTTTTTGTTAACTATAATATAAAGGAGTTTTATGAAGAATATATAAATAAAGTGTTAATTTTTGGTTAATTATTTAATTTATTTAGAAATTCTAAACATTTTTCTTTTATTTCATCTCTAATTTTTCGAAAGAAAGCAAGTTTCTCCTGTTCACTACCTTTAGCATGGGCAGGATCTTCTATATCCCAATGAATCCTCTCATATTGACCCGGGAATACAGGACATACTTGCTTAGCATGATTACAGACTGTTATGACATAATCGAATTCCTGTTCCAAAAATTCATTAACTGATTTTGATTTATGGGACGATATATCAATGCCAGCTTCAGCCATAACTTTTATTGCATAAGGATTAACCTCTGTTGGTTCTACCCCGGCACTTGATACTTCAAATTTATTGCCAGCCATATGGCGCATAAATCCTTCGCCCATCTGGCTTCTACAGGAATTACCCGTGCATAGAAAAAGAATTTTTTTCATCTAAATACTGCCTCCTTCTATTTCATAAATAAGATCATTAAAAACATGCTTCCTGCACCTTAAGGTTGCTGAACAGGTAATATTACTGCCAACCTGGTGCCCACACCTAGCTGACTATCTATCTCTATCTCGCCTTTATGAAGCATCACAATATGCTTGACAATAGAAAGTCCCAGCCCTGTCCCACCATACTGTCGGGATCTTGCTTTATTCACCACGTAGAAACGCTCAAAGATGCTTTCCAGTTCCTCTTTCTTTATTCCGATTCCGGTATCAGTAACTTCAATTTTGACTTTGCTGGCAGTTGTCAGTTCAACTAAAATATTAATCTCACCTTTTTCAGTATATTTTATAGCATTATCTATTAGATTTATCAGCATTTGCTCGATTTTATAAGAATCTGCTTCGATCTCGGGGATATCTGCTTGTATATTAAAATTGAGTCTAAGCTGTTTCTTTTTGATGGCTGGTTCAAATATTTTACGCATATTTTCCATTATTTCTTCTAAATTTACTTTCTCTATCTGCATCTTTCCGCCCTTATCCTCCAGCTCGGACAGGGAAAGCAGGTCATCTACCATACTGATAAGCCTTTCGGTATTTCGTTTTATAATTTGAATATATTTTTCTCTCTCTTTATCGGTAGCCCCTTCCATCGTTTCAGTATAACCTTTTATTGAAGTTAACGGTGTTCGTAGTTCATGAGAAATATTGTCAATCAAATCTTTTTTCACCTGGGTTAGTTTTCTGGAACGGGTAATATCATGAAATATCAAAACTGATTTATTTTTCTTATCGATATAAGTTCCGGTGCAAAGATAATATTTTTCTGAAAGCTCAATCTCAGTGGTAAAACTTTTTTTCTTTTCAATCAATTCACTAACCTGTTCATTCAACCGGCCATCCCGAATAACTTCCCAAAAATATTTACCTGTCATTTTATAAGAAGAAAAATACTCCTTAAAATACTTATTGCTTAGAATTATTTCCCCTTTCTTATCCAGCAATACAATTCCGCTATCTATTGTGGAAATAATGGTTTCTAATTCCTCGGTTTGCAGTGATATATTTTTCACAAATTTTTTTAACTGCTCAGTCATCTTGTTAAATCTATCGGCCAGTTCTTTGATTTCGGGTTCTTCCTGATGAACTAATATCCTTGTTTCCAGGTTACCCTCGCTTACCTTATCAAAAGCTTGCACTAATTTTTGGGTCGGTATTGTTAATCTTTTGGAAATATAATAGGAAATTCCAAATGACAAAAGTATCATTAGCAGGGCTATAAGTAATATTGTATTTCTTGTCCTATTCAAAATATGCTGCATCTTATCTATAAAAATACTTAACCTGAGAACTGCAATTATACTACCCTCGGCAAAAATGGGAGATGAAACATAAAGCATATCTTCTCTGGCAGTGGTGCTGTATCTTACCGTATGGCTTTTTTCTCCCTGTAATGCTGCTCTTATTTCCGGCCGATTCCGATGACTTTCCATCTCTTGAAAATCTTTCAGTGATTCAGCTATTACCCTACCATCGGGATTAATCACTGAAATTCTTGTTTCAGTCTGTTGATTTATTTCCTTGACAAACAAATCCAATTCATGCCAATCCTCAAGTTCAATATAGCGTTTGATAGTTTCTTGGATTATCAAGGAAATATTGGTCATATTCTCAATCTTGTTATTAAGATATTGATCTTTGATTAGGTGTGTTATAAAGCTTAGAACAAAAATTGATAATAGAAAAACTACCACAATATAACTAATAAAAATCCTAAAAAATCGTGATTTATTCATAGTTCCAATTTATAACCGACTCCTCGAACGTTTTTTATAAGATGTCCCTTGTCTCCTAATTTTTCTCTCAAATTTTTTACATGAACATCGATGGTACGATCCAAAACAGCCTTTTCATCACCCCACAGATAATCCAGTATCTGTTCCCGGTTAAAAACCCAACCCTGCTTAGTGGCAAGCAATCTGAATATCTTGAATTCAGTTGAAGTTAAGGGGATTTCTATATCCTCAATGAAAACACGATATTTTTCCAGTTCTATTATTATATTTTCATCGATTATAATTTTTTTCTCCTCTGATTTTACAGTTTTTCTTCTCAAAACTGCTTTTACCCTGGCCACCATTTCTCCCGGGGAGAAAGGTTTGGCCACATAATCATCAGCACCGAGCTCCAGTCCAATAATCTTATCTGTTTCCTCATTACGGGCAGAGAGAATAATAATCGGTATATCTGTATATTGCTCTTCCTTTTTCAAGTATTTACATACCTCAAGACCACTTTCATCCGGAAGCATGAGATCTAAGATAATCAGGTCAGGTATTTTGTGATTTAATTGTTGGTAAAAAGTAGCTGCATCAAGAAATCCCCGGACCTGAAAAGAAGATTTCTCCAGGTGAAGTGAAATCAAATCAACAATATCCTGTTCATCATCAACAATATAAATTAGCGGCAACACCATCATTCCAACCTTTCTATCGGAGTCATAAGTAATAATGAATAAATTTGTTTTTTTGTTACAGTAATCCCTGAAATTAGAAATACCGGGTACAAAATAGGCTCAATATTAATTATAATACACCAGGATTATGAATTTGTGATTAATTTTTTTTGTTTTTCCTTATTTTTTATCTTTTTTTCCACAAATATTTTATTCCCGCTAAAAGGGTCTATACCAGTATAATACATAACAGCAGAGTAAGTGGAAGGTGCGGGAATAAAAATTTGTACCTGTTCGGGGTTGATGCGAAGCTCTCTCTGAATATATTGTCTCAACGAAATCATGTCTTGTTCTCTGCAGCCCGGATGGGCCGCTATAAAGTAATAGGTTAGGTATTGTTTCTGCCTTGCCTGATGGTTAATATGATCAAATAATTTTTTGAATCCGGCTAAATAAAAATTATCTCCTTTGCCCATCAGGGCAAGTACTTTTTTCTCGATATGTTCGGGCGCAATTTTGAGCTGTCCGGAAACATGGTGGAGGATAATTTCTTTCAGGTAATTTTTACCATTTTTTTTATCTGCCATCACTAAATCATAACGAATCCCGGAGGCAACAAATACTTTTTTAATTCCCTCTATTTTCCTGATTTTTTTTAATAATTTTATCTGTCTTTGATGATTCAGGGCGAGATTATCACATATCAAAGGAAAGAGGCAGCGCTTTTTCAGACAGTGACTGTTCTGCGACTTATTTGCACATCCCATACCATACATATTGGCAGTCGGCCCGCCTACATCCGAGATGTATCCCTTAAAATCATCCTCCTTGGTTAGTTTCTTGATTTCACTGATAATTGACTTCTCGCTCCTGGATTGAATATATTTTCCCTGATGAACAGTAATGGCACAAAAATTACATTCTCCGAAACATCCCCGGTGAGATGTTACAGAAAACTTAATAGTATCCAATGCCCTAACCGGGCCCCATTTTCGGTAATAGGGATGAACATCGTGCTCATAGTCAAGTGCATATATCTCATCCATCTCTTTTTCTGACAGGGGATAACTAGGGGGATTATGAATTAAATAACGGTCATCCTGCTGCTGTGCCAGGGTTTTGCCCAGGAAAGGGTCCTGATTTTGATAAAACAAATCAAACATATGAATAAACTTTTTTTTGTCCTGCTTGACTTCCGAAAAAGAAGGTAAAATGAGGCTCTTTTCATCAGGATTATTTGAGATATAACAGATACCGCGAATATCGGTAATGGCTTTTTTTTTGGCAAACCGTTCAGCCAATTGCAATATGCTTTTTTCGGCCATTCCGTAGACCAGGATATCAGCCTTGCTGTCAAATAAGATAGACCTCCTGATTCGATTATCCCAAAAATCATAATGAGCCAGTCTTCTCATGCTTGACTCGATTCCGCCAAGTACAATAGGACGAGTATTTTTAAAATAACGTTTGATGAGATTGACATAAACAATGGTTGCACGGTCAGGTCTACGGTCGTTTATTCCGCCCGGGGTGTAATCATCTTTTTTTCTCTTTTTCCCGGTAGCGGTATAATTGGCTATCATGGAATCTACAGAACCTGCCGTTACTCCCCAAAAAAGTCCAGGTTCTCCTAATCGGCAAATATCCTCCGAATGATTGATATCGGGCTGAGCAATTACACCCACTCTATAGCCCGCCTTGAGCAGGACCTGTCCGATAACGGAAACCCCTATATAAGAACTATCGATATAGGTATCTCCGGTAACTAGTATTATATCAAGATTTGCCCATCTTAATTTTTCCATTTCTTCCCGGGTAGTAGGTAAATACATCTAGAGCCTTTCTGCTGTTTCGTCACTTTAGAAATAATTTTTAATATTACTATTCTACCATATGGTCATTGGGATAATTATTTTAAATTAATCCGTATTCTATTTCTCCCCACATCCCCATCTTATCATCCTTGATAATGACTAAACCTATAAGGCCGGTTATGGTTTGAGCAATTTTCAGCCCTTCTTCGATATTATCTTTACTATGGATTATATTGCCTATAGCAGTAGCTGCAGCATCTGCCAGGGCAGCAGAATGGGATATTACGGTCACAGCATCTGCCTTACCCATACTATAAGAAGGACCTACCGTACCGGAAGAAGTACACAATCCAACACCCTTTTCCCGGGAATCAATCTTGAGAAATATTTTGTTACTCAAAGGAGAAGAACCGGCATAGATGATTGCCTTTCTGATATGTGGACTTTTGATGTAAAGGTCTCCACCATTCTCAACAATTATTTCATCTGTTTCCTTCAATAAACTTACCGCAATATATTGTGATAGGGAACCTGCCACTGCTGCCATAGGTCCTACCCGGCAGACTGTGGAAGCATCTATCATTTCTCTAATCATAGGGTGTGCAGAATTATCAGCGAGATATGGCTTAAGTGTGATACTAAACTGTGGATTCTTTTTGATATAATCTTCTAAAATTTTCCGATAAAAATTTAAGGCGGCCAATGACT
>JAGYIZ010000055.1 GCA_018402425.1 Candidatus Atribacteria bacterium | reverse complement strand
TATGCCATGACTGGTTGGCGCTTGGGTTTTGGCGTAATGAATACTGAACTGGCAGCACATTTTACCAGATTGGCAACTAATTCAGTTTCCTGTACCGCGAGCTTTGTACAAATGGCAGGTATTGAGGCTTTGGAAGGACCACAAGAAGAATCTGTGAAGATGATTAATGAATTCCATTCCAGGAGAGATATTATTGTTGAGGCATTAAATAATATTAATGGTATTTCTTGCAAAAACCCCGGTGGGGCATTTTATGTCTTTCCTAATGTAACTGAAGCATGCCGTAATTTAAATCTAAAGAACTCTAAGGAACTACAACAATATTTATTGTATGAAGCTGGTGTAGCAGTACTGGCAAGAACCTGTTTTGGTAGCAAAAATCAGGAAGAGAGTCAGGAATACATCAGGCTTTCTTATGCTACCTCTCGGGAAAATATTTTAGAGGGCGTAAAAAGGATTAAGGAAGCAGTGGAGAAATAAGAAGCGAGTTTGTTATTATTGGGTAAGAGAGATAATAAGACAGTTTTATGAAACAGATAAGTAGGCCACCATTCATTATATGTCCACGTTGTGGTGAAAAGAGTTTTGGGATTAGTGAGATATTACCTGGTTATTATCTGAGAAAATGCAATAAATGTTTTTATCCGGATTCCCAGCGTAATGAGCCGGAAGTTAATTATATATTGCCCCGTCTTTCTAAAAGGATTATCTATATTGATCAATTTGCTCTCAGCTATATGGTAAGAGCACTTCATCCTAATATGAAAGCAACCGGAAACAATGATGCAGATAACTTCTGGCTACGCTTATACCAAAAGCTTGATAGACTTGTCAAAATGCAGATTATTATTTGTCCCCAATCCAGTTTTCATCTTCAGGAGTCAGTTGTATCAAATTTCTTTGAACCTCTGGAAAAAATGTACCATTTATTATCAAGAGGTTCAAAATTTGTCGATCAGCATCGGATAAGAAAGGTTCAAGTTGAGAATTCTGTCAGAAATTGGATTCGTGGTTTATCAAAAAAACCAACAATTAATTCTTTGGAAACAGTTGTTGACAGAAATATCAATATCTGGCTCCCCCGGGAGGTCAAATTATATCTCTCTCAATATCCACAAACCTATGAAGAAGAATTAAGAAAATCGAGAGAAAGAATTCATCAACAATGGCTCAAGGAATTTTATATCTGGAAAAAGTATTCGGATGCTAAATTTGAACAATGGGTAGAGGATTTTTATTTATCTTTAGTAAAAGAGATTTTGCATGCTTATCCTGATTGCCTAAGACATATTATTAAGTTTCCCGCACAGCAAATTCATGAGATTAGGCTTTGTCAATTTTTGTTTGAATCAATGGATCCTATACAGTTAATACATTCAATACTCCAGGAAGAAGGAATAGCCCATAATGATTTATGGATGAATAGCTGGCAGTATCTTCAATCCGAATCGTTCAGACAGATACACATAAAACTATATGCTCTTTTTATGCCTATTTTGCTCGAAAGGCTGGTTCTGGACAGAAGAAGCCTCCTGATCGGGGCATGACTAATGATTTAAATATCCTTTCTTTGTTATTACCTTATTGTGATGCCATGTTTGTTGATAATCAATGTCGTGCCTGTCTGGAAGAAAAGGATGTACAGGAAAATATTAATTTTTCTCCCCGGGTCTTTTCTCTGACTAGCAAAGAAGATTTTTTAGCATATTTGGAACAGTTAGAAGCAAAATTCCCCTCAAAATATCGAAAAAAAGTAGAAGAGTTATACGGGATAGAATGGATAAACACACCTACCCGGCTTTATTAGGACGAAGTGAAAAATGCAGCTTATTGAAATCCCTGGTCAAAAAGCACGCAGAACAACATTCCTTCTTTAAAATTAATTTCCAGCTTGTCATCAATGATGACATTACTGATACTGTAATCTGTAATTAATAAATTTTTCTTTGAAAAATGATATTGAGCCCCTGCCATGGTAAATTGTTTAATTGTACTTAGCGGAAATAGCGAGAATCTTCTACCTTTCATTTTAAGTAAGGCCATCTTCCCGGTAACAGGGAAAATAACAGAATTAGAGGTAATAATCTCCATTTTAATATCTGGTTGATAATTACGAAAAAGATTAATTATGCTGGCATAACTGTGGTCAAAATAATTACCGGTCATAGCCAATAATAAGATTTCTTTTGGGTTCATAGTAATCGCTTTTTGAATACACAGTTCTGAATCAGTGAAATCCTTCTTTACGGGATGCTTATCTATCGGTATTTGATGGTAATATTGCAACAATGTTGGTGAAACGCTATCGAGATCTCCGATAATGAGATTAGGTGTTATGTCAAAACGATGAAGTAATGATAATCCGTTATCAGCAGCAATGATATAATCAGATTTTTGGCAAAAACTAATTATTTTTTCTTTTTGCCAGTTTTCTCCGTTTCCGACAATTGCAATTTTTTGTGGCAATTCTCCTATTTAACCCCTTTTAATCAGTTTTTCTGCTTCAATCATAGTACATATGGTTATCTTTTTCAAATAAATTGAGCTAGGCTTAGTCCGGCTTTTCTTTACAAAAAATGCAAGAGTGGTATAATATAATTAAATTGTATAAAAGAAAAAATAAGGAGTTACTGGGGGAGCTACGTGCTGAGAGAAAGCATTTTGCTTTGACCCCTTAACCTGACCTAGGTAATTCTAGCGGAGGGAAGTAACCGTAAAATAAACGGTAAGACCTAATGCCATTGCCTTTGTTCAGGTAATGGCATTTTTTTTGGAGGTAAAAATGGCAAAAATTACACTCGGTTTACAGGTATTACCCTATGTTCCGGAGGAAAAACTATATCGTGTTGTTGATCAGGTAATTGCTTACATTGATTCTTGTGGAATCAAATATGAAGTTGGTCCCATGGAAACAACCATGGAAGGGGAGTTGGATGATTTGCTGGTTATTGTAAAAAAGGCTCAGGAAATTTGTATTGAACAGGGAGCATCCCGGGTGGTTTCCCTGGTAAAGATAGATTACAAAAAGACAGGTGTTACTATTGATGAGAAAGTGGGAAAGTATAAGAGATAAAGCTATCCCGGTATTGTTTATTATCCTGGTTATTCTAATATGGCAATTGATTGTAGATTCAGGCATAATTGCCCGTTATATCCTACCGTCACCCTGGGATGTGATAACGGTATGCATTGCTATTCTCCCGGAGATAACAGTGCATATCTATACTACCTTACAAGAGGCATTAACCGGTTTGTTAATTGCCATTACTTTATCAGTTTTGCTGGCTATTTTAATGGATAATTTTACTGTTGTTAAAAAAGCATTACAGCCTTTACTGGTCGTTTCCCAAACCATTCCCATTATGGTGCTGGCTCCCCTATTTGTTATGTGGTTCGGGTTTGGAATGCTTCCAAAGGTCATGGTGGTTATCCTGGTTTGTTTTTTTCCTATTGTAGTGAGTCTTTTAGAAGGGTTGGGCTCACTTGATAAAGATTTATTAAACTTAATGAAATCGATGAAAGCAAATCGCTGGCAAATTTTTTATCTGGCTAAATTCCCGGCTTCTTTGGGAAGTTTTTTTTCAGGGCTGAAAATTGCAGCGACCTATAGTATTATCGGGGCGGTTATCGGTGAATGGATGGGTGGTAAAGCAGGATTAGGTGTTTATATGACTCGAGTGAGGCAATCTTTTGCACTTGATAAAGTATTTGCTTCTATCTTGGTCATCATTATTTTAAGTATGCTTTTGTTTAAATTAATTGAATTAATTCAGTTACTAGCAATGCCCTGGAAAAGGGCTATAAAATAAATTAACAGGGAGGTGAGCAGTTATGCTTTACGTATCAAAAAAATATGCTTTACTTATTTTGCTAACATTTCTGGTATTGCTTCTTTTTTGTACCCCAATTTATTCTATGGAAGAACAGTCTTTACAGGAAATTACCGTATTACTGGATTGGGTTCCTAATACTAACCATACCGGATTGTATGTTGCAATTGAAAAGGGATTTTATAAGCAAGAAGATTTAGAGGTCAATATCATACAACCTTCAGAGGGCGGTCCTGCCGGGCTTATTGCGGCTGGTCAGGGGGAATTCGGAATTAGTTATCAGGAGCAAGTTACTTTTGCCCGAACATCCAAAGAGCCTTTGCCGGTGGTAGCTATTGCTGCTGTTCTGCAGCATAATACCTCTGGCTTTGCTTCTCCCGCGGAAAAAGGAATTACCCGCCCAAGGGATTTTGAAGGCAAAAAGTATGGTGGTTGGGGTTCTCCGGTAGAAGAAGCAACGATTAAAGCATTAATGGAGATTGATAATGCTGATTTTACTAATACTGAAATGGTAACCATTGGTGCTATTGACTTTTTTGCTGCAGTTCAAGAATATGTTGACTATACCTGGATTTATTATGGTTGGGATGGAGTAGCAGCAGAATTGAAAAATTTCCCCATTAATTTTATCTTATTACAGGATTATGCACCCCAATTGGATTTCTATACTCCGGTAATTATTGCCAGAGAACAATTACTGGAGAAAGAACCTGGATTAGTACGGAGATTTCTAAGGGCTACAGAGAGAGGTTATCAATATTGTATGGAAAACCCTGGATTAGCAGCAGAACATTTATTGAATCATGCTCCGGAGATTGATCGTGAAATAGCCTTTGCCAGTCAAAAATATTTAGCCGGACAATATCAGGCAGATGCTCCTTACTGGGGTGTAATGGAAAGAGAGAGATGGGAGAATTACGCACAATGGTTATATAAACAGGGTCTTATTGAGGAAATGTTGGATGCTGAGGCTTCTTTTACGAATGATTTTTTGCCAGGAGAGGAGAATTAGCATTAAGCTAAAAGCTGAACATCTTAAACAAAAGTATGAGGGAATGCCTATTATTGATGATATCTCTTTTTATCTGAATAAGAATGAATTTGTTACCCTGATTGGACCCAGTGGTTGTGGCAAAAGTACTATTTTTAATATTATCGCTGGTATTGTTCCATTAGATGAGGGGAAAGTTTTTATTGATGGAAAGGATTATACCGGTGAGCAGGGACATGTCAGCTATATGTATCAAAAAGATTTATTATTACCATGGAAAAGAGTGATTGATAATACGGCACTTCCTTTGATTATTAAAGGTGAAAAGGTCGGAGAGGCACGAAAAAAAGTGACACCCTATCTGGAATTATTTGGATTACAGGGTTTTGAATATAAATATCCTTTTCAGTTATCCGGAGGTATGCGACAAAGGGCTGCATTGCTTAGAACATACATGTTTTCCAGAGACATTGTGCTTCTTGATGAACCTTTTGGTGGCCTGGATGCAATTACCCGGGCAAAAATGCAGACCTGGTTATTGCAGGTCATAGAAAAAATAAAACCATCCGTTTTATTTATTACTCATGATATAGAAGAAGCGGTTTACCTCTCTGACCGTATCTATGTGCTTTCTGCTCGTCCTGCAAAAATAAAAGAAGAGGTTCAAATTTCTTTACCCAGACCCAGGGAAAGAGAAATTGTTATTTCAGCTCAATTTAATCGAATTAAAAAACATATTTTATCCAATTTGTCCTGAAAGGAGAAAAAATTTGGCATTATTTGATAAAGAAGCAATCAATTATGATAATTGGTATGAAACAAAGATAGGGAAACATGCTGACCGGGTAGAAACGGATTGTGCTTTTAATCTTTTTCAGGTAAAACCCGAAATGCATATTCTGGATGTTGGCTGTGGAACTGGTAATTTTAGTATAAAATTAGCTCAGAAGGGGGCAAGTGTTGTTGGGGTTGATATCTCTGAAAAAATGATTACCATAGCCCGCAAGCGAGCTATACAGGAAAAAGTATCCATTGAATTTAAAAAAATGGATAGCCAGAATTTACAATTCCCGGATAACTATTTTGACGGCGTTTTCTCTATGGCTACAATTGAATTTATTTCAGATCCCCGGAAGATGATAGCGGAGATGTTTCGGGTTTGTAAAAAAGGTGGACCTGTTTTAATGGGAACAATTAATCGGGAAAGTGATTGGGGACGATTATATCAAGATCCGGAATTTCAGAAAAATGTACCCGTCTTTAAAGATGCTGATTTTAAATCTCCGGAAGATTTAAGTAAAATAAAAGAAGATAACCTGGTTGGAAGCAAAGAATGTCTTTTTATACCCCCGGATACTCCTGAAACCGAAATCACTCAGGAAAAAGAAGGAGAATTATCTTCCAGGAATAGGGGTGGATTTTTCTGTATTCTCTGGCTAAAGAAATAAAAAATGTCACAGGGACGGTTCTTTTGACACAGTATTTTGTTTTTATTTCCAAACAAAGAAAAGGTAAAAAATGTTACAATGAAAATACAAAGTAATGGTTTTTTTATAATTGATAGTGTAAAATTTTAGTAGGTGTTTTTAGGAGATCACTTGCCAACAGGTCAACAAAAAAGGTAGACTTACCTCATAGATCAAACTAAAAGAAAAAGAAATAACATTCTTTTTCTAAAAGGAGGTAAATCTACCTAATGAAAGAATTACAGTTAACAATTACATTACCCTTTTAAATTGTAGATAGGAAGGATAAAGCAACTTTGGCACTGAATCGAATGCTTTCGCCGGGTGAGAAAACAGGGCGCACCCCAGGCTCTTTGATGGTACCGAAGGGATGAAACCACAACTATCTGCCTGAGTTTGTAGGTTTGGAGATTCTCCTGGGTTTGCCTGTCAATACGATCCAGGAAGCCCTGGTTTTTATGGCGGGAAGACAGTTCTTCCCTTTACCGCTTTGGTGCATCTGGTTTTTCCGACAGCCTTGGCAGGCCTCTGGGTTACGATAGGTTTTGCCGATAATCTTACCGTCTTTCGGGTTCGGTAATAATATGCAGTCTTTCCGGTAGTAGGACAGAGGTAGTAATCATGATCTTTTATCAGCTAAACTTATCCGGATAGAACTCCTTGTCTCCTGTCCCATTGGAGCAGACCTGCTTGTGATGAGGGTGTTATTCCCTTAGCCGAACAGGATTGTAAATTCCGGGCATGGTAGTAACCTTTATCGGCCAAGACAGTAAATGATGGTTTACCCAGTATCTTTTGTCCGTAAGGCCATGGGAGCCAGTTGTCCTAAGTCATTGGGTTTACCTGTGACCTTAAAATCGACAATTAGTTTATGTCTGGCATCTACTGAGGTCTGCACATTGTAGCTGACTTCCACACTGTTATTGTTATTGACCATTAGTCGGGCATCCGGGTCGGTGGTGAAACTGTTCGTGTTGCTCTTAGCCAGTTGATCATGATAGCTTTGGTATTTCCTATTTTTCTCTTTAAGCTGGTTTATTCTTTTGCACCTCTTTGGCATCCGGCCTATGGTCATCTGATTCAGCCTGGATCGTTTCATCCAGTGTAGCCAGGTAACCGGTAATCTTTTTCATTGATGTAGTTGATATGGCGGGCTAGCTTTTTCTGGGAATAGTTGCTGGCTTGTTGTTAGAGGCGCGGAATTTGAACCATCAATGGCAATAAGTTCCCTTGCCGAAGAGCTGCCAGGTACTGCACATGCGGGTGAACTCCCGGAACACTTTGACTAAAGCCTTCTGTTATCCTTGCGGAAATCGGCAATGGTCTTGAAATCAGGGCTGAGTTTTCTTATGAGCCACATGAGCTCCACATTGCGTCTGGCCTCAGTCTCAAGTCTGCGGGAGGAGCGGACATGATTGAGATGGTCCACAGGTAGATTCCTTAACATATCCCTGGGATGATAGGGTGGTCTGCCTTTTCTGGTGTACTGGCATGGGTAAACTTAAGTTTCTGCAAGTCCAGCTGGCTCATGAGCCCATTGATAACTGTACCGGATTGTCAGAGGTACGTATTCTTCCAGACTTTCTGGAAAGAGGATACTTTTGGTTTCTGTTTTACCTGAGATATAGGACATGGTATTTACCAGCTTTCTTTTTGTATTATTATTAATGCTCTTATTATACCATTTTATGTACTGTTAGGCAAGTAAAAGGTGAGTTTTCACACAGTTCGATTTGCCTGACACAGTATTTGTTTTTATTTCCAAACAAAGAAAAGGTAAAAATGTTACAATGAAAATACAAAGTAATGGTTTTTTTATAATTGATAGTGTAAAATTTTAGTATATTTTTCAAGAATATAACTTATTATGATCTCAAAATTTAATCCCATAAATTAATATTTCTTTAAATGTAGGTATTTTATAATTATAATAAGATTATAAGGAAATTTATCGAATAAAAAGCTGAAAAAAGAAGAGAATTGTATAACAGTTTATTCCTTACTATTTTAATTTATTTAACCATGAAAACCACCTCTAAGAAGGTAGTGGTTAATAAAATACAAGGAAAAAGAAGACAAGAAGTAACCAAGGAAAGATTAAACCTTTTTAGAGATTATTAAAGCCACTGCCAGTGGTATGACATTTATTGTATTAAATTAAAAATAGAAAGGAATAAAACAATGAGATTTACAGGCAGTGTTGTCAGTGGAATTGTTCTATTAATATTAGGTATACCTTGTTACTGGCTAATATTTTGGGTACTAAAACCAATTTTTCTGTTTATTTCCGGGTATTATTCTGTTGATTTTAGGGTATTGTTGTTTTATCTGGGCAATTTGGAGGAGACCATGAAGTGATATTTGATAGCAAAAAGCTAGACTTGAGTGAGCCATATAGAAAAGAACATTATATTCAGTTAAGGCATGGTTGATCTTACTGATCTGAGCAATTGGAATCCGGTAAAAATGAAAATCAATGTTATATTCGGCTCAGGGAAATTGATTCTTAATCCGAAATACCCACAGTGGTTCATGCTAGCACAGTACTGGAAGTCTTGAACACCTCAACGCACAGTTAACTTTATTGGTTCTACGGAATATCGTTTTGGAGAAATTCAGACAGACCAACCTTTTCTGGATATTGAAATGAATGTCATATTTGGTCAGCTAAGAGTAGCTAGATGACAATTTTTCACCTGAAGTCCAAAGTTGGAAGTTATATTGTTTAGAAATATTATAGCTAAAGTATAAATAAAAAATCGAAAGAAAAAGAGCTAAAAAGTGGTCAAAAGTTAAACCTCTTTTGGAGGTTCTTAAAGCCACCCGCTTTACGGGTGCGATATTTACTGGAAATGATGATAAAAAAATGATTGTGAATTCAAAGCAAATAATTAAAAAAACAACACAATTTGTGCAAGAGTATTTTCAAAAAGAAGGAACCGGGCATGATTGGTGGCATACGCAAAGAGTAAGAGATTTAGCCTTAAAAATTGCAAAGAATGAAGGAGGAGATCTTTTTGTTGTAGAAATGGCTGCATTACTTCATGATATTGGTGATTACAAATTTTTTAACGGAAATGAGCAACAAGGTCAGAATGTTTTAGCACAATTTTTACATTCTTTGCAATTGCCTCTGGAAATAACCAAAAATATTTTAGATATAGCAATCAATATTTCCTATATGAAAACCCTTTCTAAGAAAAAATTATCACTTAAGAATAAAAAAAGCCCGGAATTTATGGCGGTAAGTGATGCCGATAAGCTGGATGCCATTGGTGCAATTGGCATTGCCAGGGTTTTTACCTATGGTGGTTATTATCACCGACCAATCTATGATCCTGATATACCTCCTAATCCTGATATTTCCCGAGAAGAATATATGACCACTGAAGCTCCTTCAATAAACCATTTTTACGAAAAGCTACTTAAACTAAAAGACATGATGTACACCGATTATGGAAAGCAGCTGGCTCAAGGAAGACACCGTTTTTTAGAGGAGTACCTGGAGCGTTTTTATGCCGAATGGAAAGGAGAAAAGTAAGGAGAGCATATTTTGTCACCAACTTTTTATAAGATTACTGAACGACTTAAAGTACGTTCTTTTCAAGATATTGATAGCAACGATTTTTTCCTATTGCTAACTAATCCCCTGGTAAATATTTTTTTAGGAGGCTCTCGGTTTTTATCTAACTCCCATCTGGTTAAACAATTTTTGAGACAGATGTCCTTAGATTATAGTGAATCTAATCCATGGTTATTATATTCTATCTTTAATAAAAATAATCATCAACTAATTGGTGGATGTGGAATAAAAACTGAACTGAAAAATCAAAAAGCTGAAATTTTCTATCTATTTTCCCCCTCATATTGGGGGCAAGGGTTAGCTGTGGAAGCTTGCCGTCCTTTGCTAAAAAATGCCTTAAATCAATTTGGATTAGAAAAGGTCTATGCCCATATTTTACCGGAAAATATCAGGGCACAAAGAGTAGCAGAAAAGCTTGGTTTCAAATATTTTGGAATGGTCAAGTTGAGTCGTTATGACAAGAAAGGAAAAGTACAGCAATGGATCTTAAATTTGATTTAGAGTATGTTCGTAGCAAAATAATTGAAGTGAGAGATAGGTGTAAGTATTATGGTAGAAGAGGTGGGGTTTGGTGAAGGATATTTGAAAGAATAACGGGAAAAATAAAATTAAGTGAATTTTGTTTAGAGATAAAAAAATCTATTGACAAAATATTCATTTAAAGGTATAAGTTATTTAAGTCATAAAATAGTACTTAGGTCGATATCATTGTTGAATGTCATTGGTTCCTTGTCGAATATATTTTAAAGAAAGAGGTGCCAAAGAATGGCCAAAGGTTTTGCTAAGAAAACAAAACAAACCGAAAAAAAGAAGAAATAATCAGCATAAATTGAACTTCTAACTGGTTATTCACCATAATCAGTTTAGATACATCGCAAACTCTAAACAATTTCAAAAACCCTGAACCACCCCACTGGTTTCAGGGTTTTTGAATTATAAGAAATATTATAAATAAATGGTTTTACCATAAAAAGATTAAGATAAGCTAGATGACAATTTTTCACTTGAAGTCCAAAGTTGGAAGTTATATTGTTTAGAAATATTATAGCTAAAGTATAAATAAAA
>JAGYIZ010000054.1 GCA_018402425.1 Candidatus Atribacteria bacterium | reverse complement strand
CAGCCATTATAACATTCCACTCAGGAGCTATCTGCTCACTGGCAAGGAGCATTTTAATCCCTATTTGAATTACCCTCATTTCCTGTGTGGTGGTGACAATTAATGGCCATAGATATTGGCTCCACATGAAAATGAATTCTATAACAAATAAAGCTGCAATATTTGTTTTTGAAATAGGAACTAAAATTTGCATAAAATAGCGCATAGGTGTTGCTCCGTCCACACGAGCAGCATCCGGAAGATCTCGGGGAACTGTTAAATAAAATTGTCTGAAAAGAATCAGCCCTGTTGTACTGGCAAAAAACGGAACCATCAAGGCATAATAAGAGTTTATCCAATTAAAACCAGCCATTAACTGATACGTTGGAATAATACGTACCGGCAAAGGCAGCATCTGAGTAATCATGCAGATAGAAAATAGTAATCCCTGACCAGGAAATTTAAAATGGGTATAGGCAAAGGCAGCCAGCAATGCTAGAATTGTTTTTACCACTGCTACCATTATCGAAATTAATGTACTATTAAAGAAAAGCCTCCCCATATTTATTCTTTCCCAGGCTTCTCTTAGGTTGTTCATAAACTGGTCTCCGGGTAATAATTTGGGAGGATACTGATAGGATTCCTGTAAGCTTAAAGTACTGGTGACTACAGCGAAAAACACTGGAAAAGCAAGGATTATTACCAGCATAATTAATATAAAATGAATAGCAATATGACTTCTATTTTTCCTGGTCATCTTTAACATATCTACTACCTCACCGCGAATAAATTGATTTTCTGGTAGCTATTCTTAACTGAAAAATTGCTACGATTGAAATAACGAAAAATATTATAAATGATTGTGCTGAAGCAGAACCGGAATTCAGATGAATAAATCCATCACGGTATAGCTTGTATATTAAAAGTTCTGTTGCATTTCCTGGCCCACCCCTAGTCATAATATCTATAAGCCCAAAAACCTGGAAGAAAGCATAAAGCATATTCACAAATAATAAAAAGCTGGTAGTAGGTGAAAGCAAGGGAAAGGTAATCCTCCAGAAGGCTTTCCAGGATCCTGCTCCATCTATCTGTGCTGCTTCTAAAAATTCATCTGGCACATTCTGTAATCCTGCCAGAAAAAAAACAATATTATATCCCAGCATCTTCCAGGTAGCAGCAGCAGCTACAATAAACAATGCTAAGTCTCCATTTGTCATCCAATTTAAGGAGTATCCAGATATTTTAGAAACAATATAAGGAATAAGCCCGGTAGCAGGCGCAAACATGGAAGCCCAGATAACACCAGCCACTGTGGGAGAAATGGCATAAGTCCAGATAAGGGCAATTTGATAAAACCCAACTCCTTTAATCTTCTGGTTAAGTAATTGAGCAATACCCAGTGAAATAGCAAGCCCTATAATAATAACAAAAGCAGAAAATTTAAAAGTAGTAACTACACTACTTCTATATTCCTGCGAAGCAAATAGACGAACATAATTACGTAATCCCACAAAGATGGAATGAGTACCAAACGCTGTTGATGTATAAAATGACTCACGTATGCTCTGGGCAAAAGGAATGATTAAAAAGACAAAAATCACAATAAGTGAAGGAGCAATAAGTATATATGGTAAGATTTTGTGTCCGGGAAATTTATCTTCGTTCATTCTCTCTCCTGAGACATAGATTAATAATTTAAAAAATTACGGGAACAAGCATTAGCTTGTTCCCGTATTACTATATGTTTTTATTGACCGTGTAATTCCAGGTAATCCCTTAGTTTCAGATTCATTTTTTCTGCGGCTTCATTTAAGGCATCTTCCGGAGAAAGCTGACCGGCAAGTGCTTTTTCCAGACTTGATACAAAATCTTCTCTCATTGCCACAAAAGGCCCTAAACGGACACCAGTAGCTGCTGCAGTATCTCGTCTGCCGGAAAGAATCTGAAGGAAGGCAGTTAGATAAGCCTGATCTTGCGAAAACCACCCTTCATCTAACAGTGTTTTAAGTGCTCCCAGGCTAACCGGGAAATAACCGGTACCTTTGTGCCATTGAATGGCAACATCTTCCCGGCTGAGATATTTAAAGAATTCCCAGACACCACGAAGCTCTTCCTCACTTTGTCCTTTGGTAACCCATAGGCTACCGCCACCGATAACGGAGTTTCCTACCGGATATCCTTCAAAACGCGGATAGAAACTGGTTCCAACCTTGAAGTCAGCCGCATTAATAATACCGGCAAGGGAAGAAGTTGATTGAATAAGCATAGCGATTTGACCGGAGTTAAATGCGGTATTTGGTGCATATTCTGAACCACCAAATACGTAGATTCCCTTATCATGTAATCTTGTCCAGGTATCAAATATCATATTACCAAAATCATCGTCAAAAACTACTTTTGTTGCTAATCCAGAACGACCATTGTCATTATCTGCGTAGAGATGATTATGAATGGCAAGGGCTTGTTCGAAAATCCAATCAGGCCAACCTGTAGAATAGACATGATTTACTACTCCACTAGCCAGAATCTCTTCCCCATACTCCTCCATCTCTTTCCAGGTTGTAGGCGGCTTGTTCGGATCAAGGCCGGCTTCTTCGAAAATATCTTTGTTGTAGTAAAGCATAGCAGTAGATGAGTTAAAAGGCATGGACCAGAGGTTTCCCTCTACTGAATAGTAATTAGTAATGGGGATAACATATTGTGCCCAGTCCCAGGTTTCTCCTAACATTCCGGGAATTTCATAAACAGGTGTAATAGCGCCGCTGTCAATCATGGTCTGAGTTCCTACTTCATAACTCTGGACTATGTTTGGACCTGTTTTACTAGGGTATGCCGCAACGTATTTTGTTAGCGTTTCGGAATAACTACCGGTAAACAGAGGAACAACTTCATAATCCGGATTTGCTTCATTAAAGCCGTCAACAATCGACTCCAATACTCCAAGGCGCGAACCACTCATGGCATGCCAGAAAGTAATATTTACCGGTTCTGCCATGGCATTTCCTGCTGAAAAAAACAAACATAAAGTTAAAAGCAAAATAATTAAATAACTTTTTTTTGAATTCATCGTAAAATAATAACCTCCTTAATAATTTTAAACCTTTTAATTAGCTGATATACATCTATTATCTTTGTCTATCGCCCCCTTCCGTCTCGAACAATTAGCTCATCTTGAATCACTATTAGCTAAAAATTTATTAAAAGCGAAGAAATAGAAAAATTCTATCTGTAAGTCAGTATAATAAATCCCAATAACTTATATTGGCAAATTATATTATGGAGTTATCTGTTAAACACTGAATTATTTTCCCAAAAAAGTATATTTAAAAACCCTTCTTATTTTTTTTATTATAACAAAATACTTTAAACATTAAAAGAAAAATAAACTGCAAACGGATATTTTGAGATAAAAAACTATTTATCTAAGAACCTTCAAAAATATTCCACTAATGATACCCCAAGGTTAAAAACTTTAGCAAGAAGGTCTACGCGATTTTTGGCACCTTCTCCAAGGTCGGATTCAGTGACAATTAAAGTATCTATTAATTCAATATTGGCAAAATATTTACACCAAATTCTTATAGAGGCCAGTGCATGTTCTGGGTTTTTTGATGTATTAGCAACCCAGATAAAAATACCCTTTTTTCTTTTCTTTAATCTGGACTTGAAAGCCAATTTACCGTCCGGGAGTGGAATCATCTCTGCCAGACAATTTGACCTGTCAATGACCAATTTGAGCTGTGCGCTGAAAGAAGCAAAATAGGCGGGAGCACCAATAACCAGGGCATCAACATTCTCCAAAACATGATATATTTTTTCCATCCCATCATGGTAAAAACAATACGCAGGGGCAGGAAAATTTTTACAGGCTTGACAGGGCATTATATCTAAATCATTAAGGTAAATCTTTTCAATTTCTGCGCCAGTAGACTGAGTACCCTCCAATGCTCTTGTTACAAGCGTATCAGTATTCATTCCCTTCCTGGGACTTCCTATAACTCCTGCTATCTTTAAAGGCATAACTTTCCCCCACAAAAATTTAGTAAACTATAGAAAGAAATTTATACTATTAACAATATTTAACTAAATCAAGATCAGGTCTTATAATATCAATTTTATGTTTTTTTCGATTCTCATTATTAAAGACCTGATCCCATTAGATTTTACTCTATTCACAATCCTTTAACGGCAGAACCGCAGCACAGGCAGCATTAACAATTGGGTAGGCAATCGGGGATGGAGTTAAAGCCGGATGAGTCCCCATCTGGAACATGACGATATCATTTGCTTTCATCCGATGGAGAATACAGGCACTGAGTACATTAACCATTTCTCCTGTGGACTTCCCGCCTGAGACAGCACCACCTAAAATAGTCCCTGTATCTTTGGCAAAAATTAATTTAACCTTTAATTGAACTGATTGAGGCATACCACCAGGATGGGTATCAGGTGCTTCTGCTCTTCCCACCACAATTTCCATGCCATTATTCCTGGCTTCCCTTTCTGTTAAGCCTGCAACACCAAAAGCTCGGCCATTAATAATAGTAGCAAACACACTAATAACACCACAATTATGATGAACCGGGGAAAATAAATTAGCACCGGCAATTCGAGCTTCGGATGTAGCAACAGATGCAAGCATAACACCTGAAGGTTTGCCATCAAAAAAGGATTCTTTTGTACAACAATCACCACAGGCAAAAATATTTGGATCTGTATAACTCCGCATAAACCGGTCTACTTTTATCCCTTTCCTGAATCCCAGCTCCAACCCTGCCTTCTCTGCCAGTTTACTATTAGGAACACAACCAATTCCCAAGATTACTAAGTCTGCTTTTAGTTCTTTACCACTAGCCAATTTTACTGATTCTACAGCATCTCCTCCATTTAAAGATACCACTCTATCTCTGGTTATTACCTTGACACCGGTCTCTTCAAGTACACTTTTGGCTTCATCACAATATTCATCGTCCATAGCCAGTTGTAAACAATGACTTTGCATCTCAACTACAGTTAGGTTAATATCTCTGGTCTTTCGGCATTCATCAGCAAATTCTACACCAATAAAACCACCACCGATAATAACAACATCTTTTACCTCATTCATTTTTTGGAGTACTTTTTTAAGATAATCAAATTCTTTCTTTACAGAAAAAACATTTTTTTTATCTATTCCCGGTATAGGTGGAATCATAGGTTCGGAACCTGTGGCAAAAACTAACTTATCATATTCTATCTCTTCACTATCTTTAAGATATACAATTTTTTTGTCACGATCCAGATTTACAGCTTCATCGGTAACCAATTCAATGCCGTTATTCTCTAATAGACCATCAGGAATAACATTATTCTCCGGACCACCAACCGTTCCAAATATATAGGGAATACCACACGGGATAAGGACTGTACCCTCTTTTCTTATTAATATTACCTTTTTGTCCGGGTAATGGCGATGGCAACTGATACCCGCTGAGATTCCCGACATACCACCCAATATAACCACATCTGCTTTTTTCATTTTTTTCTCCTATTCTTTTTTATTTATACTAATTTTAGTATCTTATTTTACATATCATACATCAATCCTAATTTGAAATGACTATCTAATAGTATAAAACACTGAAATCCTTTTTTCAATTAAAAACTCTTCCATAATCCAAAAATTAGCCTGAAAGTAAGATTTATAAAATTTTTATTATATCTTCTTCCTGAATATATGAGTATGAGGCAGCATGTAATAATTTTAACTATGAAAATGATAATTGATTATTTTAATTAAATAGCATAATTATTGATTTTCTTTAAAGAATAGCCAGTCGTTATAACTTATCCTTGACTTTTAAAAATCGGTTAAAGACTAATATAAAGACTCCTATCAGGAAAAATAGAACAGCAATGCTGAAACGATGGGCAATAAAACCAAAAATTGGTGCTAGGATAACCATCAAAAGGGAACGAATCTGGCTTTCTATAGACATTACCGTAGCCCGTTCATCTCTTTTCATGTAATCACCGAATACATCTACTACCAATGGACGTCTGCCGTCCTTTAATAAATAAAGCAGTAAATAAAATACAATTACAACAAACATTAGCCTGGTTTTAATGGCCAATGCCAGTACAAAAAATATAATTCCAAAAATTTCAAAAGTTATGTCCATCAATTGATCCGAAGGCCACCATTGGTTCAAGCGATAGATATTCCTGGAAACCCCGGCACTAAATATATAGATTACCCCATAGATAACACCCAAAATTATTTTCAGTTGTGTTTCTGCATTAATTGACTCGATGACATAAATGCCGGAAACTAAAATAAGATTACTTAAAATAGGCTGAATATAGTCTTTCAAGATTTTAAAGATAGAATCAAAAAGAGAGGAACTTAGAATAATTTTTTTTAACATAGAATGAGAAAACATATTTTTAAATTGCTTAATACTAAAAAGAATAAGTTTTTTAAGACTGAACTTCGTTTCAAGGCTCTCGTTCAAACTAGATGGATAGGACAGAATTAATAAAAAATCAACTAAATATGGAATAATGCTAAACAGGAAAATTGTTCTTATCCTGGGAAACTGAATGATTAGAAAAATGGCAATAAAAGCTGAAAGAGATGAGCCTATAAGAGAATAAGAGCGTGTTCGTCCATAGACAAAAGTTTTATATTTAAAATACCCTTTCTGCTCTAAATAAGAATAAATCATTGCCTTATGGGTACCTGATCGAAAAGCTTCTCCCAAGCCAAAGAAAAACATGGCAAAAATGATAATCAGATACTGGCTGCCAACATAAAAAAGAAAAAAAGATACGATATAAAAGACAAAACAGAGTACCAGTTCATTCTTTTTGCCATATTGATCAGCAAAAACCCCGGAAGGTATTTCAAAGAGATAAGTTGTGAGCTCCCGAAGGGAAAGCAAAATACCAATCTGAAATAAATTTAATTGAACAACCTGTAACAGATAAATATAGAGATAGGGCTCAAAGAATCTCAGATTTTTTAAAAATCCATAATAACAGAATTTTTTTATCTGGTTGTCTTTCTTGAGTTGCCGATAAACATCTTCCATCCATTATGCCTTTCCTATATTTTACTTGAATTGCATATAATTCATTTTATATGAAGTTACTGTAGCCAACACTTCCAATATATTCTTACTTTAAATCAGTTATTGTTCTTTCTCTCCTATTATACCCTGAACAGCTAAGAAGTTTTTGAAAGTATTGTCTTACCTATTCCTTTATGAAATGCTGGAAAAGTTACCGAATTATTAGCCTATTCCGCCAACAAATCCTGGAAACCTGAACTGAATTTTTGTTCACCATTCGGCAATAACCAAAAAGCCTCTGTATCAGATAAATTTTCGATTAATGTTAATCCCTCTTGTAACGGCATATTATAAACCGCAGTCGATAAAACGTCGGCTTCACCCGCATCCTCGCATATAATAGTAATGGCGGTAAAATACTCTGCAGGATATAATGTTTCCGGATTAATGATATGGTGATACTTTTTCCCATTAACTGTATAATAACGACTATAGTTGCCACTGGTGACCAGAGACTGGTCTATTAGATGAAGTATATGCAGGTTTGACTTTTCACCGGAAGATTCAGGATTTTGTATTCCTACATTCCACGGTTCTCCATTTGGATTTTTCCTCCCAATTATTTTAACATTCCCTCCAACACTGATTAGTCCAGAAATAAATCCTTTTTTGATTGCCCTCTTGCTTACCTGCTCTACGGCATATCCTTTAGCAATCGCACCAACATCAAGGCTCATCTCGGGATCTTCAAGAAATACAGTGGAGGCCTGTTCATTAATAATGACTTTGTTAATGTCAGTGTGTTGGGCTGCTTCTTTAAGTAAATCAATTGGCGGTAGTTTAGCATTTTCCGGGTCCTGTATACCTATTTCCCGATAATGATTCCATATAGACAGAACAGAGCCAAGTGCAACGTTTACTTTTCCATCTGTCTTGTTATAGACATCTTTAGCAAATTTAAGCAAATCAATGATTCGTCTATCAACTTTTAACGGTTCTTCCCCGGCTTTATCATTGATTAGTTTAAGATTTACAAGGCCGTCATACTCATTGTATATGTCATAGAGCTGATGATATTCCTCTAAATCATCATATATCTTATTTACCTGTTCGGTAAATTCCTCTTTACTATCCATATAGGCCACAATCTGGGTAACTGTATCAAACAACAATAGAAATTGAGCTTCATATCGTTTTTTTTGCTGACCCTGGCAAGCTGTTAGATTCAATATGAATATACAGGTAATGATAATAAAAAATATTCTTGCATATCTTTTTTGCCTGATAGAATATAAGTTCACTATTTTGTTCATTAATTTTTCTTTTCCATAGTTTCAAAAACCTAATCTTCCTGTGATTTACTCTCAATTAAGGATCTTTTGAGTAGAATAAAAAGAGAGACAGATAATCCCCTGCCTCTCTTTTTATTCTACTCAAACCTTATATCAAATAACTATTTCTATTTCCTAGTTATTTAGCTGCATGATAAGCTTTTTCAATAACAGCAATAAAGGGACCGATATGGATGGTTACTGAAGAAGTCAATTCTGACTCAGTAGGTGTCCCTTCTTCGTCAAGCGAGATGCCTTTGACCTCATCAACGGTCTTGCCAACTACATACTTTGCAAATGCGTCTGCCTGTTCATACCATTCTTTACCGATTCCTGAAACTGCCTTCATGCCATATTCGTCTGCCAATTCATTTTTAGTCTTTGGAGATATAGACAAATCGGTTGTAATTTCACCTTCCTGGTTAAAATTAATATCTCCCTGGGAAGAATCGATGATACAGCTGGTAATTACACCTTCTTCATCAAAAGTAACTGCCGCATAAGTTGAATATGCCTGGGCCAACCCTGCTTCCTCGGCAGTAGCATCTTTTGACATATCAATTGTTGTAATTACACCAATTCCAAGTTTGTCATCAGCTTCTGCTCCGCGATTCTCTGCATTGACAACGGCTTCTTCTATTCCTGCAATATAATCTGAAATATGCATTGTGACAGACGAGGTCAATTCTGACTCAGTAGGTGTCCCTTCTTCGTTGACTGCAATACCTTTTACTTCCTCCACTGTCTTACCAATCACATAGTTAGAAAGAGCAGTTGCCTGCCTCGTTCCATTCTTTTCCTATAGAAGAGGCAACAATCATTCCATATTCTTCCCCAAGTTCTTGTTTACCGACAAATTCTTTCTCAAGAGGTGTAACAATCTCACCTGAGTTCGAGAAGCTAATTTTAGTCTGCGCTGAATCAATAGCACAGTTTGCAATTTTACCATCTTCATCAACTGTTACTGCTACAATAGTTGAATCAGCCTGGGCTAGTCCGTCTTCTTCACCTGCATCAGTTGATTTTGCTATAGAAGTATCCACAGACAAACCTGTTTTTACATCATTAGCATTTTGGCTTAATCCAGATCCTGGCAATGCGAATAAAAAGACCAACACTATTAATGTAATTATTAATTTTTCATAATATCATTCCCCCTATTTTGACAATATTGATATTACTATTATTCTCCTCTCATTATCTTATTGTTTAAAATTGTTAGTATTATTTTATATTATACCAGTCTTTTGAGTGCTGGTAAAAGAATCCTCAACAATGTTGCCGTCAATAAACCTGCAATTACCCGGATATCAATAAAACGGGAAGATAAGCCCAGATGCTTACACCTACATATATTAGGAAACCACTAGAAATTGACCTATATTATGAGAAACTGCACCTACAACGCTGATTCCTAGATAAGAAACTTTTTCTTTCAATAAAACAGTATTAAGAGCATACAGGTAATTGACAACATCCCTCCGGAAAGGCTTAACGTGCTCGCTATAAAACCTCTAGTAAAAAAAACGAAGATTGCTTTTAAAATAGCAATAGAATAAGCTTGCTTGGCACCTAAAAAGATAGCATACATTACCACAATATTTGATAAACCAAATTTAACGCCTGGCACTGCAAACCGGCATAATGGGAAGCAAGCTCTCAACCAGAGAAAGTATCAATGCAATGGCAAACAACAATCCGCTAAAACCAGAATCTGGATTCTATTCATTTTTCTGACAAAGGAAAAGTATCCATATTATCCTTTCAAATTTCTTTTAATTTCCAACTCACGATATCTACTTCCCTGTCATTATCTTCGGAAGAAACGATTTTTAATATTATCCCATTGGGTAGACAGGCTGCAAATTCACCTGGTCTAGATATTTTTCCTGCCTTTACACATAGCTTATGTGGACAGTCAGACTTCTCAAAGCGAATACCCCCATCTTCAAACAGGCGAAATACTACATTGGGATTTTCTTCTATAGCAAAAAGGCGTTCTGTGCCCTGTCCTAAATCAACTGTTTTTACTAATTTTGAATAATAATAAATCTCTGCCTTGGGTGATTCAGCTGAAATAAAATACTGATAGTAAAACCAGGATAAAAAACTAATTAATAATATAAATAAGATTATGAATATATCATATTTTTTAAAATATTTTAATTTTTCTCTTAACACGGTAATAATCCACTTAAAAAAATCAACAATGTATTGCTTCCCATTATGATTATATAATTCTTTATCGAAACTAAGAAAGTGGTCTCTTTATTTTGCACTTTATAAAACTGCCTAATATGTTTATTCACTAGAAAAATGTTTAAAAGTGATAATAAGACTAGAGGGGATAAAATATTTAATAACACCATAAGGATAGTTGCAATGTATGTTACATAATAAATCCAGGCAAATAAGGGAATTGCTTTGTCTCCTATATAGTAAGGCAATGTGTACCTCTTAACCTTAACGTCTTTTTCTAAATCACAAATATTATTTGCCAGCATGATATTTGCTGTGGTGCACACCGGTGCAACCGACAACAGGATTATGGTTATAATAGGTAAAAGATTCAGCCTGAGATGCAAAGCCATTGAGGTGACATTAAACTCAAATGTTAAAAACGTTCCTTCCGGCATATTGATATACAACATCAGAAAAGGTATAAAAAATCCATAAAATAACCCCGATACTATTTCACCCAAAGGCAACTTAGATATAGGTATTGGACCAAATGTATAAAGGATTCCGGATAAAAAACATATACCACCAATGAAGAGTACTACAATATCGGTAAGTACTACCAAATAAATTCCTAAAACTGTGCTGGTTGCCAGTAGTAACAATAATATAACCAGGGCATGATTACGCTTGAACTGTAAAGTCT
>JAGYIZ010000053.1 GCA_018402425.1 Candidatus Atribacteria bacterium | reverse complement strand
GATGTATTCCCTGTCGCTTTAATCTTTTTTAACTTTGCCTAAAAATTAGCTGCTTCATTCATTATTTGTAGATGTATTGCTGGGCTTCTGGATCATTTACGTTTTCTTGAGTAAAGACAAAGAATCCAGGTGTTACCTTTTTAGGTATTTCTGCATTCTCCTTCAGGTGTTTAACACCCCATTCTACACAGAGAGCACCCATCTGAGCAGGCATTTGAGCTAATATCAAATCTAACTCGCCTCTTTTTAATGCCTCAATTAAGGTTTCTGTAGCATCCCAGGTAGCTATCTTAACAGCACTTTCCAAACCAGCGCCTACCACCGCTTGATATGCCCCTTGAGCACTGAAGACATTGACTCCGAATACCGCGGCTAAGTCTGGATGTTTCTGTAATGCTGCACTGACCTGAGAAGCAGCGGTTTCCTGAACATCCAAACAATATTCAACTCCAACTAGTTCCATTTCTGGGAAAATATTAATTCCTGCTCTAAATCCAAGTTCCCGGTCCATAACACTGGAAGTATCCGGATTGGTGTTTTCTAAAAAAACCTCCCCTTTTCCATCTAGCATTATCGCTAGTTGACCGGCGACAACTTGACCTCCTAAAAAGTTGTCTGTCCCGATATAGGAAAGTGGGAAATTGTAATTGCTTGGCTTTGTATAATCACCATCTCCAAGATACGTATCAACGGTAATAACAGGAATACCACTGTCATGAATTTCCTTTAAAACCGGAATCAATGCCTCAGTGGAAGTAGGTGCCGTAAAGAGTAAATCAATATCCCCTCTTGCTACTAAAGCTTTCAGGATAGGTACCTGATATTCCGGACCCCAGGCTTTCGGATATTCTCCAATTAACAATTCCACTCCTAATTCCTCTGCTTTAGCTTTAGCTCCTTTTTCCATAGTGAAATAAAAAGGATCTGCGATACCAGGCATAAAGGCAAAACGAAGTTGTGCTGCACAGGTCATAGTTACAAATGAGATAAGTAAACATACAATAAGTAGATGAATAGTAAACTTTTTCATTTTCTTTCTCCTCCTCAACTTGAAATTTTTACATTTTAAACAGTCTGAATTCTGAATGAATCTCTATTCTGTTTTTAATAAATTCACCTCCTTTATGATTTATAGCACCCTTAGATTATCTTTGATGACATGTGTTTGCAAAATATTGCCTCGAAATACATTTGAATTTAGAAAATATTGTTATATCTCTTTACCTTTTTGCTCTAACCATCGAACAGCAGCATAAATCCCCGCTCCTAAAGACTCTGCATCAGAACTGATACCAGAATACCTGATATCAACTTCTTGATTTCCAAAGAGGTAACAGGAAACAAATTGCTGTACAGGCTGAATAAATGAATCTCCCAAAATAGCCATTTTTCCACCAATAAAAACTGTTTGCGGACCAATCATATGAATCGCATTTATAATTGCAGATCCAATCCAGGAAGCAAAAGGGCTGAGAATTTCCTGTGCTTTTTTGCTATTGTTTTTATTACCAACCAACAATTTTTTAAATTCTTGCAAATTGTTTACTTTTAAACTACTTTTTTGGGCTTGTTCCAGCAATATATCTACACCCGCAATATCTTCTAGGTAAGAATACTTCCCCTTATCAAAACAAAGGAAATGCCCTATTTCTCCCACATAATCATAGGTTCCTTGATATAGTTCATCCTCAATCACTACCCCGGCACCAATTCCCTCATTTAAAATTAAGCGAATAAAATTATGTATATCTTTTCCGTCACCCAGCCATTTTTCAGCTAAAGCACCTACACTAGCATCATTTTCAATCCATACCGGTATTTGATACTTTTTTTCAATCATTTCTTTTACTGGCACATCTTTCCATCCTTGAAATTTGGGCGGCTGTTTTACAATACCATTTTCTATATCGAGAGGTCCCGGAATACCAACACCTATGGCACGTATTTCTATGTTTTTTTTATGAGCTGAATTAAATAATTTATCTATGTTCAGAAACAAGCTTTTCATAATGCTTTCCGGCCCTAAATGTTTATAATCTTCCCCTTTGTTTTTTTTGATTACTTTCATTCTGGAATCTATTAACAAAGTTTCTACTCTTTTTCTACCGAGATGAACCCCGATAGTATAAGCTGCATTAGAGCAAATATGAAGGGGATATGGTGATTTTCCAATATTCCCAGTAGCAATCTGATCTGATTCCTCTACAATGCCAGCCTGTTTGAGTTTTTTAATAATGGTAGATATGGTTGTCTTGGTCAATCCGGTTAGTCGAGACATTTCCGCTCTCGAAATCCCGTCATGTTTCATTAACAGTAATAATAAAGTGGTTGAATTTTTTATTCTACTATCTTCGGGCTTTGATATTAACATCGACTAATGGCCTCTTTTAGTTAGTAAACTTTACTTACTAAATAAGTATAGTTTAACCAAAAATGAATGTCAATGATTATTTTTGTTAACATGCAAAAAGTTTTTTTAGTTAAATATTACAAATAACTAAAAATATAGAATTAAATTGAGGGGTAGATATCTATCACAATATATTTAGAAATTTTCAATGTTCTTAATTTCTTTTTCTAAATCGTCACTTGAAATCAATAATCCTATTTCTAATTGGATGACCTGCTTTTCACCGGGTTCCAAATAAACCAAGCTTCTCTGTTCTCTTTCTTTAGAACGACCTTCTACTAAACAATTTGCAGGCTCCATCCCCGTTACATAATTACCCATTTCCAAAAATTTCCATTGAATAAAATGAGGAAGATAACGACTATCATAGTAAATATATAGTCCTAAATTCTTTTCAGAATTAATAAAGGCTGCCCTACTCCATCCGGTAGCATCTGTTTTTAATTGGTGATAGAATACTGTATCTGGATAATTTAATTCCGGAGCACTATAGTAATTGTATTTATCCATACCTTTTTCGGCCTGTTTGTCTCTAGGTATAACTTGCAGGGAAGGAGCATACAAACGTGATTCTTTATCTAATAATGGGTAACCTATATTAATATGGTAAAGCAACATTAATGGAGATTTATGAAATCCTTCATTACTAATTGTATCTTGGAGAATAATCTTGTTCTCACCCAATTTACTTGATATTTTTCGTGAGATTAGCAAATGGCTAGAAAGTGTTTTTGCTTCTCTTGTCTTCCCTTTCACTAAAAAAGTACATTCATCCCCATTCCAGATAGAATCAAGGGAAATCTCTTCTGCCGGAGTATTCGAAATTCTTCCATGAAGACCGAGACTTTCTCCTTGATCAGTATCCGGTGCACCCAGGTAATTTAGTCCACAGGTAACCAGAAGTCCACCTCCAAAATTACGCAACCATTCGTCTCCGGTTGCCTCAAAATACTTCGGAGATGACTCACCCACTGCAGATCGAAAATTTATCGGAATTCCCCGATACTCACACAAGCCAATATCCATACCACGACTGAGAAGGACATGATACCGCAAACCTGTACCTGTCCGACATTCTACTGCTTCTAAGCCATCAGCCTTGCCTTCCTGGTAAGCAAAACGCTTCAATCCTGCAACCTGATGTAAACTACCAAAATAACGTTTGATTTCCTCACGAGTAAGGAACTTATTGCCTATTTTTAGCATGACTAAGTTCCTCCTTATTTTATTTTATTTAATCTTCGTTAACTCGCTTAATCCTGGGATCAGTAAAAACATCTGTAGCATCATCGCTGGGAGAAGAGAATTCAGAAATAACCGCACCCTCCTTACCGGCTTGAAACCAATGTAAAGTATCTTTACTAATCGTATATTGTTGCCCGGGTTTTAGTATAATCTCATGAAATACGGTATAGTAAGATTCATCACCCTCCGGGAGGGAAGCCATAGGTTTTGGTGTTTTTAGCCCCTCTATATAGAGATAAACAGTACCATAGCGACATCGAAAAGTTTCTCTCTTCCCATCCTGGCCATTATGATTTGGATGTCGATGCTCAGGACAGGTTTGGTAGGGAAATAATACCATTTCCTTGGCACAGTAGCGGTCATTATTGACATATACAACCAGCACTAACCCGGTTCTTTGAAAATCATTTAATCCCATATCTGCAATTTCCATATTTTTAATTTCATCATCAGATAGAACAATAGCAGCTTTTTTATAATAATCGAGTGCTTCTTTTTTTATTTTTTCCAACTCATCTTTCATTCTCTTCTTATCCTTCCTTTACTATAAATAATTGACTAAAAGATTAATTATCATCGATAATTAATCTTTCCCATAATAGATATTCGGGAATCCATTCCCAACCCTCCGTAGATAGCAAGGGAATTTGTTTTTTCCAACCCTTTTGAATTCTCTCTTCTATTTTATTAATCGACTTTATTCCACTTGTTGCGTCCCTTGCTTCAACACAACAGGCACCTGTAGCTGTGCCGATATTCATAGCTTGCTCAGGTGTTGAGCCCTGTACGATTTGAGAAAGAAATCCTGCAATAGCAGTATCACCGGCTCCAGTTGTTCCAACTACGTCTACTTCATAGACAGGAGAGAATAATTGTCGTCTTGACCACTGTTCCTTCTTTATTAATAATGATATATTTTTACCTTCTGGTAAACCAGTCTTTAAAAAAAGACCTTTTTCTCCTAGTTTAATTATAACTATAGGTAAACCAATATCAATCAGTTCCTCCGATAAACTTGATAGCCAATCAAGGGATATCTTTTTTTTACCAGAGATCATTAATTCATAGTCTCTTCTATTCCACATATATAATAATTCATCAATGCTTGGTAAAAATATGTCAACATATGGTAAAACGTTTTGCATTAAATTTCTCCAATTAATCTTACCCGATTCAGTTTCCGGATCAGGCATTGCCATGTCTAAGCTGGTCACTATTCCCATGTCTCGTATTCTGGTAAACATTTTGACTAGTTCTTCACCATCATTCTGATAAAATCTTTTCATTGCTGGAGGATATCCAAAATGGAATAAACGTGCTCCCTTAATACGAGAATAAGATATTTCACTAGCATTAAAAGTATGATTGCTTCCTGGGTAATGTAAAAAAATACGGTCAGTATCCGGGGGATTTAAAACTATAGTATAAGAAGATTCATCATTATCACTTATAATCATCTTCTTTCCTATTTCTTTGTCTTGCTTTTGTATTATTTCTAGAATAATCTTTCCAAAGGAATCATTACCAATTTTACCCAATAAAGAAGTTTTAATTCCTAATTTATGCAAAGCTAAACCAGTATTAGCAACCGATCCACCGGTACTCACATCTATACCGGACATTTCAAAAATATGTCCAGGAACCAACATTTCAATCCCCCCAGCTGTCCAATGAGGGATTATATCAAGACAAATATGACCACATACTACAACATCCATTCAGTTACCTATCTCCTATTACTGTGTTTTAAAAAAATCAAAACAATTTCATTTCAGTTTACTAAATTTTTTAAATTCATTCTTTAATAATTTTTATCTGTTCTTTTAATATT
The DNA here is from genome assembly GCA_018402425.1 of Candidatus Atribacteria bacterium. Lineage (GTDB taxonomy): Bacteria > Atribacterota > Phoenicimicrobiia > Phoenicimicrobiales > Stramentimicrobiaceae > Oleincola > Oleincola secundus. The sequence goes on along the minus strand of JAGYIZ010000053.1, from coordinate 6,373 downwards.
GACAGATATTCGGAACCCCTCCGGGCTGACTGGCAACAAATGCTCCCACTTGATTGGCAAATAAACCAGATTCCCTGGGAGTCAACCCTGATAACAAGGAAAATAAAAGGCTGCACTGAAACTATCACCCGCACCCACCGTATCAACAACTTTTACTTTTTGCTCCAGGAACCCGAAAAAATCTTGTCCATCATAGACTATTGAGCCATTTTCCCCCAAAGTTATACATATTATTTCAATATCGTATTCAGAATAAATAATTTGGCAGAATTCTTCCTTGGTTACTGGCTTGCCTAACAATAATTCAGAGAGAATTTTGGTTTCCTCTTCATTTAACTTTAACATATTACTGAGTTTCAATGAATGTTCAATCCACTCTTTCTGATAAAAATTTTGTCTGAGGTTAACATCATAAAAAATATATTTACAATTTAATTGCGGAATTAAACCATACAATAATTCTCTATTAGATTTAGTGCGTTGAGCTAGCGTACCAAAACAAAAAGCATCCCAGTATTCTTTAAATAATACATTTTTAAAATTATCTTGCAGAATAATCTCATCCCATGCGGTGTTTTTATTAATAGTATATTGAGGGTTCCCTTTTTTATCTAAGAAAACATTAACTTTTCCAGTAGGTAAAGTTGAATGGATTGAAATATAGTCAGTATCTAAACCATAGTATTTGGCAATCTTTAAGGCTTTTTCACCAAGATCATCTTTTCCTACAGACGATATATATGTAGACTGAATGCCCATTTTAGCAAGATGACTTGCCAGGTTAAAGGGCGCCCCGCCAATGTAGGCTTTCCCTCCGATTATATCCCATAAGAGCTCTCCAAATGACAAAACTTTTATCATAATTTTTACTTTCTTATCTCCTCAATTGGATAATAAGTAGATACCGCACCCGCAAAGCAGGTGGCCAATCGCCTCTTTTTGGGACCTCGGGTAAAATATTTCAGTTAGTATATCTATTGTCTTTTGTCTTTATGATTAAACCAGTTTATCTAACCATGACCACCTTCAAAGAAGGGGATTTTTATGGTTAAATAAACTGTTAATTTTAATAAGCTATATCATCAAATATATTTAATATTGTTAGTTTATATATATTTACCCATCTTAGATAAGCCGAAAATTATCGATAGTTTGTTATTTTTTAAAACATTTTAAAATATATGCTCTTATGAAATAATTAATCCATTTAACGATATAAAAAATATTTACATACTTAGTATATCATTATTATAAAAAAATAAAAAAGACACAAAAATATTTATTGCTCTTTCCAGACAGGTTTTCTTTTATCCAAAAATGCTTTGACCCCTTCTTCTGCATCTTCAGTTGTACATAGACTGGAAAAAAGCTCACCCATATAATCAATAGCCTGGTGATAAGGAAGATCCTGCATCTGATAAACTCCCCATTTCCCTATCTGTAAAGCAAGGGGGCTCTTTGCAGCCATCTTTTGGGCAAATTTCATAGTATGCTCTTTTAACTCAGCTATAGGAACAACCTCATTAACGATGCCAAGACGATGTGCTTCTTCAGCAGGAACTATTTTTCCGGTAAGAATAAATTCCAGGGTCTTTTTTCGACCTACTATCTTCATAAGGGGAACTGCAGGGCCTAAACAGATTAACCCAACATTAATAGCAGTGGTACCAAATTGGGCATTTTCAGCGGCAATAGTAAAATCACTGGCAAATGCCAGCCCTGCGCCATTAGCGACAGCATATCCTTGAACTGAAGCTATAACAATCTTTCTCATTTGTGCTATAGTATGATTATGTTCATCCATTAAATGTAAAAATTTTCTATATTCTTGAGAACTTTTGTTATTAAATTCATTAAGTGCTATTCCAGTAGAAAAATTTTTACCTTCTGCCTGTATTACCACTAACTTTACTTTGTCATTTTGTTCAAATTCCCATAAGGCATCATTTAAAGCCCTGGCAAAAGGTATATTAAAAGTATTGTGTTTTTCAGGATTATTCAAAGTTATAACCCCAATATTATCAATAATATCAGTTAGTATATTGTTCTCGTTTGTCATATTAGTAACCTCCAAAAATATAAAATAATAATAATCACTAGTTTTTCAAAATAAATAAATCAAGAAATTAAAAATAATAATCTAATCGCTTTTAACTATTTTTGACTTTAGATATCAAAATGATATAATAACAAAACACCAAAATCAAATATAATTAGTTATTTAGAGTAAACATGTGATATTTTCCTGCCTGAAATATATCCATTAAAGTAAGATAATAATACTATTGGAGGAAAAATAATTGATTAAGCAAAATGAACTTCAAAAATTTGCCAGCTATGTTCGTTAACTTGGGATAGAAAACTTACCAGAATCAACAGGCGGAAATATGAGCATCAGGATTAATGACCAAGTCTCTTAACGCCTAGAGTTTACTAAAACCCGCTTCTTTACTGTTGATATTGTCGTAGTAGATATGCAGGGGAAATCAGTTGGCTGGAAAATGCCAATTTTCTTCAGAGATAAAAATGCACTTGAAAATCTATAGTAATCAGAAAAAACATTAAAGTATCTTCCATACACATCCCAGGAATGGACTCATCTGTGCAATCAGCTAAGATTAAAATTAATACAAATATTTTACCTGAAGCAGCTTTTATGTTAGAAAATGTGCTTATCTTCCTTACTGTCAACCCAGTACAGACCAAATTTATCATTTTGAGAATTAACTTTATTGAGGATGCAAAAAAGAGTGCAATGTATTTGTTCTGGAAAATCATGGTGTAACTACTTGTGGTGATTCGGTTGAAACTGCCTTTGCCCGCCTTGAAACATTTGAAACATGCGCTTATCTTGCTGTAATGCAAACTTTATTGAGAAGGGTTCCTAATCTTATCCCAGCAGAAGAAATCAGCAAAATCCTAAAGAAGACTTAAAAAAACAAAGAGCTCATCAATATTATAAGTATTTAGAAACTTTAACAAATCTTGTTTTATAATCTTTATATTATTTTTTCCAAATACTGTTCATGAATATTCAGTGCACTTTGGTCATGTAAAACAAACCTGATATGCTTTACATGCCTTAAGCCCGGAATTGTTTCTTTAATTGTACGGAAGGCAATTTCTGTAGCATTATTTATCGGGAAACCAAACGCACCAGTGGATATCGCAGGAAAAGCAATTGAATTAATCCTATGTTCTTCGGCCAATTTCAAAGCATTCTTGTAACAATCTGTTAACAAGATATCTTCGGGTTTATCCACACCATAAACAGGGCCCAGGCAATGAATCACAAAACGGTTCGGCAAATTATGTGCTCCAGTAATAACTGCTTCACCTGGTTTAATAGGAGCCAGAGGATGACATTCTTCTTCTAATCCGGGTCCTGCAGCCCTATGCAGAGCACCGGCAACTCCTCCTCCTATTCTTAGTGCTGCGTTTGCAGCATTCACTACCGCATTCATATCACCCTGAGAGGCAATGTCTCCTATAAGACATTCAACCGTTATACCTGTTATCTTCTTCTTCATCATTACACCTCCTGGTGGTTAGATTAAAATTTATTACTATTATAATATTAAAATATTTTTTCTCAGACATCAAATCTGTAGCCCAAAAATTTAGCTTCTTTCAAATAAAAAGCTAATAAATTTTTTATTCTCCAGTTCTTTCCATAAACAGATATTTTCTCCAAAAGAACCAACTATGGCTTTTAGGTTTTCCTTAGAAGAAGGACAGCTACACTGCTTTAATCCCAATTAAACTCAACCATTCTATTGCTTCCTCTTTCATCCTTTTGTCTTTAAATGTATACCACTTCTTCTCATAATCAGGGTAATCACCTATTACCCTTTTAAAGCGCCGAAAAGCTCCTTTTCCATCCAGTGCTATATTAAGTTTTTCTCTTAGCAACTCATCTTCTACTCCCTCAGCAAAGTCAACCATCATATTATAACTTTCATAAGTTGGCTTTTCAGGAATGTTAATATAACGTTCAGTGTTGTTATCTCGAATATTTTTTGCTACTTCTATTTCGGCTTTCTGCCAGTCTGGCAAATCTTCTCTTATTATGTCTTCATCTCCTTCTGCATATCTGGCTGCTTCTTCTGATAATGTGATAACCTGCCCTGTTTCTGTATCAAAATAATATTCCATATAATCTCTGCTGACATCTTCCATTGCCATCCCAATCATTTCAAAATCTACTTTCAATTCTTTCATGGTTTTAACCTCCCGAATTAAATAAATCACATATATAACTATGATTCCGGTGAAAAAGAATTCTATTTTTCTGTTTTCTTTATCTGATCAAAAATATGTTTTCCAAGATATTCTGCTTTTTGCCCCAGTTTTTCCTCAATTCTAATTGCTTCATTCCACTTAACAGTACGGTCAGTTCTGGCAACAGAGCCAACTTTCAATTGCCCTGCATTGGTAGCAACTGCCAAATGAGTAATTGTTGTATCTTCAGTTTCTCCTGACCTTGCCGAAATAACTGGAAGATATCCAGACTCCTGGGTATATTTAATAACCTCTAAAGTTTCGGTCAAAGTCCCTATTTGGTTCATTTTTATTAATACAGCATTACTAATTCCTGATTTAACTCCTTTTTCAATTCGCTTAATATTCGTTGTAAATAAGTCATCACCAATAAGCTGTACTTTATGATTAAGTCTTTCGGATAATTGCTGATGACCTTCCCAATCTTCTTCTGCCATTCCATCTTCAATTGAAATGACCGGATATTTTTTCTGAATATCACAAAGATATTCTACAAATTCTTCACTGGTAAATAATCTATTTTCCAGATTAAAAACATACTTTTTTATCTCCGGATGATAAAATTCACTGGAAGCTATATCAAGGGCAATAGCAATATCATCTCCCGGTACATAACCCGCTGCTTCGATTCCTCTCATTAATAATTCTAATCCTTCTTCATTTGAAACGAAATCTGTTGGCCATAAACCGCCTTCATCTGCAATCCCCAGAGGCTTACCCAGCTCATTAAATATCTTTTTTGTACCATGATATACATTAACAACCATTTCGTATCCTTCTGAAAAAGTAGTTGAATTAATTGGGATAACTAAAAAATCCTGCAAGTCTATAGCTTGATTAGCATGTGCGCCGCCTCCAATGATTTGGATCATCGGAGTTGGCACCAATCTTGCACTATCTCCTCCCAGATACTGAAACAATGGCATCCTATTTACATTTGCTCCCGCCCAGGCAACTGCCATCGAAACAGCCAAGATTGCATTCGCTCCTAATTTTGATTTGTTTTCTGTACCATCAATACTAATTAATATTCGATCAATCGATTTCTGGTCATTGACATCCATTCCATATAAATGGGGGGCAATTATGTTTTTTATATTACTAATTGCCTTAAATACGCTTTTACCATTCAATCTATCTTTATCACCATCTCTTAATTCCAGTGCTTCAAAACGACCTTTTGAGGCTCCCGAAGGGGCAATTCCCCTTCCAACGGTGCCATCTTCAAGTAACATATCCACTTCAACTGTAGGATTTGATCTGGAATCATACACTTGTCTGGCAATAATTGATTTAATTATATTCCCTTTCATGATGTCTATTACCTCTTATTGTTTAAATAATCTGTAAATAAATCTACTAACTGTTGAAAATTACTATATTTATTTTCTAATATACTATAACTTAATTCCCTAATTATATCTTTATCTTTCTCTTCTGTTATATATTCAGCTGGGGATTTACCGTCAACTCTTGCTAAAAATAAAAGTGCCAAAACATGAACAGTTTTTGCTTCCATTTCTTCACGGTTAACAAGAGGCCTATACTTAAAATAAGTATTAATTAGAAATAACATCATCTTCAGATAAGAAACTTTCCATTTTTTATTTTTAACTGATTTTAACAATAAATGATTTGTTAAGAATGCCAGATCAAACACCGGGTTGCCCCAATGCGCAACCTCAAAATCTAAAATAATTATACCATTATCAGATACCAAGATATTTTTTGGACTATAGTCACCGTGGACTAGTACTGTTTTATGGTTGAGCAAATAATCAATAGCATCTTGTATATATTGATCTAATGCAGGATGTCTGCCTTTTATGGTTTCCAGATAAGGTTCAATACGTAATTCAATAAAAAAACTATCATCTTCAAATTGTTTTTTAATCAAATAATCCCGGGAGGAGACCTCGTGTACCCTGGCAAGAGCATAGGCAACCTTTTCCCCAACCTGATAATCAATCTTTCCATTTAACAACAAGGATTTCCAGGGTATTGATTCACTTGAGGCAGATTCCATGACAAATAGATAATTTGAATCATCATAATACAATACTTTAGGAACATATTCCGGAACTATTTTATA
>JAGYIZ010000052.1 GCA_018402425.1 Candidatus Atribacteria bacterium | reverse complement strand
AAAAGTTAGAGGGGAGGTGATGGGTTCAGAAAATGAAATTGTTCCAAGTTTTTCAGAATAATTAAGTAAAAGGAGCGTAAAAAATGAAAAAATTATCATATTTTATTTTAACTCTGTTTATACTATCATTTGTAGCTAGCTTTATGCTGACAGTATCGGCGGCTGACCCGGTAACGATTGAAGTTTGGTTTCATTCCGGCAAGGGAGAGGAGCGGGAAGTTCTAGATGCTCAAGTCGAAGACTTTAATGCCATGCAAGATGAAGTGGTGGTAGAACCCGTTCGGTTACCCGAAGGATCTTATAATGAACAAGTAAGTGCTGCTTCATTAGCGGGTGACCTGCCGGATTTATTGGATTTTGATGGACCCAATCTTTACAATTATGCCTGGGCTGGTCATATTATCCCCATGGATGACTATTTTACCGAGGAATTTAAGGCTGACCTTTTACCTTCAATCATTGACCAAGGTACTTACGCCGGCAAATTTTATGCCTTAGGAACCTTTGATTCCGGTCTATCCATCTGGGCTAATAAGGCTTATCTGGAAAAAGCAGGAGTGCGTATCCCTCAGGGAATTGATGATGCCTGGAATTTGGATGAATTCAATGAAGCTCTCGAAAAATTACAGGCTTTAGAAGAAGTGGAATATGCGATAGATTTTAAGCTGAATTACGGGCAAGGCGAATGGTATACCTATGGGTATTCTCCTTTTATTCAGGCTTGGGGTGCTGATTTAATTGACCGGAGTGATTACCAATCCGCAGACGGTGTGTTGAATAGTCCGGAAGCAATAGAAGCTCTGACCTGGTTCCAGGGTCTATTTGAAAAAGGTTATGCCAACCCACAGCCAGCCGGAGATGATGATTTTTATGGGCGTAAAATTACCGCTCTATCATGGGTAGGTCACTGGATGTGGCAACCCCATCACGAGGGGCTTGGAGATGATTTAATCCTGCTACCTGCACCGCAATTAGGGGATAGAGCTGCTACCGGAACCGGATCCTGGTGCTGGGGTATTACCTCTCAATCTGAACATCCCGATGCTGCCTGGAAATTTTTAGAATTCCTGATGCAACCGGATCAGATATTAAGAATGACCAATGCCAACGGAGCTGTACCTGCCCGCATTTCCGCCTTCGAACAATCTGAACTGTACAGTGAAGGAGGACCATTGAGAATCTTCGTAAACCAATTACAGAGTGATGTGGGTGTTGCCAGACCAATGACACCAGCTTATCCAACTATTACCAATGCTTTTGCCCAAGCCGTTCAGAACATTATTAACGGTGCAGATGTTCAGTCCGAACTCGATAAAGCAGTCCAAAAAATTGATCAGGATATCGAAGACAATCAAGGTTACCCTGTTACTCAGTAAATAATAGACTTGAAGTTCGTTTTTTTAAATGCCTATGTCTTTCCGAGGCATAGGCATACCTTATTTAAAATGCTTAACATTTTGAGGGGGTAGGTAATTAATGTCCCAAAATAAGGAAGATAAAAATCAGGTTAAATTGAGTGAAATACACAAAAAAGAAGTCCATGCTGCCTGGAGATTTGCTCTTCCGGCTATTTTGCTGTTAGCAATTTTTCTACTCATTCCTTTTATCGTGGCTTTTGTTCTTTCTTTTACAAACCAACGACTCATTACCAATCCTAATCTGCCGACCCAGTTTATCGGTTTTAGAAATTATATTCGACTGCTGAATGATTTTGAATTCCTGCAAGCACTAAAAAATAATTTTTACTTTTCGGTTATCGTGGTTCCCCTGCAAACATTTTTTGCTTTACTTTTAGCGATACTGGTAAACCAGAAATTACGTTTCATTAGCTTATTTCGCACCATCTATTTTAGTCCAGTGGTTACTACGATGGTAGTAGTTGCAATCATCTGGTATTTTTTATACAATCCGGGAGAAGGATTTATTAATCAAGTTTTACAGGTTATCAGTTTTGGTAAATTAGGTCCTTATCGCTGGCTCAATGATACCAGTCTTGCTATGCCGGCGATTATGGTTCTGTCTATCTGGCAGGGTGTTGGTTTTCAGATGATTATTTATTTAGCCGGATTGCAGGGTATACCGGAAGAACTTTATGAAGCCAGCCATGTTGATGGCGCTAATCAATGGCAGCAATTCTTCTATATCACCATTCCCCAACTTCGTAATACCACCATATTTGTCGTGATTTCCACCACAATCCTGGCTTTTAAATTGTTTACCCAGGTCTGGGTAATGACCAGGGGAGGTCCCCAGGGGGCTACCCGAACTGCTATTGTTTATCTTTATGAACAGGGATTTCAACGCCTTCGGGTTGGATATGCCTCTACCATCGCTGTTCTGTTTTTCCTGATTGTGCTCTGTGTTTCGTTAATCCAGAGATTTTACTTAAAAGAAGAAAGGGCGGTGCAATAATGATGGATACATCGATAACAATAAAACAGCAAAGTCCACACAGCTTAAATTACCATTTCAAGAAATCATTAAACCTTGCCGGTCGTTATCTTATACTTATCCTCATAGCACTTTTCTTTTTGTTTCCCATTATCTTTATGTTCGTTAATTCCATCAAAAACAATGAGACCCAAATCATTCGAGATATGAGTAATATTAGAGCATTTATTCCCTATGGTGAGCTTGGAATTAAAAACTATATTAATGTGTTTGAACAAATGCCCTTTGGTCGTTTTATGTTTAACTCTGTTTTTATAGTCAGTTCGACGGTTCTAGGCGGTTTATTGGTGAATAGTATGTTGGCCTATTCACTGTCACGACTCAGATTTAAAGGAAGACAATTTATATTGACTCTGGTGATTGCCTTGATTATTATTCCTACTGAATCTATAGTGATTCCGCTCTTATTGATGGTAAACCGAATCGGATGGTTGGATAGCTACCAGGTTCAGATTGTTCCTTTTATTGCTGATGCTTTTTCGATTTTTCTCTTTTACCAATTTTTTATTGGTCTTCCCAAAAGTCTTGATGAAGCAGCGACAATTGATGGAGCAAGCCCGTTTCAAGTTTACTGGAGAATTATCATACCTCTTTCCAAACCGGTTTTTGCTACGGTCGCGATTTTACAATACCTTGTTCGCTGGGGTGATTTCCTCTGGCCGTTAATGGTTACCAGGGGCTACGAATACCGTCCCTTACCAGTAGCAATCCAACAATTCTTTAGTCAGGATCCTAAAGTTTGGGGGGACATTTTTGCCTTTGCTTCCATGATTACTATACCTTCCCTGGTTATTTTCCTGATTTTTCAGAAATGGTTTGTGCAATCAGTGGCTTCCAGTGGTACGAAAGGGTAATGGATTGACAAAAGTATATTTACTGGTAGTTAAGAACAGATACGATTACTAAAAAGTTCTGATTTTATAAATTTTATTATATTGTTATCAGGATAGCAGGTAGGGTCAATAAACTTATCTAATCAAAAGGAAAAGTATAAAAAGGAAAGGGATGAAAAATGAATTATTCGCCAAAAGATAAATATCTCTGGGATTTTTGGATAATCTCTTCGGAAAAACACTATCACTTGTTTTATTTACAGGCTGACAGAAATCTGCCGACTCCGGATGATCGGCATGAGGTTGCTTCCATCGGACATGCTATTTCACCTGATTTATACCAATGGTCTGAAATGGGGACGGTTCTTGAAAAAGGACCTGACGGTGAGTGGGATGATACTTCTCTTTGGACTGGATCAATCATTAAAAAGGATGACTTGTTTTACATGTTTTACACCTCTCGATTTAGTCGGGAAAAAGGTAAAGTCCAGCGCATTGGTTTGGCTATTTCTGAAGACCTCCATCACTGGGAAAAATACAAAGGCAATCCGATTATCACCGCAAATCCACAATGGTATGAAACTTGCCAGATTTCTGAAGATGGATTAGAGCACTGGCGGGACCCCTATGTCATTTACAATCCCCGGGAAGAAAATTATTATGCCTTTATCTGTGCCAAGGCGAACTATGGTGAAACCCAGGGAAGAGGATGTATCGCTCGGGCCAAATCAAAAGATCTCCTTTGTTGGGAAGTCATCAGTCCGGCAACCAGATCCGGGAATTTTATGCAAATGGAGGTTCCTGATGTTCATATTCATGATAATGATTGTTATCTAATATTTTCTGTCGATAAATTATGGTATTCCAGGAAACACCTGGAAGAAATAAAACCCGGGCAACCCCAGACCGGTGCTCATTACTATCATGCAAAAGACTTGTCCGATATATTTTCACCTATTCCTGAACATGAAGTATTACTGGGAACTGAAACAAATACTTACGGTACCCGTATAGTTAAAACTTTCCAGGATCAGTGGTTCAGCCTGTCATGGAAAGCAAAAGAAAAAGGATATGATAATTTCGCCGGATGTCTGGACCATCCCAAAACCGTAAAACATCTATCAAAAGGAGTATTAAAAATTGATTCGTCTATTTAATAGGCAGGACCATCAGTTCCAACAAATTTTTTATTGGGAGATTGTTTACTAATGATTAACCAGGATCACAAGACTGTTATTCTAAATGGTACCATCATCACGCCTTTTCAATTACTCCAGGATAAAATGGTGATGATTGAAAAAGGAAAAATTGTTACCATCACTGATTCGAAAAAAAATCTTTCTACACTGAAAAATATAGAAGTCATTGAAGCCCAAGATAAATTTGTGGTTCCCGGGTTCATTGATCTTCACGTTCATGGGGGCGGTGGAGCAGATATCATGGATGGAGAAGCTGAGGCGGTAAAACAAGTTGCTACTACCCATTCCCAATATGGCACTACCGCATTTCTTCCGACGACCATGACAATGAGCAAAGAGAAGATTATTAAAAGCCTTCGAAGCATTCAGCAAGCAAAAACAAAGGGTACCGGAGCTGCTGAAATTTTGGGGGTGCATCTGGAAGGTCCTTATATAAATAAGGAAAAGAAAGGAGCTCAAAAAGAAGAAGATATTACAGAATTTTCTACCGAGAAGTTTTTGGAACTCCATCAGGCCTCCGGTCATTTAATTCATTTGGTGACCCTGGCGCCAGAGCTTCCCGGGGCAATAGAATTTATTCGTTGGCTCCACCAAAAAGATTTCATTATCTCGGCAGGCCATACCAATGCTACCTATCAGCAAATGCAGGACGCAATTCATGCCGGTTTGGCCCACATTAGCCATCTCTTCAATGCGATGAGAGGGTTACATCATCGTGAACCGGGAGTGGTCGGAGCAGCTTTAACTGAACCTGAATTGACCGCAGAGGTTATTGCTGACGGAATCCATATCCATCCTATCATACTAAAAATGATACATCAGTTGAAAGGAGCGAGAAAAGTCATTCTGGTAACTGATGCCATGAGAGCCACCGGCTTACCGGAAGGCATCTATGATCTGGGAGGACAGGAAGTCATTGTAAAAGAGGAACAGGCAAGACTACAAGATAGCACCTTGGCCGGCAGCGTATTAACCATGGATAAAGCTGTGTACAATATGGTAACCAAAGCAGGTGTGTCAATATTAGAAGCAATCCAAATGGCCAGTTATAATCCTGCAAAGTTGCTTGGTGTAGATAATAAAAAAGGCACTCTTGAACCTGGAAAAGATGCAGATATTGTGATTTTAAATAAGAATCTTGAAGCTGAACTAACCATGGTCTCAGGTAATATAGTATACAAGAGAGAAGCTAAATAAACCTGGCCATGGGGCCAGGTTTAGAATTATCTTTATATTATCATTTTTTTGAATATCAAAAAATTTACTTTACAACCAGCACACTGCAATTTTCTGTCTCCTGTACTACTGCATTACTTACACTTCCTAAGAAAAATTTTCTCAAGCCGCCTAAACCTCTGCTACCTATAACAATCATATCAAATCCTTCCTCTTTTGCCACATTCACAATAGTATGGGAGGGATGTCCTTCTTTTAAGATTGTCCGTGTTTTTATATTTTTTTCTTCTAAAAATTTTGAGGCTTGAGATAGGATTTTTTCTCTCTCTTTTTTCTGTTCTGCCATCATGTTTTGAAAGTTTTTCATTTGTTCAGCTGTAATACTTTCATAGTACGGCAAAGTTGCACCCAGAGAAGGGTCATGAACGTGAATTATTGTTACTTCCACAACATTACATCCTTTAGCGATGATCGAAGCCTCCTCCAAGGCTTTCTGACTGGATTCAGAACCATCCGTGCAAACTAAAATTTTCATAAAAAACCTTCTTTTGGTTGGTATCTATCAATTATTTTACCACAGAGCTATGAAATTCAAAAGCCGGGCAAAAATCTGCTAAAGTTTTGTAGTTTCACAATAACTAATAGTATATGGTATCTAGTATCGTGTATCGAGTCCAAATTCAGCGGGCTGTATTTTTAGCAATCTCATACAATTATTCCAGAACGTTTTTGTGTTTTTGTACTGTATTAAACTAAATACTAACGACCAACGACTAACGACTAATTTTAACTTGTACCTCGCACCTTGAATCTTGCGTCTTATTAATTGGTAAATTATATTGCTTATAGATTTAATATTTTAGATCTTATTATCTATTGCTCATCACTTGTACTATACAAATAACTAAAAACTTTATTTTATAACCAATACTCCTCTTTCATTTCCTCCCCCTCACCCTAGCCCTCTCCCTCCGAGGGGAGAGGGAAGTATAAGAAAAGGATAATTTTATAATAATAATTAATAATGTGTCTTTTGGGAGAGTTTGTGAGTTGACTTTTGACACAGTATCTAATTTTTCCTTGCACCTTGAATCTTGAAACTTCCTATATTTTTAACTCGATACTCGATACCCGATACTTGATACAGTTTGCATTGCAAACTTCTTCCCATTTTGCTATAGTGAATCTATAAGAAAATCCGAAGGAAATGGAGGAAATAACAATGAGTAAAAATACTGTTTGGGTGGATTTTGAAACACTGGAAAATTTTATGGTTGATGCTTTTGTAGGTGTCGGTGTCCCGGAAGAGGATGCCATGATATGTGCCGATGTCTTGATTGCGGCAGATAAACGCGGTATTGATACACATGGAGTGGGACGTCTCAAAACAATTTATTATGACAGAATAAAAAAAGGTATCCAATCACCGGTTACACAATTTGAAATTATTAAGGATTCCCTGGCTACAGCAGTAGTAGATGGCCATAATGGAATGGGTCAGGTTATTGCCAAAAAGGCAATGGATTTAACCATTGAAAAGGCGAAAAAATATGGGATGGGTATGGTTGTTGCCAGGAATTCAACTCATTACGGAATTGCCGGGTATTATACTTTGATGGCAGCAGAAGCCGGAATGATTGGTATAACTGGAACCAATGCCCGCCCTTCAGTTGCTCCTACTTTTGGAGTGGAAAATATGTTTGGAACCAACCCGTTAACATTTTCTATGCCTTCGGATGAAGAATTTCCCTTCTTCCTGGACTGTGCTACCTCTATGGTTCAAAGAGGAAAGATTGAGCTTTATGATAGGGCAGAAAAGGAAATACCTGAAGGCTGGGTCATCGGTGCTGACGGAAAGGCAATGACAAATCCTAATCAGATTTTGGAAGCCTTTCAGAAAGGGAAGGCGGCATTAGTTCCACTGGGAGGAATAGGAGAAGAAACCGCCGGTTATAAGGGGTATGGATATGCCACAGTAGTAGAAATATTATCAGCTGCTCTGCAGGGAGGTAAATTCCTGAAGATGCTTTCGGGTATGGAAGATGGAAAAAAGGTTCCCATAAATTTAGGGCATTTCTTCATAGCAATAAATATTTCTTCTTTTATTGATTTAGAGACCTTTAAAAAGACAACTGGTGATATCCTACGAACCCTTCGTTCAGCCAAAAAGGCGCCAGGAGCGGAAAAAATATATACTGCCGGAGAAAAAGAATATTTAACTTGGTTAGACAGGAAAGACAAGGGTGCACCAATTAATAAAAATCTACAGCAACAATTACTGGAAATCAAAAAGGAATTGAATCTGGAAAAATACGATTTTCCTTTTTAATTGTTGGTAAAACTGAAAATAAAAATAATATTAGTATAAGTAATAGAATATTGACAAAAAAAATAGAAAAAGAAAGAGGAGAGTACTATTTTAAGATGAATAACCAATATTGTTATGTTTCAGCAGATGTTTTAGGAAATTTTATGGGAGATGTTCTAGAGAACCTAGGTGTAAAGAAGGAAGATGCACAGATATGTGCAGATGTTCTTATTTCGGCTGATAAATATGGTATAGAATCCCACGGGATTAACCGCTTTAAGGCAAAGTATTATGACCAGATTAGTTCTGGAGTCCGCTCTACTGATACTAATATTGATATAGTTAAAGATAGGCCAAATATTGCCATAATAGATGCACAGGGCGGCATGGGACATGTTGCAGGCAAGAAAGCAATGTTATTGGCTATAGAAAAAGCCAAAAAGGCAGATATGGCAATGGTGGTAGTCAAAAATTCAGGGCATTATGGCTTTGCAGGATACTATCCCTTAATGGCCGTAGCAACTAATATGATAGGGGTTTCCAGTACTAATGCTGTTCCGCTGGTTGCCCCAACTTTTGGCCTAAAAAGAATGATTGGTACTAACCCTATTGCTATCGGCATGCCGTCTGATGAGGAGTTCCCATTTCTATTAGATATGGCTACCTCAGTAAAAGCAATGGGCAAGGTTACCTATTTGGAATCATGTGGCAAAAATCTTCCAGATGGCTGGATAATTAATGATGAGGGAAAAGTTATCACTGATTCCAGAGGTATTACCAGGGAAGTATATGACAAAAAAGCAGCCTTGCTCCCTCTAGGAGGTCAGGGTGAGGAAACTGCCGGTTATAAAGGATATGGTCTGGCTACAGTAGTTGAAATATTATGTTCAGCACTTTCCGGGGGTGCCTATCTCTCTCAGCTGGAAATAAATAAGAATGGAACTCCCCAGGATGGAGCCATGGGACATTTCTTTATGGCTATGAATATATCATCTTTTATTGAGCTTGAATCATTCAAAAAAAATGTAGGGGATATATTGAGAGAGCTCCGTTTTTCCAAAAAGGCACCAGGGGCGGAGAGAATATATTCTGCCGGGGAAAAAGAATACCTGGCATGGATGGAAAGAAAAGAAAAAGGAATTCCCATTAACCGGGAGGTGCAGAAAGAAATTTTGGTAATGCAAAAAGAACTGAACTTGAGCAAATATAATTTTCCTTTTGAGCCCATTAATTAATAATAAAAGATAAAAATCATATACATGGGTTGACAGTTTTTTAGTTAACCGTTAATATTGGTATGTTTTTAGTAAATCCAACTGTAGAAAGAAGGTTAGTTAGAATTGTTTTTACTATTTTTGCTATATCTTTTTCTGATGCCCATGTTTTTCTTTTTTATTATTGCTTTGTTTTTTTTACCTTATGGTTTTACAATTTATTCTTTTATAACCTTGATTACTGTACCTAAACAAATTTGGAGGGTAGCTAAAAGTCAAAATATAAAGAGAAATCATGCGATAGAGCATGCTACCATTAATGTTTTAGAACAGCTTGCAGGACATCATTTGAATATTTCCGGGTTATCGCGAGAAGATGGTTTTTATATTGCCGGAATCCAGAACCCGGAAATGGTGGAAGATGCCGCGATTCAAGGTTTAAAATTGTTGAAACAGGGAAATTGTCAGCTGGCAATTCATCGTCGCTGTGGAACAGACATTGCAATAGCCAATTTCCTGAGTGCCCTGATATTTCTGATTTTACTTTTTACCACAGGGATGTTCAGTTTATTAAATATTATCATTGCCTTATTGCTCTCTAATTTGATAAGTCCCTATCTGGGAGAGTATGTACAAAAATATTTCACCACTTCCTGTGATGTAGCGAATATGGAAATTGTCGGTTTAGAGTTTGAATTAGGCAGGCAAGAAGGGGCTACTATGTTGTTAAGGCATTTTCCGCGGGGATATTTTATTAGGACAGCGACCTATTAATTATTAAAACTATGGTATAGTGGTATGTTGTTTGGAACAATTAAAGGAAGGAGGTTGTTCGTATGGCTAGCGCAAAACAATCAGGTGAAAAAATATTAATTTCCAATATGGATAAGATTGGAATTGTTCACTTACAAGGAGTTGAGAAATATTTAGAAAAATATAAACCAAAAAAATGTTTTTTATTTACCCCTTCTCAACCACACGAGAATGTTTTAAAATATGCTGAGCATATTCAATCACTCAAAATAATCATCTCATCCAATTTTCAGGAAGAAAAGAAAAAGATTGAAGAAGAATATACCGATTCCAAAGTAGTCACAGTTGATCCCTATCAGCTTGCCGGTAGAGATGGGATGCTTGACGGTGCTTAAAATAACAAAAAAGAGAGGAAGTAATATATGAGGCAAATAGATAAACTGGATATCACTGATAACAAACGACTTGTATTGTCTGTGGGAGAATTTAGAGGCTCGCAAAGGGTTGATATTAGAACTTTTGTCAAGCTTAAGGATAAAGATGAATATATTCAGACCAAAAAGGGAATCAATTTTAATGCCGAGTGGGTTGATGATTTTATCAAGATGGTAGAAAAGTTAAAAGACACTAAATTTGAGTAATTTAGATATAAGTATAAGTACATTCTTTTGTATTACAAAAAACGGAGCTTAGTGTTGATAAATAATTACTTAAATTATTTATCATTTTTTGTTATAGATAGGGTAGAAAAATTACCAATTTGGAAATTCTGCCCTATCTGAGACTGTAAAGAGCCAGGAGAATTTCCTTCGAACACCTGTTTTTTTGTCTCTGACACTAATCTGGGCAATCCAGGTCCTCTTCTGGAGCAATTTGGGTGCAACCGGTGTAAATGATATTTCCTGTAATTCGTTGGAATAAGTGTAATCCAGCAATCCGGAACCGCTCAATCTAAAAAATAGTGAATCCGGCTCAATGTTCGGGTTATTTAATATTGCTCCTACTTTTATTGCCTGATTATCAGTAACTGTACCGTCGGCTGGGAAAATAGCATTCAACTTCAGAGTTTTTTCTTGAAGCAAGGACTCGAATTGTTTTATTGAGAAACCTGCAGGAATAATTTGGCGGTTCAGAGAATATGGATTAATAGGAATGGAATTATTCATACCATTAACATTAAGCAAGGCCTGATATCCAGCTTGTTTTGCCAACATCTTAATTTGCTGGCTATAAACACCGTAAGGATAGGCGAAAGATTGAACCGGGCTATCGGTGTTTCTTTCTAGAATCGTCCTGGAAAGGGTAATCTCTTTATCTATTCTTTTCAGGTAATCCAGATGGGATTCATTTTGTTTCATATTGACTAAATTACAATGACTAAGACTATGAGAGCCAATTTCCATACCCCCATCTATCATTTCCCTGATTTTCTGCCAGGATAACTGATGAGGATCATTGGCAATGAAATCAGTATACAAGAAAAGAGTAGCCGGAAATTGATATTGCTTTAATACAGGGAAGGCAAGGTTGTAAACTGATTTAAATCCATCGTCAATCGTAATAACAACAGGTTTTTCAGGGAAAAAGTTATTATCAATACACTTCAAAAGCTGAGTTATGGAAATCACGCTATATCCGTTATTCTCAAGATAGGCCATTTGTTCTTCGAAGCGGGTAATATTAATAGTATAAGCATCCGGACTATCGCCAGTACAGAATTTATGATAGGTTAATATAGGTACTATTGTTTCTTCTATTTTAATTGTATCGGCATAGACTTCCACAAGGTTAAGCGAGAAAGTACCTATAAAGATAATAAAGATAAACAAAAATAGACCTACTATTTTTTTTAGATTATTATTATCAATTATCACAGTTAACTTTTTCCTTTTCTTTTCCGGGAGAATTTACGAACTTAAAAAATTTTACTGAATATAGGTATGA
>JAGYIZ010000051.1 GCA_018402425.1 Candidatus Atribacteria bacterium | reverse complement strand
CGGTGAGATATTAGGAAAAGGTTTTAAGAATCTAATTAAAAAATTTGACCGAATGCGTAGAAAAAGAAATCAGTTTACCTATGATCTTTTTCTCCCAGTATCGAAAGTTGAAGCAGAAACTGCTTTAAAAACAGCGGAAGATTTTGTTGATAAGGTAATCGAGAGACTGAAGAAAGATAATCCCCAATTGCGATTAAATTTGAATTCATAAACAAACCAGGGGACGGTCCTTTGTCACGCTATTAATCTATTTTTTTTAGATGTAAAGGAAATAAGTTGAAAGATAATAATCAAAAAGAAGGGAAGAGGTCTATCATTGAAAAATAACACCAATGATAAAATAATTTAATCAACCAGGATAATCAAAAAATTATCTTTATGCCAGAATAAGAACATCAAGTTAAGAATTATATAAAATAGGTCTGATTTCTATGGATAGAAATGATATTAAAGAATTACATTTTATTACTTATATTGAAAACGTTCCCTCAATTCTTCGGTCAGGGATATTATCGCATAATCGTTCTCAAGATATTCCTTTTAAAGATATTTCTGAAGGAGGCGTTCAGGAACGAAGAGCAAAAAAGAAAATAATTGGTACAAATAAGAGTTTACATTATTATGCCAATTTATATTTTGATGCTCACAATCCCATGCTAAGCAGTAGAAGGTCAGAAAACGATAAAATATGCGTGCTAAAAATTGCTGATTCAGTATTAGATATTGATGGTGTCATTATTACTGACCAAAATGCAGCTAGAGATTGTTGGTTTAAAACATGTTGCTGAAGGATTACCATTATTGAATAAAGAAGAGATTTATGCCACTTTTTGGATTGGTAAAAATGATCAAATTGAACAATATAGGCTTAAGGGAGTAAAATGTGCAGAAGTACTAGTGCCAGACTATATTGATCCTATTTTTATTATTGGTGCATATGTTGCCAATCATGTAGCATATAGTAGCTTATGTAAAATATGTGACATTAATGTTATAATTAATAAAGAAATATTCTTTTATTAAGAGGATTTTGTATGAAAGTATTAATCGGTAATATATTTAATTCAGAGGCACAAACACTTGTTAATACTGTTAATTGTGTAGGCATTATGGGGAAGGGAATTGCAGCGGAGTTTAAAAAACAATTTCCTGAAATGTATAAGGATTATGTAAATCGTTGTAAAGAGAAAGAAGTTCAGCCAGGAGTCCCCTATTTATATAATAGCGGGCTGTTTCCTCCAAAAATTATCAATTTCCCTACTAAGCATCATTGGCGAGCTGCCTCTCGTATTGAAGATATCGAAAAGGGATTAGAAATATTATCTAAAGAATATAAAAAGTGGAATATTAAATCGATAGCAATTCCTCCTCTTGGATGTGGAAATGGCCAATTGTTATGGGAATCGATAGGCCCACTTATTTATAAATATGCATCAAAATTGGACATTCCAGTGGAAATTTATGCACCATATGGCACCCCTCCGAATCAATTAAAAATAGAATTTTTATCAGAAGAATCTAAATCTAAAAAAGTAAGTTCTGGCAAGAGGGTATTAAATAAAATTAACCCTGCCTGGGTGGCATTAGTTGAAATTGTTAACCGTATTGAAAAGCAGAAGTATCATATGCCTGTGGGTCGAACTATATTTCAAAAAATTGCCTATGTATCTACCAACTTAGGCTTACCAACGGGATTAAGTTATCAAAAAAGTTCATTTGGCCCTTATTCTCCTGGGCTAGATGATGTGAAGAAAAGGCTTGTTAATGCAGGAATAATACAAGAAAAGAAGTTAGGAAAAATGTTTAGAGTTCTTCCAGGATTAAACTATGAGATTGCTCGGAATAAATATCAAGATGATATAAAAAGATGGAATAAAATAATTGACAAAACAGTTGACTTGTTTCTACGGTTAAATACTGATAAAGCAGAAGTTGTAGCAAAGGTTTTATTTGTTAAAGAGGAATTTAATAAAGAGGATGATATTACAGAAAAAGATATTCTTGATGAAGTAATGAAATGGAAACAAAGAAGAAGACCACCATTAAATCAAGCTGATGTTGCTGAAACAATCCGCAATTTATATATTTTGGAATGGTTAAAAGTTAAACCTTCTCAAGAATTGCCGCTAGTAGAGCTTGATTTTTAAGACAGTATCTGACCCAGTTAAGATAAAGGGGTCAAATCTTTATTATTGACAATATTATTTTTTGATAATGTATATGGGAAAAATAATTGCAAATTTCCCTTGCTTGATTTATTAAATTTCAAATACTTTTTTGATGAGGCAATTCGAAGGGTTGACAAAGTGTTTCTGATAATTTACAATATTTGTAAATTATGAGAAATGATAAAAATAGAAGTAAAACTATAATAGAGTTAGCAGAGAAACTGCCGGTTTTCACTTTCAATGATTTTTTGGGTGTTGAAGAGAGTAACTCTTATCTCCGGATGGTTTTGCACCGCTATGAGAAAAGTGGTAAGTTGCTCCGTTTAAAAAAGGGGATTTACACAACTGCTGCTTATGTTGAGAAAATGAGAAACCGTGGTGAGATAGAAATATTTACCGATTTTCTAGCCAATTTT
The DNA here is from genome assembly GCA_018402425.1 of Candidatus Atribacteria bacterium. Lineage (GTDB taxonomy): Bacteria > Atribacterota > Phoenicimicrobiia > Phoenicimicrobiales > Stramentimicrobiaceae > Oleincola > Oleincola secundus. Next base: position 9,664 of record JAGYIZ010000051.1, on the reverse strand, counting down.
TTATATCCCCCTTCCTATCTAAGCTTGGATACAGTTCTTTATCGCCATAATATTTTAACCGAAATACCAGTTAACCTAACTTCTGTTTCTCAGAATAAAACGGCTATTTTTACCAACAATCTTGGTAATTTTATATACCATACAATTAAACCTTCTCTTTTTATTGGTTATGAATTATCTGAGGATAGCGGTTTTTCTATTATGAGAGCTACCAAAGCCAAGGCTCTATTTGACTTTTTATATCTGCGTAAAAATGTTTTGCCTAATAAGGAAACCGTGAGTGAATTAAGACTAAATGTAGAAAACTTAACTCGATCTGATATTAAAGAAGTAAGAAGATATATTGCTTTAGAGGGTTCTAAAAAATTAAAAAAAATATTTAATTATCTTTTGGATTGAAGTATGGAATTAATAAAAGTATATTTAGCTAAACTAATTAAGGAGTCTGCTTCTGATGACAAGGTTTTTACCCGAAATTTATTAAAGAATTATTTGCAGATTCTTGTTTTGGATTTTATCTATTCTGACAGGAGATACAGTCAGCTTGTTTTTTATGGAGGCTCTAGCCTGGCTCACTGTTATAAAATGCCGCGCCTTTCAGAAGATTTGGATTTTGTTGATTTGAAGAAAAAAATAGAAGTTTCCAAATTAGCTGAAGATTTAGAAGAGTACTTTAAGAAAAAGACAGATCTTGAAGTAAAAGCAGTGACACAGAAATTCCGGATCTATTTAAAATTCCCTTTGCTGCGTGAATTGGGATTAGCCGGGAAAAGTGAATCGGACCTTCTCTTTTTGAAAATAGAAATTTTCAATAAATTTGTTTTTTGTGTAGATTACAAAATAGAAACTATTCCTTTATTTAAGTTTAATAGAACAGTATTGGTTAAGACCTTTGATTTACCAACTTTAATGGCTACCAAGATTCGAGCTGTTTTGATGAGAAAATGGGAAAAGACCGATAAGTCAGGGAAAACCTTAGCAACAGTTAAAGGAAGGGATTATTATGATTTGCTCTGGTATTTAGAGAAAGGTATAATGCCGAATTATGAATGCATTGAAAGTATTAATAATAAGGAGCAGCTTAAAGAAAAATTACTTTCAGCGATTACAAAAGTTGATGCTAGAAGTATTCGGATTGACCTTGGATCGCTAATTGATAATCCAGAGTTGGTAAGAAATTTGAGCAAGAATATTAAAGAAATTTTAAAAAGAATGATAGAGGCCCTATAAATTTTTCGGAAGTAGTCTTTTGCACTTAATTTTACAACATTGTAAAACCCTGATTGATGCAAAGTAATTATCTATTGGGAAGACAAATTATTTAAACTATGTTATACTAAAATAGTTTATTATATAAAACTATAGGTTTAAATAATGGAACAACTTGATAATGACAAATCCTTCAAATATCCCGTACGGTCTGTTAAATTTGCTTTTTTTCTTGTTGAAATATTAGCAAGAGGCAAAATGGAATATTCCATAGCTGAATTAATGAAAGAATCTCAATTGCCCAAAGGGACTGTCTACCGATTGTTGGGAACCTTGAGATCTCTTGGTTATATAGCACACAATCAGGAGAGCCGTAAATACTATCTCACCTATAAATTTTCCAAAATTGGCATTGCCATGAATGAGCGCATTCATATTCTAGATATTATTCCTCATATGAAAAGATTGGCGGGAAAATATAAAGAAATGGTTAACCTGGCAGTTCTTGATCAAGGTCAGGTAGTATACTTGCACAGTATCGAATCACCTCATGCCCTGAAGCTTGACTTTAAAGTTGGTACTTATCAACCTGCCCACTGTACTGCCTTAGGCAGAGCATTACTGGCTTATCAGGAAGAAACAACGCAAAATGCCTTTTTAAAGAAAAATAAATTGAAATCTTATACCCCGAAGACAGTGACGGATCCCAAGCAGCTAATTTTAATTTTTCAGAAAATTCGTGAACAAGGCTATAGTTTTGTCAGTGAAGAGTATCGTCCCGGAGTATGCTGTATTGCTGCACCGATTTTTGATGATAGAGGAAATATTGCCGCTTCTTTGAGTTTCAGTCTTCCGACTGCCCGCCTGGAATCTGATATCTTAAATAAGATGGTTAAATCACTTAAGAATACGGTTGAAAAAATTACATTACCACAAGCTTTCAGGTCTTGAGATTTTGAAACAAGCAATATTTAGCAAGAGGTTTGAAATATCTCAAAAAGAATAGGAGTAATCAATTGAAAGTTGAAGAGATTTTAGAAAAGAAGAAAAATGAAAAATTATTTTTATTAGGCAATGAAGCAGCGGTTAGAGGAGCATTGGAAGCAGGAGTTTCTTTTACCTCAACATATCCCGGGACTCCTTCTTCTGAGATTGGAAATGTTCTAGCCAAGATTGCCAAAAAAGCAGGGGTTTATTTTGAGTTTTCTGTGAACGAAAAAGTAGCTTTGGAAGTTTCTGCTGCAGCTGCTGCCTCCGGCTTACGTTCTTTTGTTTTTATGAAACATGTCGGTTTAAATGTAGCTGCTGATTCCTTTATGAGCACAGCTTATACCGGTGTTCGCGGAGGTATGATTATACTTTCAGCTGATGACCCTTCAATGCATTCATCCCAGAATGAACAGGATAATCGACTTATGGCACAATTAGCTGGGATTCCGGTATTAGAACCTTCCAACCCGCAGGAAGTAAAAGATTTTATGAAATACGGAATAGAGATATCCGAACAGTTTGAGATACCTGTATTAATGCGCACAACCACCAGGGTCTCTCATATGCGGTCTGTAGTTCAACTGGATTGTATTAAGACAGAAAAGAAGGAAGGATTTTTTAAAAAAGAAGAAAAACGTTTTAATATTGCACCTGCCTATGCCAAAGGACTACGGAAAGCCCTGATAGAAAAGCATCATCAGATAGAAAAAGTAGCAAATGATTCGCCAATTAATCGCATTGTTAATCATTGTGATAGTAAAACAGGCATTATCACTAGCGGGGCGTCATACAATTATGTAATGGATATCGTTAATGAATATTCCTTGCAGATCAATATCCTTAAATTGGGATTAAGTTATCCTTTTCCGCGAGAATTAGTCAAAAAATTTCTTAGTGGCATAGACAAAGTTATGATAATAGAAGAAGTGGAGCCGGTTATTGAAAAAGAAGTCCTGGCCCTGTTAGGTCAAGAATGCAAACAAATAACTGTTCACGGGAAATTAGATGGAACATTTCCTCGAATTTATGAGTATCATCCTGATATTATTGCTGAGTCGATGGCAAAAGTAATAGATTTTAATTTATCTAAAAAAGCAGAAATAAAAATAGATTTAGCACCACCATTACGTCCTCCGGTACTATGTCCCGGTTGCCCTCATCGTTCATCTATTTATGCCATTAAAAAAGCTGTCAGAAGCTTGAAAATAAAAGATGAAGATATTATCTATTCCAATGATATTGGTTGTTATACACTGGCAATGCAACCACCCTATCATATGGCAGATTATTGTATTTGTATGGGTTCCAGTATTGGTATAGGAAGCGGTATGGCCAAGGCAACCAAGCAGAAAATCGTTTCCCTTATTGGTGATTCTACTTTCTTTCATGCTGGGATACCACCTTTAATTAACGCAGTCCACAATCGTGCCAATATTATGGTAGTTGTGCTGGATAACAGCATAACCGCTATGACCGGTGGTCAGCCTAATCCAAGTATACATATCACCAGCGTATTCCCTTGTGAGTATAACGAAAGTAACACTTGTGTAGCTGGATCCCAAAGGTTTTAAACACCCTGACTCAAAAGAGCTCTGCAAATATTGTAGTGTTTCTGGCCATTATTTCTTGTTTCAACTTATATTATGCTTAAAAACTGTAGTAATGAGTCTAGTTCCAAATTAACAGGAAAATGTACTCAATGCCAGATTTGTCTAAAGCAATTTAACTGCCCGGCTATTTATAAAAAAGATGGCTCGGTTCATATTAATGAATTATTGTGTACTGGATGCGGAGGTGTGTTCAGATATGTCCGCAGAAAGCAATTGAGGTGAAAATTGATTTCAAAAGAATGTTATAAGATTTATTTAATCGGGATTGTGGACAGGGTACGATAAAAACTGCTACCATTATTGAGCAGCGGCCATGTCTCAGGGGTTAAACGTAGTAATGAGTGAAGTCCATGGCATGGCACAACGTGGTGGAACAGCTGTAACTGAAGTAAAGATTGGAAAAGCAAATAGTCCACTTTATCGAGAAGAATGCTGCTGATTTAGTTCTGGCATTTGAACCTTCGGAAATATTGAGAACTTTGACAAATTGGTAAACATACCTGGGTTATAACTAATAGCTCTATAATAGTGTCTTTCACTGTTTCTTTGGGTATTTCCAAATATCCCGGATAAAATCAAAATGTTTGATAAGTTTAAGCATGGAAATAGATAATTTGTATCTGATTGATGCTGAAAAGTTGCCAAAGAAGCCGGTCATATTATTGCTGCAAACATTGTCATCCTTGGGAGCTGCTTTTCCAGCAGTTCCTCACCCCTGTTAAGAAAAGAGTAAGTGTTGGTTGGGTCAGTTCGAAAAATTTACCAGCCCGACTATTGATATTAATCTTAAAGCGCTGGAAATGGGATACATATGTCATTCCTACTTAACCTGTTTAAAATATATAGATTAAATTGGATTTATTTTTAAGGGAGGAAAATTATGGAATTGAATCAGAATCTTAAAAACTAAACCTTCGGGTATTCGTAAATTGTTTGGATTTGGCACAAAACAGGAAAGATATTATTATTTCCTGGTACAGGAACTGGGATTTTGTTTACACCTGATCATAGCCTGGGAAGCCAGCAAAACAAGCTATTGAGGAAGGTTACACCCATTACACTTCTAATGCCGGATTTGCTGATTTAAGAGAAGCACTATCTCAGAAGTTAAATGATTTTAATCATATTCCGGTTAAATCTGAAGAAGTACTGGTAACCTCTAGGAGGTACACAAGCCTATTTTCGGCTTTTTATGTATTATTAAACCCTGGAGATGAATTAATTGTTCCAGACCCTGGATTTCTTGTTTATGGTTCTCAGGTTATTTTAGCGGAGGAACTGGTTTTTCTCTTCCCATTAGAGAGGGGCAAATCATTTTCAAATTGACCCTAATGAGTTAGAAAGATGATTACACCAAAAACAAAAGCCATTTTACTGAATTCTCCAGTAATCCTACCGGGCATGGTTATCAATAGGGACATTTTAGAGAAGGTTTCCGAAATAGCGAAAGAACATAATTTGTTTATTATCAGTGATGAGCTCTATGAGAGGATATATTATTTGACGGAAGAAAACATTTGAGTATCGCATCCCTGCTGGGAAATGAAGGAACGCACTATTTCCATTTTTGATTTAAAAGCTATGCCATGACCGGTTGGCGAATCGCTTACGTCACTTGCCCTGAATTTTTGGTTAAAGAAATGATAAAAATTCAGCAGAATACCGCTGTTTGTCCAAATTCTGTAACACAGCGTGCAGTATTATATGGCTTACAAAATCAACAAGAAACTAAAGCTAGCATTGAAAAAATGCGTGCTGCTTATCAAGAACGCAGGGATGTTATTATGAAAGGACTTAACGAGATTGATGGATTTGAATGTCTGTCACCGGAAGGTGCTTTTTATGCTTTTCCAAATATTACCAAAACAGGCAAAAATTCAGAAGACTTATCTATGTACTTACTTGATGAGTGTGGTGTAGTGACTGTACCCGGTAACGCCTTTGGTCAATATGGGGAAGGATATTTACGTTTTTCATTTGCTACCTCTGTCGATATGATTAAACAAGGCATGGAGAAAATTAAGGAAGGTATCAGAAAGCTATAGTCTATAGTTCGGTATTACATATTCTAATCAATGCAGATAATTGTCAAATTAAGGAGGAACAAAAATGATAACCAGTTTTCAGCAGTTATTCCGGAAATTAACGGAAGGGGGCAGACAACGGGTTGTAATTGCCGGAGGAGAAGACCTGGAAGCACTGAAAGCAGTTAAAAAAAGCTACGAGCAGGGTTTTGGTGAGGCTATTTTGGTTGGCAAAGAAAAAGAAATCGCAAGTGCATTGCAAGAGCTTGGTTACCGGGACCGTTCTTTTATCCAGGAAATTGTTTCAATTAAAAGTGAAGAAGAAAAAGCTCCGGCAGCTGTGGAAGAAGTCAAAAAGGGTGGTATTTTGTTAAAGGGAAAAATAAAAACTGCCACACTTCTGAAAGAGGTTCTTAATAAAGAAACGGGATTAAGAACCAAAAATTACATTAGTGATGTTTTCGTATTTGAGGATCAAAGAGAAGAACAGTCCCGTTTGGTGTTATTAAGTGATGGTGGAGTAAATATTAAGCCGGACTTAAAGGCAATGGTCTCGATTATTACAAACGCAGTGAGTGTAGCTGATAAGTTGGGCATTGAAACCCCTAAGGTAGCAGTGCTGGCAGCAGTAGAAGTGCTAAATCCTGATATGGAAGAGACTTTACAGGCTGGAATTATTGCAAAGATGAATCAAAGGGGTCAGATACCAGATTGTATTATTGATGGTCCATTAGCTCTTGATAATGCTATCTCGGAATTTGCAGTTCAAAAAAAAGGAATTCAGTCACCGGTTGCAGGTCAGGCTGATATATTAATCGTTCCCAATATTGCTTGTGGCAACATCTTTGGGAAAAGTATTATCTATTATACTAACTTTCCTGAGGGTAATCTTGTGGTCGGTGCCAGGGTACCGGTTATGATTCCTTCCCGGGCAGACAAGAGTGAGGCCAAATTAAATGCCATTGCCCTGTCAATATTATGCAGTAGATGATTAAGTTATAAACACTTTTATGAAAAATTAGATTGAGTATATCGAAAAAGAACATACCTAAATTCATTTTACTTCATTGATGTCATGTTATAATAATATTATATAGATTTGATTAAAAAATAAGATTATGAAGTAAAAAATGGATGATCATGTTTGAGTCAATCCCAATTTTTCTGTAAAATTAATTTATCATCAATTTTATGATTTGCCTGGTAGAGATTATTGGAGGAATATTATCAGGCAGTCTTTCCCCTGCTGGCTGATGCTTTGCATAATTTTAGTGACGGGATGGCTATCCTGGTTAGTTATCTGGCAAGAAAGATAGGCATGCGTTCTCCGATTTAAATGACCTTTGGTTATAAGCGGGCTGAAATATTAGCTGGTCTTTGCTTAATTCTTCTGTAATTATCATAATTTGCCTCTTCTCTTCAGAGAAGCATAGTTTTCGCTTTAGAAATCCCATTTGAAATTACTTACCCATTTAATGATAGGAGTCGGAGTTTTTGGTTTTATTGCAGATTTGGTCAGCGTTTATTTACTTCATCCGGGAACACATCAAAGCTTGAACATACGTTCAGCTTTACCTGCATTTATTAGGTGATACCTCTCGTTAGCGGTCACAGCAGCGGAATAATCATTTATTTCTCTATGATTTTTAATTTTATTGATCCGGTTTTGTCTATTATTAGTCTTGCATTATTTATTATGGTGCAGGGATATCAAATCTTGAAACAAAGTGTTTTGATATTAATGGAAAGAGTTCCTGTAAAAATTAATATTGAAGAAATAAAAGAAAAAAATAGAACTTATTCCCCAGGTTAATAACCTTGCATCATATTCATATTTGGCAAATTGATGAAAAACGAGTTCTTTTTGAAAGTCATCTTACCTTAAAAGAGGATATGAAAATAAGTGAGGCAGACAATATCAGACGACAGATTGAAGAAATACTGGAACATGATTTTCATATCTATCATCCTCATTTGCAATTGGAATTCGGTTATTGCAGTAATCAAGAATGTGAATAAAGTTATTCATAAAACATAGAAGAGTATACAAATAATACAACAAAAATCTACTTGCGCTTAGTTATTGAACTAACATTGTATTTTCTACATAGAATTTGATACAATATTAATTAGAATAAGGAAAGGTGTCAGACTTTATAGATGAAAGGGGGGATGAAAGAATACTCTATCTATTAAGACAGACATGTGATTTTTGTAAATTTTTGTAATTTAGGAGGACAAAAATGAACAAAAAGTTTATTATTCTATTCTTAAGTTTGTTACTGCTAATATTTTTTTCAAGCACATCTCTTGCCAATTTCAACTGGCGTCAATTTGAGGGAACCGAAATACGCTTACTAATGAATAAGCATCCATTTACCACCTTTATTGAACCTAAAATTCCGGAATTTGAAGAATTAACCGGTATTAAGGTAAATATGGAAGTATTTCCGGAAGACCAGTTTCGTGATAAACGACTAATCGAATTAAATGCAGGTGCGGATGTAGATGGATACATGATAATGCCAGGTCAGGCAAAACTGCACTACTGGAAAGCCGGCTGGCTTGCCCCTCTGGAAGGATATATGGAAGATCCTGAACTTACCGAAATTGAAGAATGGGATTCGGAAGACTTCTTCGCAGGTCCCATGGATGGAGCAAGCATCGAAGGCCATCAAATTGGTGTAGTTATTAATGCAGAAGCCTCTCTTCTGTCCTATCGCAAGGATTTGTTTGACGAGTATGATGTCAAGGTTCCGGAAACAATGGAGGAACTGGAGGAAGCCGCCAAATTTTTCCATGGTAAAGAGATTGATGGAAAAGAGATGGTAGGGATTGTTTTAAGAGGTAAGAAAGCTGCTGCTACTTCTCAATTTGTTGATTTTCTGTATAGTTTTGGAGGGTCATGGACAGATGAGGAAGGAAATGCCAATATTGCATCTCCGGAAAGTATTGCAGCCTTTGATTTTTATGGGAAACTCCTGAGAGAATATGGCCCTTTAGGACCTACTATGTTTCACTGGTCTGAGGCCACATCTACTTTTATGGATGGCACTGCTGCTATGATTTTTGATGCCAATGTCTTTAAGTCACTTTATGAAGATCCCGAGGAATCCAGAGTAGCGGGTAAAGTAGGTTACACCACAATTCCGGAAGGTCCCGGAGGAAAACATCCCCATGTTTCTAACTGGAGTCTGGCTGTTTCCGGCACTGTTCCAACAGAACAACAAAAGGCTGCCTGGCTCTTTGTTCAATGGGCAACAAACAAAGAAAATGCCCTTGGTTCGCTGTTTGCAGGTGTACCGGCAGGGCGCGAATCTGCCTGGACAAATCCAAAGTTTGTTGAAACTGATGAAACGCCGGATTGGACTGCAGCCTCATTAGAATCTTTTGAAATTGGTCAACCTCAATGGAATCCACCGGTCCTTAATGTGTCAGAAATTCGAGATATTATCGGACAGGTGATTGTTGATGCTATTGATGGAAAAGATGTTAAAGCTTCTGCAGAAGCAGCAGCCGAATCAATGAATCAGAAGATGGAAAAATAGATTTATGAATTTTGTCAGATAGAAAATTCCCTGAGAAGGCGATTTATTGGCCTTCTCAGGGAAGAAAGAAAGTCCAAAACCAATGAAAAAATTCAGAGAAAGAATATCTCATTTGATTGATCGAAATATCCATCTGTTTTTCCCTGCACCAACTGTTATTATTTTATTTATTATTGTTATATTTCCTATTATTTACAATATTTATATGTCTTTCCAAAAGTGGAAAATTGGTTTAGGGACTCCGGAATTTATTGGACTTCAAAATTATTTGGAGGCCTTAGCA
>JAGYIZ010000050.1 GCA_018402425.1 Candidatus Atribacteria bacterium | reverse complement strand
GGATATGAGAAAAAGTTCCCGGGCTATGATGTGAAAGATGCCTTGTGTATGTGGGTGGCAGATATGGATTTTCTCTGTCCCGAAGAGATAATTTCAGCTGTCATAAATAGAGCAAAACATGGTATTTACGGTTACACTTCAGAAGATGCAGTAGATGCATTTAAAGAGGCAGCTTCCGGATGGTTTGCAAGGCATTATGGATTGAAAACCAATATTGAATGGATGATTTTTATCGGAGGCGTTGTTCCCTCAATCAATGCTGCAATCCAGGAATTTACTGAACCGGAAGATGGTGTGATAGTACAGCAGCCTGTTTATTATCCTTTTAGCGAAGCTATCAGAGATTGCGGCAGGGATATCAGGGTTAATCAGCTTATCGAGAAAAATGGCTATTACGAAATGGATTTTGAAAACCTGGAGAAGTTGGCAAAAGAGGAGAGAACCAGGCTTATCATCTTATGCAGCCCCCATAATCCGGTTGGACGGGTTTGGACAAAAGAGGAGCTAAATCGTTTAGGCAGGATTTGCTGCGAAAATAATGTTTTAATATTTTCTGATGAAATTCATGCCGATTTTATTATGAAAGGGAACAAATTTATTTCTATGGGAATTCTGTCTAGCAATATTACTGATAACCTAATTTTATCCTTTGCTCCCAGTAAAACATTTAACATAGCTGGACTGGGTGCTTCAGTTATTGTCATCCCTAATGAAAAAATCAGAGAACGAATGAAAAATAGAATAAAAATGAACCGCTACCCTGGCTCTAATGTGTTTGGTCCCATTGCGGGAGAAGCTGCCTACCTGTATGGTGATGACTATATAAAAGAATTAAAAGAGTATATCGAACCAAATTTTGATTATGCAGTAGCATATATTAAAGAACATCTAAATGGAGTGAGGCTAACTAAGCCTGAGGGAACCTATTTAGCCTGGTTAGATTTTAGAGATACCAGAATGAGCAATAAAGAGATTAACTCCTTTGTATTGGAAAAAGCTAAGATAACAGTGGATCCCGGAGAATGGTTTGGTGCGGGAGGGGAAGGTTTTGTCAGAATGAACCTTGCTTGCCCCAGGTCTATGGTAGTTGAAGCTATGGAGAGATTAAAAGAGGCACAGACTAATGTACTCTTTTTCCGTTAATATAGCTAAACTTATTTTAGCCATATAAAGATAAACGAGATAAAATGCAAAAAAAATAATTATTATCAATGATGTACCTTTTAAATTTTTTCTTTTCTGAAAGGATGTAAATTTAGTATGCCAAAAATACAACCATTTGAAAAATATAGTGATAAATATGATAAGTGGTTTGAAAATAACGAGGATGCTTATGATTTTGAATTAGAGGCGATACGTCAATTAATACCTCATCCTCCTGCAAAGAGTTTGGAGGTTGGCGTCGGTTCAGGTAAGTTCGCTGTGCCTTTTGGTATAAAGACTGGTGTGGAGCCATCGGAGAAGATGGCAATAAAAGCCGAAAAACAAGGAATCCGAGTTTTTCGAAACGTAGCGGAGGACTTGCCTTTTGCTGATTCAGAATTTGACTTTGTGTTGATGGTAACGACTATCTGTTTTGTTGACGATATTCTCAAATCCTTCATGGAAGCATTCCGCGTATTAAAGCCCCACGGTTTTATTATTGTGGGATTTGTTGATAAAGAGAGTGAACTGGGAAAAAAGTATGAAAAGAAGCGGAATAAAAGTGTCTTCTACAAAGAAGCTACATTTTTCTCCTCAGAGCAAGTGGCTAAGTATCTCACGGATGCCGGTTTCGGAGATTTGACTTTTAAGCAAACACTGATTCCCGGAGAGACACAAAATATTGTTCAGAATGGCTTTGGCAAAGGTGCATTTGTAGCAATTAAAGCAGTGAAGAAAGGGTAGCGAATCTCCAGAAGAGCAGCTAAAATATGATCTGAGTAAGAAAGAAAAAGGTCTGGCTTCACAAATTCACATAATGATGCTTAAAGAGACTGATATATTTGTTGCAAATACTTGAAGGAGGTGAAGAAATGCCAATTACGATAAAACGTGTCTATGAACCACCTGCGCCACAGGACGGGTATCGTGTTCTTGTCGATCGGATTTGGCCTCGAGGACTTTCTAAAGACCAGATAAAAATCGACGAATGGATTAAAGAAGCTGCTCCTTCGGGTTGGCTGCGAAAATCTTTTCATTCAGGTAGATTAAGCTGGGAGGATTTCAAGGGAAGTTATTTAGTGGAGTTAGAGGAACACCGGGATCTACTGAAACCTTTAGCAGACCGTTCCCGTAAAGAGCAAATTACCTTACTATTCAGTTCCAAGAATGAAGAAAAGAATAATGCCTCAGTTTTAAAACAATATTTGATGAGAATAAAATCCAGGTAAGATCAAGGGGAAAAAGTCTCAAAATATGAGTTTTTCAATCCATCTCAAAAAAAAATTTACTTTCTTTTTCTGATTCCTGATTGTTCGAATCTACTTCAAAGGCATGAGGGTAAGTTCTTGATAGGCTAACCCCAGACCCAGATCAAAAAGCTACATTTTCTTGACCTACAAGGTAAGTTGTTGCTATACTTCTTATCAAATATTAAGGTTAAATAGTAGACTCTATTTAATTGTAATTAACGTTTAAAATAAGGAGGAGGTTTATGATGGAAGCTTATGAAAATATTAAGACCAGACAGAGTTTTCGTGCTTTTGAACCCAGACCTATTTCCAAAGATATAATGACAAAAATAGTGGATATTGCCAGAAACAGCCCTTCCTATACAAATACCTAGCCCTGGGAAATTGCAGTTGTTAGTGAAAAACAAAGAGATGAACTCAGCAGGGAATTGTTAGAATTAGCAAAAAGAAATGCACCGATCAAACCGGATATCCTATTGCCTAAACCTGCGGATTGGCCTGAACAAATGGAAAAACGTCTCAGGGAGCACGGAGCCCGTAGATTAAATACTATTGGAATTGAGCGAACTGATAGAGCGGGGAGAGAAAAACTGAGATTGATGAATTTTGAATTTTACGGAGCACCATGTGCTGTTTTTCTTTTTATGGATGGTTCTTTACCAGAATGGTCCTTATTTGATATAGGTTTATTTGCACAAAATTTAATTTTATCTGCACACTGCTTTGGTATAGGAAGCTGTATTCAGGCTTCAGTCACCGAATATGCTAAAGAGATTAAAACATTTCTTAATATTGAAAAAAATAAAAAACTGGTTGCCTGCATATCAATGGGTCATCCTGATAAGGAAGCAAAGCTGAACACCTACCGTAGTGTAAAAAAAGAAGCTGATGAATTCATGTATTGGCATGAGTAATGCATGATACTAAACATGAAATATAAATCCTCTATTGTTTCTGAGCATAATCGTCACGGGGAAATTGATTCTGTTAATAAATTTCCCATTATCCCACTTGTTATATTTCCCACTTAATGATATGATAATAAGCAAATAGATTTGTGAGGTAACAGGAATGACTAAAAAAGACATATTTGAAGAAATTCATCAGGGGTTTATCCCTATTGACATTAAGTCCATTGACACTAAAAATAGAATAACTATAGGTGAAAAGATTATTAAAAAAATATCTAGGCAAAACAGAGTTAGCCAATTTCAAGTTTTTATCGGACAAGATGGAGACATCCTTTTAAGACCGTTAACAGCCATTCCCAGTAAGGAGGCCTGGATTTATGAAAAGCCGGAATTAATTGGACAGATAAGGCAAGGCTTGCAGGAGGCAAAAGAGGGTAAAGCAGAAAAAATTGAGAATCTTGAAGATCTGTAGGAATGATTGATGAAGTTCAATTTAAAGATAACACTGACTGCCAGGAAAACATTAGAACAGCTAAAAGATGATTCGGGGAAAAAGAAAGATTATAAAGCAGTTAAGAAGGCTATTGTTCTTTTGTCAGGAAACTCCAGACATCCTGGATTACAAACACACATTTATTATTCAATCAAAGGCCCTTCAGGACAGAAAGCTTTTGAAGCATATGCCCAAGAAAATACTCCTTCTGCTTATCGGATATTCTTTTATTATGGACCTGATAAAAAAGAGATTACAATTTTTGCCATTATTCCCCATCCATAGTTAGTTGTTAGGCGTTGATTAAAAATGTATTGCGTGGAAATGAAAAAAGTCTACCAGTCACCCAGTCTTGTGATCTGCCGGTTAAAAATGGTGATCAGTATCGAGTAGGGGGTATCGAGTGAAAATATATTATAAATATAAGATACATTTCGTAATAACTGCTAATGATTGCCATTTTTAAATTTTTTTTACTACATACATGATACTCGCGACTCTATACTATTTTATAATTGGATGAGATTGCTTCAACTTGCAAAGCAAGTTTTGCAATGACAGAGAGGAGAGAAATGTAAGTAGGTTGTTGCCTGAGGTAAGTTTGGTAGTGGGTTGCTAAATTATAATAAATATAAATGGCGCTAACATTATTATAATGCGGGCGGGTAAAACAAAATTTCCATTGTTGGTGGAGGATGTGTATAATAAAAATAGAACCTACTCCTCTTTAGGCTATAGATCCATGAAAGAGCATAAAAGCTTGTTATTTAAGAATATCACTTAGAAAGTTTTTAATAGCCAAGCTACTACATATGTAATCTGAAAGATGTGGCTCCCTGGATACTGGATAAACCAAGACAAAGAATGCGTCTAAAAAAAATGTAAGGGAGTTTTAGTGAAAATATCAATAGCAACAATAACTAAAGATTTCAATTCTTTAGAACCAATAAATGATTTTTTAGAAAATGCTTTAAAATATAATCATAAAATTTACAGTATAATAATTGTCTATTCCCATAATTGTAATTTTCGTTTAGTAGAAAGCCTAAGGGAAAAAGTGAAAGTTTTTCTGCTAAAAGTAAATGATTCTCCGGAAATAATAAAATCATTAATCAAGATAGGCTTATCGATAGAAAATATAAATACTTTACTCAATTGCCGTACCTTAAAAGAGCATAAATTAGTGCCATATGGTATGAATAGAAATTATGCCTTAATCCAGGCTTTGTTGAGTGGTACGGACGCACTCTTTTTTATTGATACAGATGTTTATCCCAAAGTGTTGGTAAAAGAAAACGATGTGGTACGAGAAAAAGAGATAGATTTTATCGGAAGGCATCTGGAATATCTAAAGAAAGAAAAAGTTATTATTACCACCAGCGATTATTCCGGCTATTCTATTATTCCACCTATGTGTTTTAACGGAATGAGGGAATTATTTCTCGGCTTACAAAAAGAAGATGCTTATGAGTTTCTAAGAAATTCAGAAAAACATGCCTGTTTAAATTTAGATAATGATAAAAAGAAAAAAGTTTTTGAAACATGTAAAATTCTAGGTGGAAATGTAGCAATCAAATTAACTGACTATAAAGAAATAAAGCCTTTCTTTTCAACAGTCTATAATGTGAAAGGTGAAAATTTTCTAACTCGCGGGGAAGATACTCTGCTGGGAATCAAATTTAAAAATTGTCATAAAAAATGTATTGATATAGATACCAAGATATTCCATAACACTTTTGGAAATTATCCAAAGGTGCCGGATATAAAGAAAGACAAATCTATTAAGGACAGATTTTTTTATACCTGTCTGGGATGGATAGGCAGAAATCCTTTTCTGAATTGGCTGAAGGGTGAAGACGTAAAAGAAGTAAAAAAATTGCAGAAAGAAAAATTAGTTATAGGTTCCAGGGCTTTAGCCTTTTACCTTAGAGATGAGAGATTTTTAATTCTGCCTGAGGCTTTGGAAAAGTCTTACCATGATTTAGAAAGAGTGATTAATGAATATAATAATACTATGAAGGCCTGGAATAACCTGATTGAAAAATTAGAAGAACGGGAGTTAAATAAATGAAGATATTAATAATAAATCACTTCCCCCTGGAGGGTTCAGGGAGTGGGGTTTACACTAAAAACCTGGCCAAAGAATTAACCAAAAGCGGGCACAGAGTCAAAGTAATATTTCCAGAAAACCGAACAGTACCAAGGGAAATTTTTGAAGTAAGACCGATAATGTTCAGGAATAACCATAATAAAAATTATGAAATTGATTTTAATTTCCCCTGTTTTACCAGTCACCCCAGGAGCAATAACACTTTTTATGAACTAAATGAAAAGCAGATGAGGGACTATATTGACATAATGACCAGGGTGACCAGGGAAGAAACAGATAAATTTAAACCTGATATTATTCACGCTCAGCATCTCTGGATTGCCCCATATGCTGCCTGGAAGACCGGTATTCCTTATGTGGCAACAGTACACGGTACAGACCTGAAAGGATTTATACAGGACAAAAGATATCACCCTTATGCCCTAAAAGGTGCCCAAAATGCTCAAAAAGTCATTACCATATCAAAACAAGTAGACAGAGAAACCAGTGAGCTTTACCATATAGAAGATAAAAAAAGAAAAATTGTTTATAATGGATATGATAACGAACTTTTTAAAGTAAAAGATCTTTCCCGGAAGGAAGTCTTGGCAAAGTTTGGAATAAATGATATTCCAGATAATATTGTTTTTTTTGCCGGGAAGTTAGCCCATTTTAAAGGGGTAGACATTTTATTAAAAGCCGCTAAAATATATGAAAACCAGATGAAAGAAAAAACAGCGACCTTAATAGCCGGTAATGGCATATTGTATGAAGAGTTAAAAAAACTGAGAGATTTTTTAAAGTTAAAAAGAACATTTTTTCTGGGTCATGTAAACCAAGAACAGCTAGGAGATTTGTTTAATGTTGCAGACGTGAGTACTGTGCCTTCAAGAAGTGAGCCTTTTGGGTTGGTAGCTATAGAAGCATTGGCTTGCGGTACACCGGTAGTAGGTACTAACCAGGGAGGACTGCTTGATTTTATAAACACAGATATTGGTGCACTGGTTGATGTAGAAGATGACATAGCTTTGGCAGAAGCTATTATTAATGAATTAGTAAGACCTGATAAAAAAGAAAGGAAAAAGCGAGCGCATGAATATGCAATGAATAATTTTTCCTGGGAAAATACTATTAGGGAAGTAGAAAAAATATATCAGGAAGTAATATCTTAGTCAAAGAAAGATAATTTTCTAAAAAATCATTAACAATAATAAGAAGGAGAAATAAAATTATGCGAACCGTAGTGGTTATACCTACTTATTGGGGACGGAGAAACAAGGTTGGCTTCAAAGAGGGAGACATTGTCTATGACCACGCTACTCCGATTGATGAAGAAGGAACCCTGGGTCGGACTCTGGAAAGTATGAAGATTTTAAAAAAGAAGGATTTTAAATTAGTGGTATTGATCTGCCCAACAAATATGGAAATAGAAGATGAAGCAGAAGAAAAAGCCAAAGAGATAATTAAAGGGGTAAAGTTAGATGCAGAAACCTATTTGTTTACTCAAAATACTTTAAAGAAGATCAAGAGATATGCCAGAAATTCTCAATTAGAAGAAAATGCGCTTTCATTGTTAAGCTTACGAGGTTATGCTAATGTAAGGAATATGTGTACATTTGCCTCTCATTTACTTAATTCGGATATTACAGTATTAATTGATGATGATGAAGTGATTGAAAATCCTGATTTTATGGATATAGCCCGGGAATTTATCGGAAAGAGAGTATATGGTGAAACTGTATACGGGGTAGCCGGTTATTATTTGAATAAATTTGGAAATTATTATGATGATGTCAGTATGGAGCCCTGGATGACTTATTGGAATCGGTTTGGGAGTAAATCAAAAGCTTTTGATAAGATAATTGGCTGTGAACCACGGCTTAAGCAAACTCCCTTTGTTTTTGGCGGTGCCATGGTCATTCATAAAAATTTATATCAGATAGTCCCTTTTGATCCCAATATTACCAGGGGGGAAGATATTGATTATCTCATTAATGCCAAAATGTTCGGTTTTAATTTCTTTTTGGATAATAAATTAAGCATAAAACATTTACCTCCTCAAAAGACCCATCCTGTATGGCAAAGAACCAGAGAGGATATCTATAGGTTTATTTACGAAAAATCTAAAATTGATTCCCAATATGAAGTAAGTAACATGCGGACAGTATCAGCAAAAGATTTTTTCCCATACCCCGGAGAATTTTTAACCGATGACCTCGAAAATAAAATCTTTAAAACTAATTTGTTGCTGGCAATGGAATCTTTGGCAAATAATGAAGTAGAAGCCAGCAAGGAATCCATCAAAAATATATATTTAAGTATGTATGAAGCTATTCCCAAGAAAGACCCCTTTACCGCTTACAGAAAAATACAGAAGGATTGGGAGAAATTAATAGATTTTACCTTGAATAACAAAAAAGAGATAAGAAGAATAATGGAAGAAAAAAATCTATTTAAAGTTGATATAAGAGTTGATAAAGACATTATGAAAAAATCAGCTTGGAAGATAAAAAAGCAATATTAAAAAAAATGATAGAGTTTAAAAATTTCACGGAAGAGGAATTAGAAAAAATTGTTCGTATATCTGCAGTGAAAGCATACCAGGAGGATGAAATTATCTTTAAAGAAGGTGATGAGGATTCTTCTTTCTATATTATAATCAGAGGATGTCTGCGTATTGTTAAATATAATGAAAAAAATGATGAGATTATCCTGGCGGATATTTGCACAGGAGAGTTTTTAGGAGAGACAGCTATTGTCAATGAAAGGCATCAGGTAAATGCTGTAGCCAGTGAATTTATCGAACTGCTCACTATAGAGCAGAAAAACCTTAAACTTTTAATTAAGGAAGACCCCAATCTTGGCAATAAATGCTTATTTGTATTTCTGGAAAAAATATCTAAAAAATTAGATAAAACCAACCGCCTATTTCAGGAAAATTATATCCTGGGAAGTCCTTCAATCCAGGATATGAGTTAATTTTTAAAATACAAAAAACAATGGATGGTATTGATTTTCTTGAAAAATTTATTAAAATTGGCATTTTAAAAGAAGTTAGTGGGGAAAAAAGAAGTGGAAAGATCCGAGAATGTTTACTGAGCAATTGTTGTTTTTGATCATTTTTTAAATTTGTCAGGGGATTTTGGGCAGTTTTTATCTCCCATTACTCTCTAATGATAGTTTTATAAAAAGAAAAGAGGTATTTTAAAATGAAAAAAATTATTAAAGAAAACAAAAACTATTTTCTACTGATGTTTGCAATTATCATTGTGAGTTTTCTTGTTAGCTGTGATGGGATTACTCCTGATACCCATACAATCAACGCGACTGCCGGAACAGGAGGCAGTATCAGTCCTTCGGGAGCAATTATGGTCAATAAAGGAGAAAGTCAGGCCTTCACGATTACTCCGGAAGACTGCTACCAAGTTGATGATGTCCTGGTAGACGGTATATCGGTAGGGTCGGTTAGCTCCTATACTCTTGTAAGTATCCAGCAAGACTATACGATTCATGCTACCTTTGTTTTGAGCCCAGGTGTAAATAACATTGATACTGGAATTGACTACTCCACGATCCAGGCCGCTATCGATGCTGCTTTGGCTGGAGAAACCATTGTCGTTTGTCCGGGAACCTATGATGAAAACATTGAGTTCGATGGTAAGGATATTACCGTGCAAAGTACCGATCCTTCAGACTCTGATATCGTAGCTGATACGATTATTGATGGGGAAGGCAATGGTTCTGTCATTCGGTTTGCTGGAGGGGATACCTCGACTATAAAAGGATTTACAATCCAAAATGGAAATGCAGTCTATGGTGGTGGCATTGATATAGGTAGCAGCTCTCCCACCATCGAAAATAATATCATTACCAACAATACGGCAACAGGCCTTGGCGGTGGGATTAGGGTAGTTCAAAGCTCCCCAACAATTATCAATAACAATATTATTGACAACATAGCAAATGCCTACGGTGGCGGGATTTATTTAAATTGGGATAGTGAACTTTTGCCTGCTGATGCTCGTCCTACAGGCTGGGGCACTGTTAGGGAGAATATACCAACGGTTGCACTTGATGATCCTGCAGAAGATGTAGAATATCAGATTGCCGGAAACACTTTTCTGGGGAACGAACAGGGCACTCCTTTAGGTTACAGTGAAGGCGCGCATGTCTATTTCCATTAAGGTGATATCACTTTAATATTCCCTTTTTCCTTTAAGAACAGAAGAAAAGGGGAATTTATGGAAAATTTCAAAAGGCATGGGAATCAGTTCTGGAAAATGAAAATTTAATTAAAAATACTGATAAGCTAAAGTTTAGAAAGGTACTTTATCATCAATCATTCAGAAATTAAAGTGGGAATTGTTTGTCCTCTTGATATTGAATAAAGGACCCGCAAAGAGGTATTAATTTTGAATAAAGAAATTGAATTAGCAGGCAGACACATTTCTTCAAGAGAAGATAATCATATAGAAGTAGTTGCAGATGAAAACATGAAAGATATTTTTGATAAGAATTGTAAACCAGCACTCCAAATGCTATGCTCGGTGTTAAATGAATTCCTTTATAACGGCTGGATCCAGAAGTTCTATTAAGTAGAAAATCCATAAGGGGAAGGAAATAAGGTGGAAAGATCTATAATTGTGATACAGAGAATTATCCCCTATACCTGATTCTGCCCTATGGCTGAAAAGAAGGAAAGAAAGACCCATAATAATGGTAAAAAGAAAAGAAATATTAAAATAAAAAATTTTATAGCCACTTAGAACCAAAAGAAAATAAGAGTAACCCAAACAATCCTATCCATCCAGCCCAGTCACCTAAGAGTGTAGTTATAGTGCCGTGTCCATCACCAATCTGCACATCTGTTATAAGGGTTGCTTCACCTCCATCGGGGAATATAGCCGATTCGAGGATACGACCATAAGGGTCAATAATCGCTGAATCATAGCTTCCATCAGCTTTAACCATAGCTACACGGTTTTCAATAGCTCTGAAAACTACATGAGTATAATGCTTATCAGCAATGCTGCTCCAGTCATTTGAAGGTACACCGATTAACTGGGCGCCTTGAGCGACCATCTTGCGAGTAGTATCAGTGTAATCAAGGTCATAGCAGATTATGGTACTCACTTTACCTATCTTGGTATCATAAACAGGATATGTACCCCGACTCAAACTGGTTTCTCCTCCAAATACCACAGGATGATCTTTGCCAAATTTTCCAAGGAAATTACCATCAGGATCAATTACTGTTGCCTCATTATAAAATCCTTCTTCACCTTCTGAAACGATGTAACCAATAGCAAGATGAGCTTCTAATTCAATAGCCAGATTGGTCAGGTTTAACCGATCTTCTCTTTGGGGATCCCAGCTAAGGGAGGCTTCTGGCCAGACAATAAACTGAGCACCTTCATTTCCGGCTTTGGAAGTTTGTTCAATCATTCGATTATATATATTATCCATTTCTACACCGCGGTTAATATTTACTATCGGTGATTCAACAGGCTGGACTGCAGCAGCCCGTATTGATGGGCTATCAATAGATGTATTCCATAAAATCAAGCTCAATATTGTCCATCCTATCAGAATAAAGCTCCCTATTATTAAACTACGACGTAAAATAATGGATTTATACAGAAACAGTTGATTATTGTCACCAATTTTCAGTTGCCACTTTTTGTCGATCAACCCGATGATGAGTAAAGCAAAAATATAGTTTATCATTATAACCAGCATACCAGTTCCGATTATACCAAATATACTTGCCGGCTGAATTAGCCACAGCTGCCGGTAAAGAGGATATGCAATAAAAGCCCAAGTTCCTGCAATGGGGATAAAAAGTCTAATCATTTCTATACCAGCCCAACCCAATACACCACTGATAACAAACCAACGATAACTTGTTTTAAGATGGAATGTACGTTCTCCCCGGTCTATTAAGAAACTAAGGATAAAGGCAAACAATGGCAACCATACCATAAAAGTGCCCACCGGAGCAAAAACAGGACCCAGGTAGCCCTGTAACCACACACCTATCCCGATTCCTGTAGCAAGAGAAGAAAACTTTTCCGGCATAATCCTATGCTGGGCTATTAATACAGGAACAAAACCAACAAAAACCAAGGGCCAAATTTCATAGGGTGGGAAAGCAAGAACCCAGGCTATACCTCCGATTACAGATAAGAGTAATCCGAGAATAATACGAAAAAAGCTATTTAATTTCATTTATATAATATTAGTCTCTCTACAGGTTATTTTTTTATTTCATTAATTATAATTAATGAAAGATTTAAGGTCAAATAAATATTATAGCCCATTCTTCATCTTTAAAAACAACATAAATAAGTGTAACTTATGCTATAATTCTTTGTGGATATTAGCTTTTTATTAGTTTAACAATAAGAATAACAGGGGAGAAAAATGAGTCAGGCTTCACAAATTCACATAAAAAACTTTATACTTTTTTGCGGGTATAAGTGGATGAGATTGCTTCGTCGCTGTGCTTGCAATGACAGAAGAAAAAAAGAGCTTTGCGCTATGACCGGCAGGAGAGGAGTCCAGCGAAAGATTTCAACATTTAGTAGGTCGATAAGTAAGCTAATTCAAGGAGTTTGTTTTGAATGAATGAGGATAGACGAAAGAAAATAGAAGGAAATGTAGGAATTAGCTGAATAGTTTGCTGAGATAGGTTTCTTATGGCAAAATATTAATGAAGAAAGGTAGAATTTATGGGAAAATATAATTTTGACAAAGTGATTTCACGAAAGGGCACCTATAGCGCTAAATGGCAG
>JAGYIZ010000005.1 GCA_018402425.1 Candidatus Atribacteria bacterium | reverse complement strand
CGAAAAAAAAAGAGCTAAAATGTGGTAAAAAGTTAAACCCCTTTTAGAGGTTCTTAAAGCCACCCGCTATGCAGGTGCGATATTTACTTTTGTGTAGCTAAATTATATAATTTAAATATATTTAATATATTTAAATTAATATTAAAGGAGGGATATTAATATGGAAGCGGAAAAAATATGGATGGATGGAAAGCTAGTTAATTGGAACGATGCAAAGGTTCATGTTCTGACCCATGCTTTGCACTACGGAAGTGGTGTTTTTGAAGGCATTCGTGCTTATAAAACAGAACAGGGCACGGCTGTCTTTAGATTAAAGGACCATGTCGACAGACTTTTTAATTCAGCAAAGATATTGAGAATGGACATTCCTTACACCAAAGAAGAAATTACAAAGGCAATAAAAGAAACTATTAAAGTAAACAAGTTAGATAGTTGTTATATCAGACCATTGGTTTATAGAGGGTTTAAAAAATTAGGATTAAACCCCTTTACTTGTCCAGTACAAGTCATGATTGCCGCATGGGAGTGGGGAGCCTATCTTGGAGAAGAGGCTTTGGCTAAAGGGATAAAAGCAATAATATCTTCTTGGCAACGTAGTCATATTAATTCTACTTCTGCAAAGGCAAAAATATGCGGGAACTATATAAATTCTATATTTGCCAACATGGAAGCTGTGGAATCCGGTGTAGAGGAAGCTATACTGTTGGATAGCAATGGGTATGTTGCTGAAGGTCCTGGTGAAAATATATTTTGGGTTAAGGATGGCATAGTGTTTACGCCCCCCTTGACTTCAGTGTTAGAGGGAATTACTCGAAAAACGGTTATAAAAATAGCAAGTGACATGAATTTTAAGATTAAAGAAGAGTTTATTGCAAGAGATGTATTGTATCTGGCAGATGAGGCTTTCTTCGCTGGTTCTGCTGCAGAATTAACACCTATAAGAGAAATTGACCATCATTCTATCGGTTCAGGTAGTAGGGGACCTGTTAGCAAGCAATTACAGGAAAAATTATTTAATGTTTTTAAGGGAAAAGAGAAACAGTATAATGCTTGGTTGGATTTTGTAACTTAAAATATTGAAAAAAATAAGGAGATAAATAATTAATGACTTTATCAGAAAGGGTTAAAAATATACAAGCTTCACAAACCCTGGCTATTACGTCCCAGGTTTTAAAGATGAAAGCTGATGGTAAAAAAATAATTAGTTTTGGTGCCGGAGAGCCAGACTTTAATACTCCAAACAATATCCAAGAAGAGGCAATAAAAGCAATTAAAGATGGTTTTACCCATTATACTTCTGCCTCAGGGATTCCAGAACTGAAAAAAGCAGTAATTGAAAAACTAAGTAGAGATCAAGGTATACACTATAATACTAATCAAATTATTATATCAAATGGTGCCAAACATTGTCTTTACAATGCCCTGATGGCACTTTGTAATCCCGGGGATGAAGTTCTTTTACCTACACCCTGTTGGGTAAGTTATACTGAACAAATTAAATTAGCACAAGCAAAACCGGTTTTTATTAGAACCAGCCAGGAAAATCAATTTCAACTATCAGCTAAGCAACTGGAAAACAGTATAACTGATAAGACAAGGGTTCTCTTAATAAATACACCCAATAATCCGACCGGTGCTGTGTACAATAAAGAAGAATTACAAAAAATTGCTGATATTTTATTAGAAAAGGATATTTATTGTATAAGTGATGAGATTTATGAAAAATTAGTGTATGAAAATGAAAAACATTTTTCCATTGCTTCTTTCGGTTCGAATATCAAGGAAAAAGTACTACTTATAAATGGGGTATCTAAATCTTATGCAATGACTGGATGGAGAATAGGCTATGCTGCTGGGCCTGAAGAAATTATTTCAGGAATGTCAAAATTTCAAGGTCATTGTACCTCAAACGCAAATTCAATTGCCCAAAAAGCAAGCGTAGAAGCGTTAGCAGGAGACCAAGAGTCAATTAAACAAATGCATGATGAATTTGATAAAAGAAGAAAATTTATTGTTAAGGAACTCAATAAGATTAATGGTTTTAGCTGTGATATGCCCAAGGGCGCTTTTTATGCTTTCCCTAATATTTCAAAAGTTCTCAAAACTGGAATTTTATATAATGGTGAGGAAATAAAAGATTCGCTACAACTTGCAAATTATATACTAAGTGAGGCAGAGGTTGCAGTAGTACCTGGTAGTGCATTTGAGGCTGAAGGATATTTGAGGTTGTCTTATGCAACTTCCATAGAGGAAATTGAAGAGGGAATGAGTCGATTAAAGAAATTATTTAATTAAAAATATTTCAAATAGATTCTTGTAGAATCAACATATAAGAAATCCAGGGGTAATTATAGATTATTTTCTTTTTCCCTGGATTTCTTTTTGATAAGAGAAGACATATTTGCCTAATATTATAGTAAGGAAAGGTTAACAATAGATGTTAAAAAAGTACAACCAAGCACAGGCAAAAGCAATTCAAGCCTGTGATGGACCCGTTTTAGTTATTGCTGGTGCTGGTAGTGGGAAAACAAGTGTTTTAATACAGCATATTATATATTTAATTGAAAAAAAGAATATAAAACCAGAAAACATTTTAGCGGTTACCTTTACAAATAAAGCAGCTAATGAAATGAAAGAAAGAATTGCAAAGCTAACCAATATAGATAGTGAACAAAAATCTTTGAAGTATCGTATTTGGATAGGTACTTTCCATGCAATTTGTGTCAGGATTTTACATCAACATATTAAATATTTAGGTTTTAATAAAAGTTTTAATATTTATGATAAAAACGATACCCAAAGACTTATAAGAAAATGTCTCAACATTCTTGATTTAGACTCTAAACAGTATCGGCCAAAAACAATATACAATATTATCGAAAATGCAAAAAATAAATTAATAGATGAAAATAAATTTAGTGAAGAGGCAATCGGTTTTTATAATAAAATAGTTGCAAAAATTTATAAAAAATACCAGGAAGAAATAATTAAAAATCAATCATTAGATTATGGTGATCTAATTCTAAAAACAGTCCAATTATTACAGGATTACCCCGAAATACTTTGCCATTACCAAGATAAGTTTAAACACATTTTAGTTGACGAATATCAAGATATTAACCATGCTCAGTATATATTAATTAAATTATTGTCTCAAAAAAGCAAGAATCTATTTGTAGTTGGAGATCCTGATCAAAGTATATATAGATTCAGGGGTGCAGAATTGAGTAATATAATTAATTTTGAAGATGATTTTCCAGAATGCAAGGTTGTTAAATTAGAACAAAACTATCGTTCTTCTGATATTGTACTTAAGGGTGCTTATTTTGTTATTAAAAATAACACTTATAGGAAAGAGAAGGGGTTATGGACCGACAGAAAGGGTGGTGAAAAGATAAAATATTATGAGTCCAATAGTGCCATCGATGAAGCAGAATTTATTGCAAGAGAAATAGAATATTTAAAGAGAAATGAAAAAATGAATTGGTATCATTTTGTCGTATTGTACCGTACGAATGCACAGTCAAGATCTTTTGAAGAGGTATTTGCTAGAAAAAACATACCTTTCAGATTAATTGGTGGTATTAGGTTTTATGAAAGGAAAGAAATAAAAAATTTAATCTATTTATTAAAATTAATTGATAATCCCTACGATAAGGAATGTTGTCGAAGGTGGCTAGAGATGGATAAAATGGGAATAGGAACAAAGGGAATAGAAAAGTTAACTGACATTTCAAATAAAGAAAGAAAGTATTTTGGATATCTTACCAGATTACCTCCAAACTTCTGGAAATAGAGTAAGTCCAAAACCAAGATAAGATAAGAAAGTATCTTCAAATATTTAGAATTTGAGAAAAGGTCAGATGAGCATATCTTCCTCTATCATGTTAGTTTGCATGAATAAATTATTATAGTATGTTGATGATGAGGATGACAAATAAAGAAAGAAAAATAAAATTGAAAATGTTAAAGCTTTTCTTCAATCAATTAGAGAATACGAAAATTACACACAAAGCAACCAGAAATGAATTTCTTACTTATATTTCCCTTATTTCCAGATGTTGATAGCCTTAAGATTTCAAAAGATGGAGATGTGGTTAACTTGATGACATTACATTGTGCTAAAGGACTTGAATTTTGTAGTATTTCTAACAGGATTAGAAGAGCGGGGTTTTCCTCACAATAGAAGCTTAACAAGCCAATCTAATTTGGAAGAAGAAAGAAGATTATGTTACGTTGGAATGACTAGAGCAATAGATAAATTATATTTAACCTATAGTTGGCGAAGAAATATGGATGGCAAGACAAAAATTTAATAAAGCCACGTTTTTTTAGTGAAATCCCCAAAAAGTATTTAGAAAAATCAGAAATATTATCTAATGGATTAATTATGAATAGGGAAGAAAACAAGAAGACAAATATCTCGAAGTCAATGATTGTATTTACCAATCTCTGACTGGGGAGAAGGAAACAATCGTCAATAAGAAGGAAGCAGGCAATGATTGTTAACACAGTCTTTATTTTAAAATAAGTGGAATTAAAGGTTGTCATTAAAATATGCTCCACAAAAAAGATAGAGAAAGACTAACAAAAGGAGATCTTTCATCTTTTAAAATTATTTTATTTTTTTATATTTTTTTTATATCGAAAATATTTCTATTGGTTATTTATCAATTTTCTTTTTTCTTCTTCTGCAGTTTCCTGTTGCCGCTTCCATCTTCAACTATTTCTTCTTCCTTTTCATTAAGTAAGGAGATGTTCTTTTCGATTGTTGCCTGATCCTCTATATCTTTTTTAGGTACTGGATCAAATGCCTCCTGCTGTCTAGCAGGTAACAATTGTTCTAATTCTCCTCTGACTTCAGCTAATTCTAAATAACCTGATGGTTTTTTTCTAATACTTTAAAAATATGGAAACCATTTTCAATTGGTATAATTTCACTAATTTCTCCGGGATTAAGAATAAACAACTGTTCTTCTATTTCACTTCAAAAGTGCCTTTACTTATAAAAACCAATGTCTCCACCTTCAGAGGCGCTGGTAGCTGTTAGAAGCATCTTCGGTCAATTCTAGAAAAGTCTTCGCCTTCCCTCTAGTTTTAACTATGTCTTCTGCTTCTTCTTCGGTTTCCACTAAAATATTAAGTGCATGAATTTCTTCTTCTTGCCAATAATCTTCTTTATTTTCTTCATAATATAATTCTATATCTTCATCACTTAATCTGGTTTCCTCGATGATCTCCTCTTTTCAAGGAGAGCTTGTATTAATATCTGATCAACAGCACTTTTAACCTGAAAGGCAATCTCGGGAT
This sequence comes from Candidatus Atribacteria bacterium, assembly GCA_018402425.1. Classification (GTDB taxonomy): domain Bacteria; phylum Atribacterota; class Phoenicimicrobiia; order Phoenicimicrobiales; family Stramentimicrobiaceae; genus Oleincola; species Oleincola secundus. Next base: position 64,652 of record JAGYIZ010000005.1, on the reverse strand, counting down.
CTTCACGTAGATTCAGTTCATCCGCTGGATTAATAAAGTTTGTGTTATGAGTTGATCTAATATATCTTCCTTATTTAACTCGACCTTATAATTATCAGGAATCATATTCCAGAATTGTTCAAACTTTTCTACTTGGGTAATAATTTCACCATTAATAATAACTAATGGTTCCCTCCACTGTCATCCTGTTCTTGTAAGGAAATCCCCTGTAAAGAGAATGACATAAAAATAATAATATGGCACAAAGAAAAACGGTAACTACAGATAATTTTTTTGTTTTTCAATCAATTAGCTATATCTCCTTCCTTTTTTAGATTTTTTGTTTTTAAGTTTACCATAACAAATATATTTAGTAAAGAAAATGGTTTTCTAGGAATATACAAAAATGTGCCTTTCTTTTCATACACCTTAAATAATATTCTAGTTTAATCATTTATATCAAAGAAAATAATATACTAACTGCTACCTCCTGAACATTTCTGAGTGATAATATATAATGTTAAATAACTTTGGTTAACTTGCCAGTCATTTCTGATGGCTTATCATGGCAGAGAGAAGCTGGGGGTGAGAGGTATGGCAACAATAAGAGTAAGAGAAGATGAAGACCGATCATGCGTTAAAGCGCTTTAAGAAGGAATGTCAAAAGAGTGATTATCTCTGATATTAAGAGACACATGAATACTACGAAAACCAAGTGAAAGAAGAAAGAGAAAATTAATAGCAAATTTCAAAGAAAAAGAAAAGGAGAGGGAGGAATTAATTTTCTTAAATAAAAATTAAAGAAGATGCAAAAGGAGATATTATTTAATCAAATTGTCAAAAAATACTAGAAGATAATTGAGATTAAATATAACCTTTTTACAAAGAAACCAGAAGGTCAGATATAAATAACTGAGTCTTCTTTTTTTAGAAAATAATCTTTAAAAATACTTAATAATTCAATCAGAAAGATTATATTAAAAGAAGAAGTTATCTAATTTGAAGAAAGTATATATAAAGCATATTGTATAGTTATAAATCAGTGCAATTTCAATTAATTGTAAAACATGCTAATGTATTTTAATACTAATATGTTAGTGTAAAATTTACTGGGGTACTTAAAGATACTTAGAACTTGCTCTCTAACATAAAATAGTGTAGACTTATCTATATTTTGCAAAATATAATAAAATTCGTTATAATGTTTTGGCTTAATAGTATTATTAAATTATAATTTAAAATTTAAAGATAGAATGATTTGATAATATAAGATATCAAATCATTTAAAGTATAACAATTATTATATTAAGTTGATAAATGAGGAAATAAAATGGTTGAAGAATCAGTTATTATAAAGAATAAAGATGAATTAAGGGAGCTTTTGGTCACCTTGATACTAAAATAAAATTAATTAGCCAGACATTATCAGTAAATATCTCAACGAGGAATAGTAATACTTTGTCAATATCTGGAGAAAAAAATAATGTTCATAAGGCAAAATTAAAAATGCTATTGAGGATTTATTGGTTATTATACGCGGAGGTTATTCTGTTGATCTATCAGAAGTCAGGTATCAAATTGATATGTTTAAAGAAAATAGTACATTTCATTTAGATGAACTGTATAAAGAAGCAATTCATGTATTTAAAAAGATAAAATAATAAGGCCAAAAACATTTGGACAGAAGAAAATATTAGAAAAAAATACATAATAATGAAATTTTATTTGTAATTGGGCCAGCTGGAAGCGGTAAACTTATTTGGCAGTTGCTATTGCAATTTCTGCATTGAAGAAGAAAGAAGTTGATAGAATAATTTTAATAAGACCTGTTGTAGAAGCTGGTGAGAGTCCTGATTTTTGCCAGGTGATTTTATGGAAAAAAATTGATCCATATTTTAGACCTTTGTATGATGCTATTTACGAGATGATGCCAACCGATAAATTTCAGAATTATTTAGATCGTGGAATTATTGAAATTGCACCTTTAGCTTATATGCGAGTGTAGGGAACACTAAATAATTCTTTTATTATATTAGATGATGCCCAAAATACGACTTTGGGGTAAATGAAAATGTTTCTAACTCGTTTCGGTTTCGATCAAAAATTATTGTAACGGGAGATATCACTCAGATTGATTTACCTCAGAAAAAAAAAAAAACTCAGGATTAGTCAAGATTTCCAAGATATTAAAGGATATTGGAAGGTATTGAATTTGTTTATCTAGAAAAAGACGTTGTTAGACATAGATTGGTAAAAGAAATAATACGCGCTTATGAAGAGAGTGAAAATAGTCAAACTGAGATAATAAAAGACATTTTGCAAAATAGCAAGGGTGAAAATGAAAAAGATAAATTTACTAAAATAAAGTTATAATATTTCTGAAGAACAATTTAAAAAGGTTATTAATTCTATTTATTTTAGTATTATCTATTACTTTTATATTATCAATTAATTTTATACTGCGGAAAAATTATCCTAAAAGAGTGGGGAAGTAGCTACAAGAGACATTGTTGCCCCGGAAACTATAGAATTTATTGATGAAAAAGCTACGGAAAAATTGAAAGAAGATGCATCAAAATCAATTCGTGAAGTTTACAACCTTAATTTGGCTAGTATTGAAAGTGTTGAAAATGATATTGGTAATTTCTTTTTGGATGTAAGAAAATTAAGAGATGAATATAACACTCATTTAGAGGAACAGAGAATTCAAAATAATGAAGTATTAAACAATGAATTTATTGATAATAATTTGAGTAAAATAAATGAAAAATATTCTATGGAAATAGAAGATGATTCTATATTAAATTTAATAAAAATAGATCAATCTTCATTAGAGGAAATTGAACAAAATGTATATTTATCTATAAGAAAAATTATGGAGCAAGGAATCAAAGAAGATGATATTGAAGAAGCAAAAAAACAAATTATTAGGGAAATTAGTGAAAGATCAACGAACCCATACAATGCTATTATTTCCAGCGAGATAGGTGAAAATTTTATTAAACCAAGTCTATTTTTGGATATAGGAGCAACAGAAAAGAAAAGGCAGGATTCGATAGAAGCAGTCAGAGATGTAAAAAATGTTATTCGCAAAGACCAAATAATTGTTAGAAAGGGGGAGATAGTTAATCCTGAGCATATTGAAAAAATGAAAGCATTGGGGTTGCAAAATCCTATCTTGCATTTTCAGAATATGCTTGGCTTGTTTTTCATAATTTCTCTGTTTATTTTATTGATAGGACTGTATATCTATACATTCCACAAAAATATATTTGATGATACCAACAAATTAATATTGTTAAGTATAATATATATTGCCATGATGTTTGTTGCTAAAATTACAGGAGAAATATCTGGCTATCTTATACCAGTGGCTTTTGCTTCGATGCTGATAGCTATAACTATTGATTCAAGACTTGCCTTGTGGATGACTTTTATTATTAGCTTCAATATTGTTTTTATATTTCTAGGTGAAATAAATTATATGATTGTTGCACTGGCTGGAGGACTTGTTTCTGTTTTTAGTATTCGAAAAGCTACTCAACGTTCGAGTTTAACCAGGGCTGGATTATTGGTTGCTCTTACTAATATATTTTCAATTTTAGCCTTGGGTATGATGCATAGGAGTTCTTCTCAGATTATATTAGAAAACTGTATGTGGGGAGTATTGAATGGATTTGCATCAGCAATACTAACCATTGGTATACTCCCATTTCTGGAAAGCTTCTTCGACATAACTTCTTCATTCAAACTAATGGAATTGTCAAATCCCAACCAACCTCTCTTAAAGCAGTTGTTGGTTGAAGCTCCAGGCACTTATCATCATAGTGTTGTGGTTGGTAATCTTGCTGAATCTGCTGCTGAGGAAATAGGTGCCAATGCCTTGTTAACACGTGTAGGGGCTTATTATCATGATATAGGAAAGCTAAAGAGGCCATACTTTTTTGCTGAAAACCAGGAAGCATATAAAAATACCCATGATGATATGGAACCCAGCTTGAGTGCATTGGTTATTGCTTCTCATGTTAAAGATGGCGTTGATATGGCAAAAAAATATAGGTTACCAAAGGCTATTATTGATATTATTAATCAGCATCATGGTACAGGGTTAATAAGTTATTTTTTCCATCGAGCATTACAATTAACTGACCCCAAATCCACCGTGATTAACGAAGAAAATTATCGTTATTCCGGGCCTAAACCAAAAAGCAAAGAAGCCGGAATTATTCTTTTAGCTGATATTCTTGAGGCAGAAGCCAGAACTCTTAATAGCCCTACATCTAGCAGGATTAAGAATCTTACTCAAAATGTTATTAACAGAACTTTAGAAAACGGGCAATTGGATGAGTGTAATCTTACTTTGAGAGATTTAACTAAGATCAAGGATATTTTTTCCAGAATATTTACCGGTATGTTCCATAATCGAGTGGAATATCCGGATGAAGAATTAATCAATAAATTGAAGAAGGAGCGCTCTCAGGGTGAAAGTACAAATAAAAAATCATCAGAAACAGTCAATCAATCTGAAGAAAATGAAAAAAATACTCATAATAGCAATGAAATCAATGGAGCTAAAAAAGAATAGCGAAGTGAGTTTACTGTTAACCGATGATCAGGAAATTCAAAAGCTAAACAAAATATTCCGAAATATTGATGCTCCTACTGATGTGTTGGCTTTCAGTATGTCAGAAGGCTCCCATGGTTCTTCTTTACCAGAAGGAATTGGTGAATATTTATTAGGTGACATTATAATTTCTATCGAGACAGCAATAAAACAAGCTAAACTTTTAGGTCATTCCTTAGAACAAGAACTGACTGTTTTGCTTATTCATGGTTTATTGCATCTCTTGGAGTTTGATCATATTAGCACAGAAGATTCTGAAAAGATGAAAGCTATGAAGAGGAAAAAATATTGAATATTGTTAATAAAGAACTTATATAAAGAATTATATGATTATTAATGATAGATAATTTAATATATTAAATTTTTTACTAATACTATTTTTTTTAAACATAATGATTTCTCTGTGTTATTTGTGATAGTGTAAAATTTTAGTAGGTGCTTAAGTAATTACTTGCAAAAAAATTGATATTTTTTTCTAAATGTTGCATAATATAATATATAAATACCTAATAAAATTATAGAGTAGGATTTTTCACTATGAGAAAGGGTGTGATAAAAAAGAAATATTTAGATATTTTATGAAGTAAACAATAAGTAAATTTTTAAGGAGGTTATTTTATGAGAAAACTTTTCATTATTTTAATCATTGGTACTTTGATTTTAACATTTAGTTTAAGTGGTTCTGCGCAAAAGGAATTTCTAGCCATCGCAACTGGTGGGACCGGTGGTACATATTATCCGCTTGGCGGTGCATTAGCACAGTTGCTTTCTAATCAGATAGAAAATTTGATTGTTACGGCACAAACAGGAAATGCTTCAATTGCCAACTGTAATTTGATCGGTCGTCATCAGATTGAAACAGGTTTTTCCCAAGCTAATACTACTTACTGGGCTTATAGTGCTACAGGCCTTTTAGCTGACACTGAACCTATTGAAAATCTAAGAGGAATTGCCTCTCTCTATCCGGAAACCATTCATATTCTTGCTACCAAGGAATCCGGAATTAAAACTATTGCTGATTTAAAAGGCAAAAGCGTTGGCGTCGGTGCTCCTAATAGCGGAACCGCTGCCGATGCGGAAATTATTGTTGAAGCCCACGGAGTTTCCTTTGATGATATGAATGTAGATTATATCGATTTCAATGAAGTGGCAGACCGCTTAATTGACGGTCAGATTGATGCTGGGTTTACTACTGCTGGATATCCCACTTCCAGTGTTATTAATATAGCTACTGTTAGAGATATTGTTTTAATTCCGGTAGATTTGGAAGTTGCCGAAAAACTAGTTGAGGAGATTCCCTACTATGGTATTACCGAAATTCCAGCCGGTATGTATACGGGTATGGAAGAACCTGTAAGAGCGCTGGCTACCCCAGCACTTTGGATCTGTGATTCTCAATTAGATCCCACACTAGTCTATAAAATGACCAAAGCTTTATGGGAACATACAGATATATTGGCACAGACACATGCTAAAGGTAAAGACATCACTCTAGAGACTGCACTTGACGGTATTGGTATTCCACTACATGCCGGTGCAGAGCTATACTATAAAGAAGTTGGGCTTGTAGACTAGCAATTTAAGCGAATAAAATAAACCAGGGTACTATAAAGTACTCTGGTTTATTTTATTCGAAATGAATAAATACATAATAATCTAAAGATATTCTTTAATGAAAATGAAGAAAAAAAATACCACTCTTTTATTAATATTTTTTATCATAGTTTTAATGTTTTTATTTTTAAATTTCTTTTCCCTTCAATTACTTAATATTCAGGATTATCCGGATGGTGAAGTTATTTTTCAAGATATAGTAACTCCGGGAGAAATATTTGCCTTAAAATATACCCATTCGGTTGCTCGGACACCGGTCTGGGAATTCTTTGAAATTAATAAAAATGGAGAATTGATTCTTGTAGAGACTCATTTTCTTGATCATGGAGCGGGTTTGCCTTATACTGCTTTTGAAAATGAGTTCTTTGTAAATCAAGATGGTAAGTTTAAGATTAAAAATATGTACAGGAAAATATCATTGCCTTTGTATTATCGCATTGGTAAGATAAGAGAAAACCATTTTATTTATAAAAATAATAATATCAATTTATCGGAAATATTAGGCGATACTGTAATAACAATTAATGTTGTTCAGTTAAATTTATTTGGCTATTTTTTTAATAAATATTTTGTTTAGGAATAGGAGGGATAATATTTTGGAAAATAATCAAGAAAAAGATAAAAAACCCGTAGAAAGCCTTCAAGAACAAGCCAAAGAAGAAGGAAAAATCGATGTTCAAAAATTATTAGAACAATACGATACTGAATCAAATGTTAGAAGACCATTAGGTATAATTGCCATCATTATTTCCATAATTGCCATTAGCATGTCCATCTTTCATTTTTACACCGGTGGTTTTGGTTTATGGCTGGCTTTAAAGCAGAGGGCATTACATCTAGCTTTTACCCTGACATTGGTTTTCCTTCTTTACCCTACTACCAAAAAGGGGATTGGCAGTGATAAAACTAAAGTTCCGGCCTATGATTTTATATTAGCTGTACTTGGTGCTGTTGTTTCACTATATCTTATTGTAAATTACAATGAACTTGTTTTACGTTCCGGATTACCAACAAATATGGATATTATTTTGGGAGGTATTTGTATTTTATTAGTCTTAGAAGCTACAAGGAGAGCAATTGGGCCAGAATTGCCGATTGTTGTAGCTGTTTTTTTAATTTACTCTTATTTTGGTCCCTATATGCCTGGTTTTTTTGCCCATCGAGGTTATTCTTTGGAAAGAATTATTGAACATTTATATATGGGTACGGAAGGTATTTTTGGAATTCCACTTGGTGTTTCATCTTCTTTCGTATTTTTGTTTATTTTATTTGGAGCCGTTTTAAATAAAACGGGTATGGGTAAATTTTTTATTGATATGTCGATGGCTCTAGCTGGCCATACCACCGGTGGTCCGGCAAAGGTTGCTGTTATTGCCAGTGGATTCATGGGTTCGATTAACGGTAGTTCTGTTGCCAACACCGTAACAACTGGTAGTTTTACTATTCCCTTAATGAAGAGTATCGGCTATAAAAAAGATTTTGCCGGTGCTGTAGAAGCAGCTGCTTCTACAGGTGGTCAAATCCTTCCACCTGTTATGGGTGCAGCTGCCTTTGTTATGTCAGAGTTTTTGGAAATTCCATATATTAAAATTGCCGCTGCAGCAGTGATACCTGCTGTTATTTACTATATTGCCGTAATGACCATGGTACATTTAGAGGCCTGTAAATATGGACTTAAGGGTTTACCAAAAGAGAAATTACCCAGAGCAAAAGAAGTGTTAAAAGAAAAAGGACACCTTATTATACCAATTATTGGATTAGTATATTTATTGGTAAGAAGTTATACACCGTTATTTGCAGCATTTTGGGCTATTGTTATGAGTATAGCTATTAGTATGATAAAAGCAAATACTCGACTCAATGTTAAGGATCTATTTGCGGCATTCGAAGATGGAGCCAGAGGTGCATTGGGTGTTGCCGCAGCCTGTGCCTCTGCTGGTATAGTTGTAGGAGTAGTCACTTTAACAGGATTGGGTTTAAAAATTGCCAGTGGTCTGGTAGCTTTAGGTGGCGGAAATTTATTATTTACTTTATTTTTTACAATGATTGCTTCTATTTTATTGGGGATGGGTCTACCAACTACTGCTAAATATATTATACTGTCAATTATGGCTGCTCCTGCTTTGGTGCAGCTTGGTGTTCTTCCTCTGGCAGCACACTTATTTATACTCTACTTTGGGGTTATTGCAGATGTAACACCTCCTGTAGCAGTTGCAGCCTATGCCGGTGCCGGGATAGCAGGTGGTAATACCATGAAAACTGGGTTAAATGCACTACGATTAGCTGTAGGTGGATTTATGATTCCCTATATATTTGCTCTCGATCCCGGCTTATTGGGTTTAACCGGTTCCTGGTTCCATACTTTTGTATTAATCTTGACATCTCTGGCTGGAGTATTGGCTTTAGGATCTGCAGCGGGGGGTTATTTATTGACCTTAACAAAACCTATTGAACGAATTTTGTTAATAATTAGTGCTTTTTTGTTATTAACACCAAATATCATTACAGACATACCCGGTGTAATTCTTTTGATTGCCGTTTTGTTTATGCAGAAAACAAGACAAAATAAAGATCAAGCAAATAAAGTAATGACTTAGTCTTTTAAGATTTATTTTTATAAATTCCTTATAAAATATTGATTGTAAGAATCAATTCAAATATTGCTGTTAAAAAACATAAATATCGCGGGGATACTAGATTTATCATTTAATAAAATGTCTCCGCGATACACTTATTTATGAATGAATAAATTGAATAATTATTATTTTTTAAATAAATAAAAAATAAAAAGTTAGAGCTATGTTTCGTAATAATACTTATTTCATAAGAATATCTTTTGATGCTTTTTATAATATTAATATTTACTCTATACACCAATATATCTTTTCTTCCAAAGATAATATTTTTAAAATGAAAACCAATTGCAGTGATGATTGGTAACTCTCCTGATGAGAGAATTATTCAAAATGGTAAAGTAAGGCTGATATTATTTATGAAATAGAAGGGAATTTCCTTTACCAGAATAATGGCTTTGTTTTTAGAAATTCTGATACAATTGTGGGTCCAGTTAGAAGCAGTCGCTATTATTTTCGAATTTGTGCCGAATGGTCGGCAGTTTTGCACATTGTAGGCAAAGTTTAAAAATCCAAATATATTGGACATTGATCAGATGCAAAGATCCGTCTCCTTATTGGCGTAATGAAAATTGAGGTTGGATTAATTTGTTTACCAGCACAGCTAAAATAACCCAAGAGATAAAGGAATATAGTGACAGTGGCAACGGTATTCAGTATACCCATAATTTGTTAAATTTACAGAATTAGATTTGAAAAACAGTAATCAGATAACTAAAATCACTATTAAATATATTCAGATTATATGATTAGTTATGAATATCACGATGATCAGGAAAATATTATCGCTATATTAATCAAAAACCACATATTGACCAAGAAAGCGGTGAACAGATTAAGGTTTCTAATATAATAATTCAATATACATCTATTGAAAAATAAAAGGTGATGATAAGGAAGGGTTAACGTAGAACTAATAGGAAGGCATTGCAAAAGTATTTAATAGAGGTACTTACCAACTTGTAAAATGGATTAAAAAAAATAAAGACAAAGAAACATTATTCTTGGATGAAGAAGGCCTGCCAATAGCATATAATCATGGAAATGCCTGATTCACCTTTATCAAAAGATTCAGAAGTCTGGTTTAAATGATAACTATAAAGGGTAAATTTTGAAAAATATTTAGTAAATTAATTGAAAAAGAAAGAGGCAAGACTAAAAGCTTATGCTCCTTATTCTAAATTTATAGTTGGTTCAGCTGTAATGACAGATGATGGATCTATATTTACAGGATGTAATATCGAAAATATTTCATTTGGATTAAGTATTTGTGCTGAACGAGTTGCGATTTTTAAGGCAATTTCTGCTGATATCAAAATTTAAAGCAATTGCAATTGTTGGTAACACTAGAGGACCTTGTACTCCCTGGTGGTGCCTGTAGACGTTAATGATAGAGTTTTCACCAGAAATGGATGTTATAAATGACAAACCTGCAAAATGAAATTAAAATAAAAAGGCAAATAAATTACGCTTATTTAATTCATTACCACCTTCTAAGAAGGTGGTAAATGGTTAAATAAACTGGTTTTTCCATAAAAATATTAAGATAAGCTAGATGACAATTTTTCACCTGAAGCTCAAAATAGATATTTGTTTTGCTTAGAAATATTGTTGTAACATAAATAAACATCGAAAGAAGAAAAGAGTGTGACAAAAATTGTCTAAGAAAACCTAAACCTCTTTAGAAACTTAGCCACCTGCCATGCGGGTATATATTTAATAACTAGAGCATAAAAGAAATATAATACCATATTTTAATGTTATAACAATAGGAGCTTTTGATTAAATCAATGAATTGTTTATTTCAAACTGACGGAATAGTACTTAAAAGTATAAAGCTTAATGAATCTGATAAAATCGTAACTATATTCAGTCGTGATTATGGAAAATAAGAGCAATTATGAAAGGTATTAGAAAAACAAAAAGCCAATTTGGAATAGGTAGCCTAGAAAACTTAACACTGGTAAAAATAATTAAGCCAAGGGTAAAAATTTAAATTGTAAGTCAAACCGAAATTATTAACTCTTTTTCCCTCAATCCAAAGATTTAATAAGTTATGGAATAGCTATTCAATGCGCGGAAATTATTGATAAAATAACAGAAGATGAAGACCCTAATGAATATATTTATATCTTATTTAAAATGTATTGATGTTGTTAAAAGACACGAGAAAAACCCTGCTCTTTTATTGGTTTCCTTTTCAATGGAAATTATTTTCTTTTTAGATATCAACCGGAGCTAAATAAATGCGTTCATTGTAATAGCCATATTAAAGAAAATAAATTTTATGTTTTTGATATTCAAAAAAGGAGGTTTAATCTGTAATTCCTGTCAAATGGAAACAATTACTATCAGATAAAAATAACTGGTTATTGCCTGAGATTATTAAAAAGGATATTAGTCGCTGATTTGCCCATGATTCATAATAAAAAAAAGTCTTGCAATCCGAATTATGCGAATTAGTAAAAATTACAGATCGATATATGTTTTATCAATTTGAAATTGAAAATAAACTAAACAGTTTATAGATAGAATAAAAACAATTAATTAACAGTAAATACCGCACCCGCAAAGCGGGCGACCTTCTTCAAAGAAGCAGTAATGGGTAAATAAATAATGTTATAATAAATAGAAAAATAAATGTATTAATATTTTAATTTTCTTAATCTTTTTTTGACATCATAAATGATTTTGTTATATTTATAAAGATTAAAAGTCCCTCTCAATAGATACTTGTATATAGGTAAATAAGATAACATTGTGGAGAGGGATTTTGTTTATATTAGAAGATTTATAGCTAGAAAGGACTATCTATTTGAATATTCAGGAAATTATTTTTAATTTAGAAAATACTGGAGTGAAAAAGGTTGTGTTATTTAAATTCCTATGACACTGAAGTTGGTGCGGGTACAATGAATCCTGCTACTTTCTACGTGTTCTGGTCCAGAACCATGGAAAGTCGCCATGTTGAACCTTCCAGGAGACCATCTGATGGTCGCTATGGTGAAAATCCCAATCGTGTTCAACAGCATTATCAATTTCGGTTATTATAAAACCTTCTCCGGAAAATATCCATGATTTATATCTAGAAAGTCTTGATCAAATTGGTATACATAGAAGAGAGAACATGATATTAGGTTTATGGAGGGTGACTGGGAAGCTCCAACATTAGGTGCATGGGGGTTAGGCTGGGAACTTATTGTAGATGGTTTAGAAATTACCCAATTCTTACTTATTTTCAACAGGCTGAGGAATTGATTTAAAACCTGTATCCAGAAATAACTTACGGAATAGAAAGGCTTGCTATGAATAGGTACAACAAAAGGAAAAACATATATAATTTACTTTGGAGTGAAAATATTACTTATGGTGAAATACAACATCAAGTAGAATTGAACAGTCTAAATACAATTTTGAAGAAGCTGATGTAAATATGTTGTTTTCTTTTATTTAAAATATTTGAGAAAGAATCTATTCAACTTATTTCAAAAATTTAGCAATACCTGCATATGATTATGCTTTTTAAAATGTTCTCATACATTTAATCTCTTAGAAGCAAAGGGGTGCAATTAGTGTTACTGAAAGAACTGGTTATATCTCAAGGGTAAGGGAACTAGCTAAACTATGCGCAAAATATTATATTGAACAAAGAGAGAGAAATTAGATATCCTCTATTAAAAAAGGAATTATAGATGAATAAAGTTATTTTGGAAATAGGTACAGAAGAAATACCTTTCTATATATATAGATAATTAATTGATTTAAGAAATATCGCCAGAAATAAGTTAAAAAGCGAATATTGAATATAGTCACATAAAGACCTATGGTACACCCAGAAGACTTATCGTTTATATAGAAGATATAAATTTCAGCAAAAAGATATTTTTAAAAAGTTAAAGGCCCTCTAAAAATATTTCTTTTGACAAAGATGACAATCCCCAAAAACCTGCAATAAAATTTGCTCAAGCTAATAATATAAAAGTGGAAAACTTATAATAGAAAAAACAGACAAAGGTGAATATTTATTTGCCCAAAAATTGTAAAAGGTAAAAACCGAAACCCTGCTTCCAGAAATACTTCTAAGTTAATTTTTAGTTTAAACTTTCCTAAGTCCATGCGATGGGGGATGCCATTTTCCGTTTTATAAGACCAATAAGATGGTTATTAGCTTTATATAATGATAAAATCATTCCCTTTAATTTAGAAACATTAAATTCCGATTGTAATACTTTTGGTAACCGTCTTTCTCCAAAATCTGGAAACAGTAATACAGTAGATGAATATTTTAATATAATGAACAATTGCTTTGTAATTATTGACCCTGATGAAAGAAAGAAAATAATTACTAATCAAATTACTGAAATGACCAAAAGTATATCCGGAAGAGATTATATAGACCAAACATTGCTTGATGAAGTAAAGAATTTAGTTGAATATCCACGAGTTTTTTTGGGTCAATTCGATAAAAGTTACTTAAAATTACCTTCTGAAGTATTAAAATCAGTGATGATAAAACATCAAAATATTTTCCTACTTTCTCGAAAGAAGGATATATACCATATTTTTCGTTGTAATTAATGGAAATGAAGATAAATATAAAAATATTATTGTTCATGGTAATGAAAAAGTTTTAAAGCTAGATTGAAGATGCCAAATTTTTTCTATCAGAAGACCAAAAGTTACCGATACGAATACAAAACCACTTGATAATAATCTGAAAAGCTAAAAATGTCTATCAAGAAAATTAGGTTCCATGTTTAATAAAGTAGAAGATTGATTGCTTTAGTAGAAACAATAGGAGATAAAATTCAATTAAGTAATGATCTATCAGAAGTAATAAAAGATCAGCTCAATTATGCAAATCAGATTTGGTTACTGATATGGTTAAGGAATTTCTGAATTACAAGGTATTATGGGTAAAGAATATGCAATATTGCAGGGAGAAGATACAAGTTGCCGATATTTTCTGAGCATTATCTACCAAGATTTTCAGATGATGATTTACCTAGAACAATTAGTGGTAAAATTTTAGTATTGCCGACAAGATTGATACAATATTACAGCATGTTTTGTCAATAATATTCCTGATGGTTCTCAGGATCCTTATGCCTGAGGAGACAAGCTTTGGGCATTATAAATATTCCCATCTTTAACAATATGGATTTTTCTTTGGATGAAATTATAAATTTAGACATTGAATTATTATTGAAAGAAAACAACACATATTAAAAATAATATAAACAATCATGAATTAACTTATAAAATTAAAGATTTTATTTTTCAAAGATTTCGATATTTGCTTATTGAAAGAGGATATAATTATGATGTGATTGATGCTGTTTTAGTAAAATATCCCCCAACTCTATCGATGATTTGTTGGTAATAAAAGTTATTCAAAACATATATAACTTTTCGAAATTCAATAAAATCATTACCAAAAATGACAAGAACAGTTAACTTGTCCAAAATGCACGAACAAATGAGATAAACCGTACAATATTTCAAGAAAAAGAAGAAAAATATTCTTTATGAAAATTACCTAAAATAAGTGACAAAATAGAAAAGCGGTTTCAAAACAAAAATATGATAAAATTTTTGATTTAGAATTGATGACTGAACCGATTAACTCATTTTTTGATAGAGTACTGGTAATGGATAAAGATGAATAATCAGGAATAATCGATTAGCCCTATTAAAAATATTACAGATATGTATTATATTGTGGCAGAGATTTATCCAAGATTTCTCTTGCCAAGGAGAATCGAACTGAATTATTTGAAAAATATTTTTTAGATTATCTTATTAAAAACATTTTCATTTATTTGATACAATAAAAGAGAGGAGAATTAATATCAATGAAAAATATGTGTATTTTTTGATGAAGGAAATAAGGATATGAAAAGATTGTTGGGAGGTAAGGGAGCCAATTTAGCCGAGATGACTAAAATGGGGAATACCAGTACCTCGTGGGTTTACTATAACCTCAGAAGCATGCATTGAATATACAAAATCGAAAAATTCCTTGAAGGCTTACCGGAACAGGTTAATAAAAACTTGAAAAAAATTAGAGGAAAAAGCCAATAAGATTTTAGGATTTAGAAAATCCGTTGCTGGTATCTGTACGTTCAGGTGCCGCTATTTCTATGCCAGGAATGATGGATACTGTTCTTAATTTAGGGATTAAATGAAGATACCATTAAAGGATACATAAAAACAAATGACGAAAGATTTGTCTATGACAGCTATCGCAGATTTATTCAAATGTTTGGTAATGTAGTAATGGGTATTAAGGGCGAGCTTTTTGAAGAAACTTGAAAAAAAATCAAAGAAAACAAAAGGTGAAATTGATGCTGAAATAAATGTAGAAGGACTGAAAGAACTTGTTAAACAGTATAAGAGCCTGGTTTTACAAGAAAAAGGAGAAAAAGTTTCCTGGATGACCCTCAACAGCAACTGAATATGGCTATAGAGGCTGTTTTTAGCTCCTGGGACAATAAACGTGCCATTACCTATCGACGAATACATAAGATTCCTGATGATTTGGGAACTGCTGTTAATGTTCAGGAAATGACCTTTCGGAAATATGGGAGATGATTCCGAACAGGTGTTGGTTTCACTCGAAATCCTTCTACTGGTGCAAAAGAGAATTATGGTGAATATCTTTTAAATGCCCATGGGCGAAGACGTGGTAGCTGAATCAGAACACCAAAGCCTTGATGACCTTAAGAAGGATTTACCAAAGGCATATGAAGAATTAATACGTATCGTGAGAACATTGGAAATAAATTACAAAGATGTTCAGATTTTGAATTTACCATTGAGCAAGGAAGCTTTACCTTCTTCAGACAAGGACAGGCAAACGAACTGGCACAGGCAAAGCATTAAAAATTGCTGCTGATATGTTTAATGAGGGTGTTATTGATAAGAGAACTGCTGTTAGCAGAATTGAACCAATGCAATTAAATCAATTGCTCCATCGTAGGATTGATCCTGAAGCCAATATTGAATCTATTGCTAAAGGATTACCAGTTTCACCCAGGTACCTCAGGTAAAGGTTCTACTGCTGATGAAGCTGAAGAAATGGGTAAAAATGGAGAAGATGTCATATTGGTAAGAACAGAAACAACGCCGGATGATATACATGGGATGGTTGAAAAGAAAAAGGCACTTTAACCAGCAGTGGGTGGTAAGGACAAGTCATGCCGCTGTGGTAGGCAAGAGGAATGGGCATGCCCTGTGTTGCCGGTTGTAGTGATATTAGGATTAAATTCAAAAAAGAGACTTTTACTGTCGAAGGGAAAAACAATCAAAAAAGGTGACCAGATTCACGATTGATGGGGGTAACGGCAAGGTATTTGAAGGAAAAGTTCCTATGATTGAGCCAAAGATGAGTGAGGAATTTACTCTACTACTTTCCTGGGCTGATGATATTAGGAAAATTGGGTGTGTATGCAAATGCTGATTCTGAAGACGCTCAAAAGCAAGAGATTTAGGAGCAGAAGGAATAGGTTTATGCAGAACCGAACATATGTTTATGGCACCTGAGCGATTACCTATTGTTCAAGCTAAGTGATCACTTCTGATACCAAGGAATCACGGCAAAAAGAATTGGATAAGTTATTGCCTGCAAAAAAGTGACTTTGTAGGAATATTAAAGGCAATGCACGGTTTTCCTGTAATCATTCGTTTGTTGGACCTAATCTTTGCATGAATTTTTACCTAATTTCGAAGAAACATTAGTAGCTGCACAACACTAAAATTAGAGAAAACCACAAAATAAGGATGAATTAGAAAAGCAAGAAAAATATTAGAGAATAAGAATGTTACAGGAAATGAATCATGCTTGGTTTAAGAGGATGCTGCGTTTAGGATTATTGTATCCTGAGATTTATGAGATGCAAGGCTATTATTGAAGCAAGCGTAGAATTAAAAACAAGGAGTGGACGTAAAAACCTGAAATTATGATTCCTCTGGTTGGACATGTCAATGAATTAAAAACCGATTTACAATAAAACTAAAAATTAGCCGAGGAACATTTCAAAGAAAATCTGGATTTAGAATATAAAGTAGGAACTATGATATTGCTAAGGGCGATACACTGCTGATGAAATTACAATATGCAGAATTTTTCCTTTGGAACCAATGACTTGACTCCAGACAACATTCGGTATAAGCCGAGATGATGCAGAAGGAAAGTTTTTACTAAAATATGTTGATGAAGGAATATTAAAAGAAAATCCTTTTGAAGTTTTAGACACAGAAGGAGTTGGAAAACTAGTTCAAACCGGTGTAGAATTATAGAGGAAAACAAATCCAGATTTAGAGATTGGAATATGCGGAGAACATGGGGAGAACCAAATTCCGTTGAATTTTGTCACAGAACTGGATTGAATTATGTAAGCTGTTCTCCTTTCAGGTACCGATTGCCAGATTAGTCGCAAAGACATGCAGTTTTAAAGGAATAAACAAAAAATCAATAATTACAAATATTTACATTTTCATATATTTGTAATAAAAATAAGCAGTGGTTTTTGTTTTTTAAAAATATGGGGGAACCACCTTTGTAATTTTTAAATGTGATAAAATAATATTAGATTATTAGTAATATTGATTTATAATTTATATAGTAAATAATTATAATTTTAATTATGTTTATTTAACCAGAAAGACAATAGAGTATGGTTGCCTGAAATATTTTACCCAAGGTCCTAAAAAGAGGCAATATCACATAAGACCCAAATATATACGAAGCTAGATTTTAAAATCAAGTATAGCATTTCAGGGGTTCTCAAGGAAGTATTCCCCCTTGAATATCCTGAAAGAATCGTTTAGGAAGATGGATAAGAGACAAGAGAAAAGAGCAGAGGGAAATGGCTAAAAAAAAAATTAAGCCTCTTTTTAAAGGCCTCTTAAAGCCACTCGTCTTGCGGATACGGTATTTAATGGATATATGGATTTTATTAAAATATAAAAGGAGTCAAAAATGTTGGTAATTGCTGATGATAATTATTAGTGGTTTAATATCATTGTTATATGCAATGATACCTGGCAAAACGTGTTATGTCTGAAAAAGCAGGGAGCGATTTGTAACAACTCTCAGCTTCGATTGAAAAAAGGTGCAATGACATTTTTAAAAAGAGAATATTCGATTTTGATATTTTTTGTTATTATCATTGCATTAATCATTGTATTGGTTATGGGAAGCATACAACTGGTATTTCATTTGTATTTGGAGCATCATGTTCGGCATTAGCAGGATTTAGGTATGAAAATTGCTACGAAGACTAATGCAAGAACAACATTTGCTACCAGGAATCCGGATTAGCAAAGCACTAAAGGCTGCCTTTTCCGGAGGCGCAGTAATGGGAATGTCAGTAGCCGGTTTTGGTTTAGTTGGTTTAGGTATTTTATATTATTTATATGAAGACCCTAACTTAATCAATGGCTTTTGCTTTAGGTGCTAGTTCAATAGCTCTATTTGCCAGAGTTGGAGAAAAGTGGTATCTATACAAAAGCAAAGCATGTTGGAGCTGATTTAGTTGGAAAAGTTGAAGCTGGATACCTGAAGACGATCCAAGAAACCCTGCAGTAATAGCCGATAATGTTGGAGACAATGTTGGAGATGTCGCAGGAATGGGAGCTGATTTGTTTGAATCTTTTGTAGTGTTCTATTTTGTCATGCATGATATTGGTGAAGCATATTGCAATGATTCCGATAAACTACATCATCTATCCATTGATTCTGCTTCTTGTGGATTATTTCTGTAATTATTGCAACTTTTTCATATCCCCCTATGATGACCAAAGTATTCATAAGGCATTAAATTCAGGTACATATATAAGTGGTGCCTGGTACAATAGCGTCTTCGCTTTGTCTTATATATTGTTTAAACTGGCAATATTCTTTGCTACGATTTCAGGTTTAATTGCCGGTGTAGCAATTGGTTTGATTACAGAGTATTATACTTCCTATGATTATTCTCCAGTAAAAAGAATAGCGGAGGCTTCTGTTGACAGGAGTCATGACTACAATTCTGGAAGGATTTGCTGTGGGACTTAAAAGCACAGCATTGCCTATTATTGTCATTTGTATAGCAATTTATGTTTCTCATTATTTTGCAGGGACTGTATGGCATAATTAAGTTGCCGCAGTGGGAATGCTATCTATTGTAGGTATGACAGTATCGGTTGATCTCTATGGACCTATAGCAGATAATGCAGGAGGAATAGCAGAAATGGCAGGATTGAAACCTGAAGTAGAAAGATTACTGATTCATTGATGCTGTAGGGAAAATACTACCGCAAAATTATTGGAAAAGGATTTGCCATTGGCTCAGCAAATTTAACATCATTGGCATTATTTACTGCATATAGTAAATCTGTAGGATTGAGTATTATTAGCATTACTAATCCCATGGTAATGATTGGTATTTTTATTGGAGGTATATTAATCTTCCTTTTTGCTTCTATGACAATAGAGGCTGTCGGAAAACCGCAAAGATTAATGATTGCTGAAGTAAGAAGGCAATTTAAAGAAATACCTATTTAAAAGATGGCACTGCTAAACCAGAGCCAGAAAAATGTAGATATTAGCACAAAAGGTGCATTGAAAGAAATGATTATGACTATGATTACTTGCTATTATTGCTCCTATTTTGTTGGCGTATTTCTTGGTCCAGAAGCTCTAGGGGTCTTTACTTTGGGTTCAGTTGTTGTAGGAGTATTTCTGGCGATTATGATGGCCAATTCCGGAGGTGCTCTGGATAATGCAAAAATATATCGAGAAAGGAAACTATGAGTGGTAAAAAATTCACCAGCACATCAAGTATGCGTTATCGGTATACAGTCGGTGATCCTTTCAAAGATACAGCAGGGCCATCTATGAATATTTTTTAATTAAAGTTATGTCCATTGTATCGCTGGTTTTTATAATCTTATTTTTACCTTAAACTTAAATACACGAAAAATAGCATGAAAGAGCTTCCTTTAAAAGATAGCCAAGAGATCAAGAGAAAAGAGCAGAGCAAAAACTATCTAATAAAAAGTTAAACCTCTTTTTAGAGGTTCTAAAGACACCCGCTATGTGGGTGCGATATTTATTGTAAAAACATAAAAATATTTTGAAAGGATTTCAGGGACATCTAGTCTCTGATTATTTCTGTTGTGAATATTATCGGAATTATTGAGAAAAAGAACAAAAAGCGCTATCTACAGAAGAAATACAATTTTTTTTTATTATTGATAATTATTTAAATGGAAAATACAAGATTATCAAATGTCCTCAATTCTTATGGCTATTTGGTTTAATGGAATGACTAAACGAGAAATAAATGATTTGACTCATAATCATGGCTAAATCAGGTGAAACATTAGATCTAAGCTCAATATCTGGGAAAAAGGCGATGTTGGCTAGCACAGGAGGTGTTGGAGATAAAACTTCTCTGGTATTATTACCAATGGTTGCCGCTGGTAAGGTGTCTGATTCCTAAAATTTCTGGTCGTGGATTAGACATAATTGGAAAACTATTGGATAAATTAGAATCAATAAATGGCTTTAAACCAATCTTTCTATTAGAAGATTTATTGAAATTGTTAAAGATGTAAATGCCTCGATTATCAGTGCTAATATTAATCTTGCACCAGCAGATAAAAAATATATTCCTTAAGAGATGTTACAGGTACCATTGACAGCATTCCTCTGATTGCCAGTAGTATTATGAGTAAAAAGATTGCTGAGTGGAGCAGATGATTTGTTTTAAATATAACAGTTGGCAGAGGAGCTTTTATAAAATATTGAAGATGCTGTTTTATTAGGGCAAAACAATGGTTAACATTGGGGAAAATAATCATAAAGATACTTATGATTATTTCTCAATGATCAACTCCTTCTGTGATATGCAATTGAAATTCTCTTGAAGTAGAAGAAGCAATTGCACTATTAAATAATCAAGGTTCTGATGACTTAAAATCTTTGTCTTTGTATAGGTTCATATATGTTAATTATAATGAAGTTATTAGTAAATCAAAAAGACGGAGTTAATATACTAGAAGAGTGTCTTCACAATGGTAAGGGCATTAGAGAAATTTAGGCAAATGGTAAAAAGCCAAAATGGTGATATAAGTCAAATAGACAACACTGATTTATTACCAAAAGCAAAGTATGAAAGAAATATATATTCTGAAAGAAATGGATTTGTTGGATATCATTGAGGACAACATGATTGTGAAGCTTCTATGGTTCTAGGAGCAGGCAGAGAAGTGAAAGATGCAAAAATAGATTTATCTGTCGGAATAATATTAAAAAGAAAAAGGTAATGGCTGCAGATTCAAAAGAGGTTTTAGCAACATTATATTTTAATGATGAAAAAATATTTTAATGCAAAAGAATATAGTAAAAATGCTTTTCATATTATTGATAAAAACCGAAAGAAGAACCCTTGCTATTAGCTGTTATTGATAAATATGGATTAAAGAAACTTAAATAAAATTACTTTACCATAAAAATATAATTTTCGCTAACTGAAATATTTTTACCTGAAGTCCTAAAGAGATTTGAAGAGAAAGAGCAGAGAAAAAATGGCTAATAAATAGTTAAGCCTCTTTTTAGGGGTCTTAAAGCACTCTAAGTGCGGGTGCGGTATTTATGTAGTTTTAATCCTTTCTTTTAAAATTATATATATTAAAAATTTTTCGATAATGGATGAGATATTATGAAAGTAATCATTGGTCATACTAGCGCAGATTTTGATTGTCTTGCCTCCATGATTGCCGCAAAAAATATATCCTGATGCGTTTATTGTTTTCCTGGTGCTGTTGAAGAAAATGTTCGCAAGTTTTTCTTTGTATGGTAATACTTTAAATATATACACACTAAAAACAAATTGATATGACAAATATTTCAGAATTAATTATTGTCGATACCATAAAGATAGAATTGGTCCTCTGAATCACTGTTAGATAATAAAAATTAAAAATTAACATTTATGATCATCAAATTGACAACAGAAAACGATATTAAGGCGAAGAATATTACCATAAAACAAGTAGGCGCAACTACCACAATACTATTAAAGCATATAATTGCAAAATATTTCATCACCTCTTTAGAATCGACCTTATTTGCACTAGGTATATACGAAGATACTGGCTCTCTCTTTACTTTTTCCTCTACAACTAAAGAAGATATAGATGTATTAAGTTACCTTTTTCTGTTGGTGTAAATTTAAGAACCGTTAATAAGTTTACTAATATTGTCTAAATTCAGAACAGAAAAACTATTGAATCGTTTAATTTCAACTTCTAAAGAAAAGTACTTTAAGGAATAAGTGTTGTTTTCTGCAAAAAGCAAAGGTTGCAGAATACATTGAAGGTTTAGCCCTCGTTACCCATAAATTGATTGAAATAGTTAATAGTGATATAATTCTTGTTTTAGTGCAAAATGAAAAATAGAGTTTATGTAGTTGGAAGAAGCAATCGAAATTCAGTAAATGTTGGTAAAATAATGAAAAGCATAGGTGGGGGGTCATTCGGGTAAGCAAAGATCGCGAGAAGAAAATCTCCCCTTAATAGAATTAGAAAATAGAATTAAAGAAATTTTAAATAATCATATAGAAACAGAAACATTAGCAAAACATATTATGACCAGTCCGGTTAAAACCTTAGATGTTCACACAACAATTAAAGCATCTAAAATAATGTTGCGCTATGGACATAATGGTTTTCCAGTAATGGATAAAGAAAAATTAGTAGGAATTATAACCCGTCAAGAAATTTTTATAAGGCTAAACACCATCGTTACGAAAATGAAACAGTTGATATTTATATACTGAGAATATTATTAGTGTTAATTTGAATACACCGATGTTAGAAATTCAAGAATTAATGATTAAATATGATGTTTAGAGTATTAGTTTTAAATGAAAAGGGGAAATTAGAAGGAATAATCACAAGGACAGATCTAATCAGAAGCCTATATGGTGAAAAAGATATTAATAGAGAATCATATTCTATATGAAAATAGAACCGCAATATAATTCCGGTAAAGAAAAATAGAAACTTTAATTCAACAGTATTTCCCAAGAGATATTCTGGATATTTTATATCAAATAGGCCAAAAGGTCATGACGATTTAGGCTATTCTATCTTTATGGTTGGAGGCATTGTAAGAAAGATTTGTTTCTAGGAATACTCAAGCCTGGATTCGACATTGTTATTGAAGAAGACGCTTATTAAATTTGCTAAATATTTTGCAGAAAGACAAATGGAAAGATGAGATGTCATCAAAAATTTAAACAGCAGTTGTGATATTGCCAAACGGATTGGGGTGGATTTTGCTTCTGCAAGAAGAGAATTTTACGGAATTTCCTGTCGCATTACCGAAAGTTGAATTTGCTTCTATAAAAAAGGATTTGTACTGAGAGATTTTACTATCACTATACGGTACAGCTAAATAAGGATAAATTTGCAAGGTTACTTGATTTTTTTGGAGGCAAGAGAGATTTAGAGCTAAAAAAAATAAGAATTCTATATAGCCTGAGTTTTACAGAAGATCCTGCTAGAATCATAAGAGCTGTTCGATTTGAGCAAAGATATGATTTTACGCTTGGAACAGTCAACAGAAAAATTTCTTAGGAAAGCAGTCAGAGAAGGGTTAGTAATACTTATTCGAAAAAAAAAAAGACTTAAGGAAGAATTCTTGATCTCTTTTGGTGAGCAAAAACCAATTAAAGTACTCAAAAGAATGGATGAGTTAGGTATTCTTCCGGAATAATTTCAATCTAAGGCTAAATCAATCTCTCGTTGAACGATTTAAGCAATGAAGAAATGATGAATTCTGGAATATTAAATTCCTGAAGAGAATATCAATAAAGGTGTTTTGTATTTATACTATCTATTGTGTTATCAAAACTAGAGATTAAACATATTAAAAAAAACGAATCGGATTAAGTGAAAGAAATATTAAAACTAGAAAAAGTGCTTGAGGAGAAAAACACGAGATAATTCACATTTTAAATAAAGAGGAAATTATGCCAAGTCATATATATTATCATTTAAAGAATATAGACAATGAGTTACTCTTTATTATTTTATTGGAAGAAAAGAAAATAAGCTCATAGTCAATCGAATAGAAAAATATTTAAATATTTATAAAAACATCTACTTATATTTCAGGACATGATTTAACGCAAATAGGCATGAAGCCCAATCCGATTTATGCTAAAATATTAAAATTAGTGTTATATCTTCAATTAAACGGTATTTTAAGAAATAGAGATGATGAACTATCATTTGTAAAAATGTTAAAAGAAAAAAGGATTGTATGAATATATGTTAAACAATATTTTTGAAATTCTATGGAGTGTTCCTGCAGTATTAATTGCAATAACGGTTCACGAATATGCGCATGGATTTATTGCTTATTACTATGGAGACCCTACAGCTAAGCTAGCGGGAAGATTAACACTTAATCCAATTGCACACCTTGATCCAGTGGGAACATTAATGCTAATTATTTTTCGCATTGGTTGGGCAAAACCTGTTCCTATTAATTATGGAAATTTGCGAAACCCCAAAAAAGATATGATAAAAGTATCATTAGCTGGCCCCTTATCCAATATTTTAGTTGCCTTCTTGTTTGCAATATTGTACAGACTAAACAACATATTTTTGCAAAATGTTTTATTCAATAACCTTAGTCATTTGTCAGATCTTATGTTAACATTTATTAGGGGATGGATAATTTTCCTGCAGACAGGTGTTTTGATTAACTTAGCCTTAGCATTATTTAATTTATTACCAATTCCACCTTTGGACGGCCAACATATTTTATTAGGAATATTGCCGCCACAATGGGCTAAGCAGTATGCTAAAATAAGCCATACTTACGGCATGATAATTTTATTGGTATTGATATTCACAGGTTTTATTGGAAAAGTATTGTTCCCAATTGTTTTTTATATTTTCCGTATATTTGTCTAAAATTATAGACAGAGAAAATCAAATATTTTATTCATTGATATTTTGAAAAAATGAAAATACAAGATAAATAAAGGAGGCAAAGTATTACATGAAAGGTGTTATATTCAGTGGAATGAGACCAACCGGCAAGCTCCATATAGGTAATTATTATGGGGCATTAACCAATTGGATTCAATTGCAAAATGAATACAAATGTTATTATGGAGTAGTAGATTGGCATGCACTTACAACAGGATATGATAATACATCAATGATGAAAGAAAATATGATAGAAATGGTAATAGATTGGTTAAGCGCCGGAATTGACCCTGATAAAAGCACTCTGTTAATCCAGTCTCATGTGCCAGAACATGCCGAACTTCATTTGCTGTTATCAATGATTACACCCTTAGCATGGTTAGAAAGAAATCCCGTATTAAAAGAACAAGTCAGGGATCTTAATCTAAAAGAAAATATGGGCTATGGACTGCTTGGATATCCGGTTTTAATGGCATCTGATATATTAATCTATAAATCAAATGCTGTTCCGGTAGGAGAAGACCAATCTCCCCATGTGGAATTAGCCAGGGAAATAGGCAGACGGTTTAATAATCTCTATAACCCTGTTTTCCCGATACCGAAGCTTAAGCTCTCACATACCCCTAGAATTCCTGGTACGGATGGTAGAAAAATGAGTAAAAGCTTGAAAAATGATATCACTTTATCTGACAAACCTGAAGACATAAAAAATAAAGTTCTTTCTATGATAACTGACCCAAGAAAAATAAGATTAGCAGATCCAGGTCATCCGGAAGTATGCGTAGTATATAAATATCATGAAATATTTAACAAAAAAGAGTTTCAAAATATTGAAAGAGATTGCCGTAAAGCTAAATTAGGCTGTGTAGCATGCAAAAAAAGATTAGCAGATGTATTAATTCAATCATTTCAATCTTTTAGGGAAAAAAGAAATTATTATGAAAGAAATTCTCAATTAGTATGGGACATCCTAATGAAAGGTAGCGAGGAAGCAAGAAAGGTTGCAAAAAAAACTTTATCTGAAGTTAGAAAAGCAATGAAAATAGACTATGCATGAAAAAAGACAATTCTAATAAAATAAAAATTGAACAGTTTATAAATTATGTACAACAATTATTCTATAAAGTTAAAAATGGGGAAATGGACCCGAACGAAATATCATTGCTGAATATCCTTGAAAAATATTTTGCCTATATGATTTTGTTACGACCAGGTTCTATTAACTTAGATATTGCAGCTGATTTTCTAATTTCAGTATCTAATCTAATTCTATGGAAATCCAATCTATTGCTACCAATTCAGCAGGAACAGTCTGATGAAGAAATTGAAGAAGATGAGAAGCTCTCAAGTGATGAATATTGGGCAGAGTATAAAAAATACCATTCTCTAATAAGAATATTTGAAGATAAAGAAATAAAACAAGGGGATATATATTTAACTTATCTTGATCCAAAGATAGAAAATAAGGAAAAGTACCAGACAAATGATTTTTCCGATCTTATTCTGGCTATTGAATCAATACTATCCAGAAAAAAAGAGCATAATACAATCAATTTAAAAAAACGTGAGTATAATATTATACAAAAAATCGCAGAAATTGAAGAAAAATTTAGACAAAATAAAGGTAAATTATCTTTTCATAAAATGATCACTGTTAATTGTTCAAGAATAGAAATCATTGTAATATTTTTAGCTTTATTAGAATTAATATGTCAGGATAAAGTATATTATATTCAATCTAGAAATTTTGGAGATATTACCTTTTATAGAAAGGATGATAAAAAATTACCGAAAGAGAAAATAAAACCCAAAATAAATGGAAAAGAATAATTGAAGTTCTATTGTTTTTATCGAACAGGCCTTTATCTATCAAAAAAATAAAAAATATTACCGGGAAAGAAAGTAAAGAAATAAAAGCAATAATAAAGAATCTTCAATCTGAATATCAGGAGCATAATCGTCCCTTTTTTATTCAAGAAGTTGCAAAGGGTTTCTCTTTTGCTACAAAACCCGATTATGCTGAATGGATTAAAAAAATGTACAATAATGAAAAAAAGTATGTATTATCTAAATCCTCAATTGAAACTTTAGCCATTATTGCCTATAATCAGCCTGTAACTCGTTTAGAAATTGAGAAAATAAGGGGCGTAAATTGTAGCAGTATATTATTGAATCTTTTAAAAAATGATTTTATAAAAGTTAGCGGAAGAAAAAAGGTTCCCGGTAATCCTTTGCTATATCGCGTTACTGAAAGATTCTTGCTACATTTTGGATTGAAGAGCATATCAGACTTACCTCCTATTGACCAATTGGGGCTTGGTGATGAAGAAAATCAGATTACAAAAATATTTAGCGAAACAAGGGATTGATTCGAGAAGAAAATGTGAGGAGTTTATTGTTCGTGGTAGGGTAAAAGTAAATCAATCTATTGTGACAAAGCTAGGAACTTGTATTGATCCGTCAAAAGATATAGTAGAAATTGACCATAAAAGAATCAGCCAAAACATAGAAAATATATATATCTTGCTGAACAAACCAAGGGGTTATTTATGTACATACTTCGACCCATTTGGTAGGCCAACTATATATGATTTACTAAAAGAAATCAAGACAAGGATCAATTATGCAGGACGTCTTGATTATCTTTCCGAGGGTTTGGTTTTATTAACAAATGATGGTGACTTGATTTACAAGTTGACCCATCCTAAAAAGAAAATTGAGAAAGTCTATATAGTTAAGGTAAAAGGGTTCCCAAACAACGAAGAATTAACAAAAATTGAGCAAGGAATACCTTTGTCTCCAACATTTACTACCAGTCCATGCAAGGCTATCATTTTAAAGAAAAATAAGAATACTTCAACATTGGAAGTAACTATACGGGAAGGCAAGAAAAGACAAATTAGGAGAATGTTTTCATACCTTAATTTTAATGTAGTAAGATTAAAAAGAATTAAAATTGGTTTACTTACTTTAGAAAAATTGAAAACCGGCCATTATAGGTATCTTGATTGTGAAGAAGTAAAAAAAATAAAAAATACATTATGAAATAAAAAAGGGATAATATTTTGTACCATAAAAATAGTGGATTGATTATTACAATTGATGGCCCCGCAGGGGCCGGCAAAAGTACTGTGGCAAGAATTATTGCTCAAACATTAGGATATTCCTATATAAATACAGGCGATCTCTATCGTTATGTGACTTTTTGTGCTTTGAAAGAAAATTTAAATGTTAAAAAATCAGAAGTTATGAATGCTTTATCAAAAAATATTGTTGATCAATTCACGAAGAAACATCAACATAAACAAAATTTAGAGTTATTTTTTGAACAAAACAATATCATTACAGACAAAATACACAGTCCGGATATTGATAAAAATGTATCATTTGTAGCTCGCCATGAATCTGTACGTAGAAATTTGATACCGCTGCAACGTTTGCTGGCTGAAAACAGACCCATAGTTATGGAGGGAAGAGACATTGGTTCAGTCATATTACCAAATGCTGATTTGAAATTTTTTCTTATGGCTGATGAAAAAACTAGAACTATACGAAGATATAAAGAGCTTCTAAAAAAGGGATATCACGTTAATTTACAAGAAGTAAAATCAGAAATTATTAAACGTGATAATCTTGACAGTAAAAGGGAATTTTCTCCATTGACCATACCCAAAGATGCTATTATAGTGGATACCTCGGATAAAAATATCAATGATGTAATTAAAATGGTATTAAGAGTAGTTCAAGGAAGGGAGAACAAATACATTGAAAATATTTAAAGCCAAAAACATTGGTTTTTGTTTCGGGGTAAAAAGAGCAGTTAACAAGGCGAACCAGCTGCTAAAAGAAATACAAAATGATAATATCTACATGCTTGGAGAAATTATCCATAACCCCCAAGTTATAAGTGAATTTGAATCAAAAGGCGTTCATGTAGTTCGGGATGTTTCCCAGGTTCCCTTGCACAAATATCTTATTACAAGAGCTCATGGCATATCATATCATGAAAGACAATTAGCTAAACAACATGGTATCAAACTCATTGACACAACATGTCCCAATGTTAAAAATTACAGCAAATTGCAGATCTTTTAAGAAAAGAAAATTAACAAATTATAATTTTGGTACATTAACCACCCTGAAATAAAAAAGCTTATTGAGTTACACAATGTTAATGCCAAAGCTTCAATCCATTGAGGACATTAAAGACTATTCGTTTAGCGATAAAGTAAAATTGGCTTAATTTCACAAACAACTAAAGATAAAAGACGAATTTACAAATAATGCCAAAATTTTTGAAAACGTTGAGGAATTAAGGATTTTTAATACAATATGCAGAGCAACAAGTCTAAGACAAAACTCAACTAGAAAATTAGCAAAGAAAGTAGATTTAATGATTGTAGTTGAGGATTAAATAGTGCTAACACTAATGCCTAGCCCAATTAAGTAAAAAAAAATAGGTGTAGAAACATATCATATTGAAACAGCAGAGATAAAGAAAACATGGTTTAAAGGAAAGAATAAAATGGAATTTACCAGTGGAGCTTCTACTCCCTGATTATATCACTGAAAGTGTAATTACAGGATAAAAATTATTTCAGATGAAATAAAAAGATTATCAGCATTTAATTCATTTTCTGATAATCTTTTCTAGATATTTTAGCTTAGTATATATCTATTAGTCTTTATAAACCATTTTATTTAACTATTTATCACCAAAGAAGGTGTTTTATGGTTAAATAAAGCAAATTAGGCAATTTTTTCACTCTGCCTGATTTTAACATTTAGTACATACATTTACTTTGGTGAACAGTATTATTTACCTTAACTCTAACTTTTGAATATTAACAGACCATTTTCTATTACTTTAATTTATGTGAATGACTAATCTGTTTCCCAAATAGAGTGGGTTTTTCCAATAAATGTCACATTTTGCCATAATTGCTTCTCCAGATAATATATTCTTGAAAAATTACAAAATATATTTTATCATAGTTGAGTAAACAATAATCAAGTAAACAGATAATATTATTTAAAATTGTTTTATTTAACCTGAAAAACTTTTAAGAAGAAAATGGTCATGGTTAAATAAATTGGTTTATCATGAAAAAGATCAAGAGAAGCTATCTGACAATTTTACCTGAAGTCCAAAGCAGGCAGTTGTATTGCTTAGAGATATTCAGTTCAAATACAAGAAAAGTAGAACAAGAAGTAACCAAGAAAAGGTTAAACCTCTTGCGGGGTTCTTAAAGCCACCTGCTATGCGGGTGCGATATTTGCAGTTGTATTTAATAATATAAAAATATTTCAGAAGGTGATTTTTGATGAGAATTATAGCAGGTTTATATAAAGGATTCCCTTACAATCAATGCCTATAAGTAAAAAGTGTTAGACCCACACCATCCAAAGTAAGGGAAGCTGTGTTTGACATACTGGATTCAAAGTTATTGAATCTGATTTTTTTAGACTTATTTGCAGGAACAGGTGCTATTGGTATAGTAGAAGCCCTTAGTAAGGGGAGCAAAAAGAGTTACTTTTGTAGAGATAAATGGGCATGCGATAGATTTAATAAAACGAATTTAATGAAAAATTAATCAAAATGATTTTTCAAACATTATAAATAATAATTATATGCAGTCATTAAAAATGCTAAACTTTCAACAGAAGAAATTTGATATTATTTTTTAGATCCACCTTTATTATAAAAATATTACCCAAAAACATTATATGAAATTGAAAGACACTATATTTTAAAAAGAAATTCTATAATAGTAGCACAACATCAGATCAATGAAGATGTGCAAGTGAGTTTTAAAAAGTTATCCTGTCTTAAAGAAAAAGATATGGAAAATCTAAAATTACTCTTTTTTAACTATAAAGAATAAATACTCATTAAAAAGGAGATATTAATGATAAAGGCTATCTATCCAGGAAGTTTTGATCCAATCACTTAATGGACATCTTGAGTTATTAAAAGGGCAAGCAATATATTTGATAAAGTAATTGTGGTTATAGCAGAAAATTCACGAAAAATCTTTTTCTCAATTGAAGAAAAAAAAGTAATGATTAATAAAGTAGTTAAAGATTTAAAGGGAATTGAAGTCCAGTCTTTTAATGTGGGCTATTAATCGACTGTGTGCGTTCAAACAAGGCAAATGTAATCCTGAGAGGCATGGGCAATTTCTGATTTCGAATACGAGTCTCAATTTGCTCTTATTAATAAAAATGGTTCGGAAATTGAAACAATTTTTATGGTAACCAGTACAAAATATTCTTATCTTAACTCCAGCATAGTGAAAGAAATTGCCTCTTTAAATGGTTGTATCACAGATTTGGTACCAGCATATGTTGCCAAACAATTGAAAATAAAATTCAGTAAATATCGCACCCGCAAAGCGGGATGGCTCTAAGAACCCCTAAAAGAGGTTTAACTTTTCATGAAAACCCACTTATTTAACCATTACTTCCTTCTAATAGCTGGGGTAATGGTTAAATAAATATTGATAATTATCAATTATCTAAAATTATAATTCTCTTGGTATAATCCTGGGCTCCTAGCGCCCGGCCACTTTTGGCTTTATATCCCAACACATATAGGTTCGTTGCCAGTATATCGTAATTTAACATTTTTGTACCATTACATCTCCACTAAGCTTATTTGTTGGTAAAAATTTTTTAATTTAATAATAATAGGTTTTTGATTTCGATTTAATTTTTTAAGCAATAATCTTACCGTTTTCGGTCATTCCGAGAACCCGACAATAGGGAGGTCTCTTGTTAAAAGCTATAATCTCTTTATGTGTCAAATTAAATAAACTATGAATTAATATCCTTTGTATCCTGGTCCTGGTATAGCGTTTACTTTTAGTTTTTTGTATTAAATTTTCAATGTTAAAAGATGATATAGCACTTTCTTTTAGCCTATTTTCTAATCCTTCTTGAATACCATGTATTTCTTTGATTTCATCAATTGACATTCTTCTTAGTTGACTAAAAATTCCCTGTTCAAAACATGATATAGTAATAGGATTAATACCTTTTTTTAGTTCATCTAGAATTATTTGATATGAAGAAGAAGGCATAGATGAGCTTAATCCCTCTAAAGGAATATGATTATTATTAAAAATATTTTTAAATATTCTTTCTCTT
Organism: Candidatus Atribacteria bacterium; assembly: GCA_018402425.1. Lineage (GTDB taxonomy): Bacteria > Atribacterota > Phoenicimicrobiia > Phoenicimicrobiales > Stramentimicrobiaceae > Oleincola > Oleincola secundus. The sequence continues at coordinate 32,657 of JAGYIZ010000005.1, read as the reverse complement.
ATTGCAGTAGCACTGGAATATTTTCCTTCTAATTTATCCTGTGAATAGTCTGAACCAATACGATTGATTGGAAATGGTTTAATAAGGCTATTTGTTTTTTTTAAAGATATCATATATTCTAAAGCCAAAACATTATTGGGTTGTTTCAATAGTTCTTTCAATTTTTCTATTGAATTGTTCTTAAATTTAGTTCCAAATTTTTTATAATATTTTTCTATTGCCTTTTCTCGTATTTTTGGGAAATTTCCTCCTTTTTTTACCTCTTCTTTTAGTATTTGCTGGAAATAGAGTGGTTCTTTTTTTAATAATTCTACTAATTCATTTAAACATGCTATCTGGCTATTCTCACAACCAAAAGAAACACAATCTACAATACCCAGAGAATTCAAAAGTTGAATACCGGCATGGGCAAACCCACGGGCATCTTGGCTTGCAAAAACAAATGGAATCTCAATAACAAGATCAATTCCAGCTTTTAAAGCCATTATAGTACGAGTCCATTTATCTAAAATAGCCGGTTCGCCTCTTTGAAGAAAATTCCCACTCATTATAGCAATACTATATTTAGCTCCGGTTATTTCTTTTGATTTTTGCAAATGATATAGATGTCCATTATGAAAAGGGTTATATTCAGCAATAATTCCTATTGTTTCCATGTCTTTCCTCGATAAATGGTATTTTTTATGCTATAATTATACATCAATTTTTCTTAATTATTAAAAAGAATTATTTAGGAGGGAAATAAAGTCGCTATGAATATCTCAGAAAATATTAGAGAAAAGGCCAAAAAAAACATCAAAAAAATTGTTTTGCCTGAAGGAGAAGAATCCAGAATGATTGAGGCTGCACAGATTATTTATCGAGAAGGATTTGCAAAACTTGTTTTCTTGGGAAAAGAGGATAAGATAAGAGAAGTTGCAAAAAAATACAATGTAATTTTTCCAGAAGAAATTGAAATTATCGAACCAGAAAATTCTGGTAATCTGGAGAACTACGCTGAAATATATTACAACTTAAGAAAGAATAAGGGAATTTCCCGGGATGAAGCAAGAGAACTGCTAAAAAATCCACTCTATTATGGAGCCTTGATGGTCTATCAAAATGATGCAGATGGATTAGTAGCAGGCTCAATCCACGCAACCGGTGATGTTTTTAGACCTGCCTTACAAACAATCAAAACATCCAGTAATGTTAAAATTGTTTCAAGCTCTTTTATTTTAATTGTTCCTGATTGTTCATACGGTGAAAATGGTGCAATTTTGTTTGCCGATTGTGCTTTATTCCCTGATCCCAATGCTGAAGAATTGGCGGATATTGCTATTGCCAGTGCAAATACTGCGAAAGTTTTAATAGGCGTTGAACCAAAAGTTGCCATGCTGTCATTTTCTACCAAAGGCAGTGCTAAACATCCATTGGTAGACAAAGTTGTACAGGCTACCGATATTGTCAGAAAAAAAGCCCCTAATTTAAAAATAGATGGTGAACTTCAGGCAGATGCAGCATTGATTCCAGAAATAGGAAAAAGAAAAGCTCCTGATAGCAAGATAGCCGGAGAGGCAAATGTACTTATATTCCCGGATTTGCAAGCTGCTAATATTGCATACAAATTAGTACAAAGACTTGCAAAAGCCGATGCAATAGGACCTATTTCACAAGGAATGCGCAAGCCAGTAAATGATTTGTCCAGAGGTTGTACCGCTGAAGAAATTGCAGATGTAGTTGCAGTCACAGCTCTGCAAGCTCAGGGAATCTAATAATAAATTGCACGTTATCTTCTTAAGATATTTTAAAATGATATATATAATGTAACTAATATAAATATATTTGCAAAAATATAATTATTTAATATAATACTTAATTGTTATTAATTAACAAAATAACTATTAATGCTCTGTGATGAGGAAAAAGTGGTTTGCCCGAAAAGAAAGATATATCAAAATCCATAAATAAAACGAAGAACTCATTGGTGAGAAAAGTCAATTAACCTAATAGAATGTCCCAGATGCCATGAATTTAAACTTTCCCATCATGTTTGTCCTCTTGCGGTTATTACAATGGAGAAAAATTATAGAAGAAAAGAGTGTTTCTGAAGCAAAGCAAACTAGACTTTAGCTATTACGATTTCCTTTATTTCTCAGTTTATCAATAAGTTTATATATAATCTTATTATTGGATAGAGTGTCAATATTCTGACACTCTATAACTTTGTTAAACTAATATTTAATCATATTTTAATATTATAGTAATCATAATATATAAAATACTTTTCAGATTTTATATATATTAAAGCGCTTAATCTTATTAAAAGAAGTAAAATATTAAGGCTAGAAAATTTATAAATATAGCTCACTTGATTTCATTAAATATATTATATATACTAGCAGTCAATAGTAGTAACAACTTTTAATAGGTACTCTTAAAATATGATTTTAATCTCAATGCTAAAAATATGCCTAAGGAAAAAAAGACAGGAAAAAAATAAGAGATAAAATATTATCTAATAACCCTTTTTCTATCAGATGAACAGTTAATGTTCAGGTGAGTATTCAGACAATTAGACTAGACAGATTAGAGATGAGAATACCCGAGATGCGAAAAGGGTAATGATGCTTGCCCAAAAGCGTCATCAAAAGTAAAGGCATTAAATAAAAACGATATCATCGGGGATTTGATTGATATTGAATTAGGTAAAAGTGGCATTTCCAATTATGCGCGCTACTAAAGATATGGCCTTTGATAAAAATAAGTTAGTAAGAAGTCATTATATTTTTCTCTGGCTGATTCATTAGCCATGGCAATTATCGATGCTGACGTTGTTTTAACTGGAGTTGCTCTCGCTTAAGATATAAGAACCCTGTTTATGCAGGTCAACTTTTAGGCCAAAGCAAGAATTGCTACTATAAAAGCAACAAATACTTCTTGGTTTCTATACATATAAGATGTGATAGTGTTGAAGTGTTTACCGCCAAATTAATCATGGTTTCATTGATTAAGAAATATTTTACCTTAATAAATTTATAGAAATAAGGAGTTTTTAAGATGGAAGTAATGGAGAAAGTAAAAAAAATTATTGTTGATCAGTTAGGCGTTGAAGAAGATAAAGTAAAGGAAGATTCTTCATTTATTGATGATCTAGGAGCTGGATTCTTTGGATATTGCTGAACTGATTATGGCCTTTTGAAGAAGAATTTGATATTGAAATATCTGATGAAGATGCTGAAAAATTAAATTTGTAGGAGATGTAATTCGCTATTTAGAGAACAAACAATAGTCTAAAATGGTATTTCAGCCTTTCTGTTTCCCTAAAAATTAATGTGTGCAGAAGGGGCTAATTAATATAAATTTAAGCAATCTAGAAACAAAATTAGATATAAGTTTAAGGATAGTAAACTTTTAGAAAGAGCCCTAACGCACACTTCATACTTTTAACCAAAAAGAAAAAAATGAAATCAATCACTTTCAGAGACTAGAATTTCTCGGTGATTCAGTTTAAATTTATCCGTAAGTGAATTATTATATAAGAAATTTCCTTTTTCTCAGAAGTAAGTTATCTAAATTAAAATCTGTAATCATTAGTCAGCCATTTTGTCAAGTTTGCCGATTATATCATGCTAGAAAACATATTATTATTGGAAATAGCGTTGATTTGTCAAGAGGAAGGGGAAATTTTCTATTTTGGCTGATTGTATGGAAGCATGTCTTGGGGCAATTTATTTAGATAGTGGCTTGAAAACCGTGCAAAAAAATCATTATTAATTTCATTAGCAATGAACAATGATTTGTTGCTGGATGAGCGTGTTATCAGAAATTACAAAACTTTTGCAGGAAATAACCCAAAAAACTTAATTGTCTACCATTCTATAAAGTCCTAAAAGAAGAAGGGCTTGATCACCAAAAGAAATTTTACATCACCGTTCTTATAGATAATAATATTTTTGGCAAAGGTACTGGTGTAAAAGCAAAAAAAGAGGCCGAACAAGATGCCGGCGATCAAGCTTTAAAAAGATGAAGGTTATTTAAGAAAAAGGCATTTTAAAGTGTATTTAAAGGAAATTGAAATCAAAGGTTTTAAATCATTTGCAAATAAAATAAAATTGACTATCACGTCTGGCATTACAGTTATAGTTGGACCAAATGGCTGTGGAAAGAGTAATGTAACTGACGCAGTAAGCAGGGATTCTGGTGAACAAAATATACGTTCACTGAGAGGAAAGAATTTAACTGATATGATTTTTCCGGTAACAAATATCAGAAAATGCGTAATCTTGCTGAAGTATCTATTTTATTTGATAATGTCGATCGAAAATTACCTATTGATACTGAACAAGTTGAATTGAAAGAGTTATTTACCGTTCCGGTACTACTGAAAACTATATTAATGGATTGCCCTGTAAATTAAGAGACATTCACGAACTTTTCTGGGGAACTGGTTTGGGGAAAAACTCTTACTCTATTATAGCCCGTGGAAAAGTAGATTTTGTTCTTAATTCAAAACCTTCTGAAAGAAGAATTTTATTTGAGGAAGAAATATTTCCAGTTATAATAATAAGAAAGAAACTGCTATTAAAAAGCTTGATCTAGTAAAAATAACTTGCTAAGAATTAATGATATTTTATTAGAAGTTAAAGAAAACCTTCTTACTACCAAAAAAGGCAAATGATTTAAAGCATATCACTCCTAATGTGATTATATTAGAAAATTAGAATTCTATATTTTAAGTCAACAGTATATGTTATATGAAAAATACAATGAAATACGATAAGAAATTAAATGATTTCAAGTCTCTTTTGAAATAGTAAAAATTGGAAAACTTAATGAAAGATAGCAAAAAGAATAATACAAATAGAAGAGAAGAAAGAATATCTGGAAAAAGTTAAATGATACCGAAAAATGTTTTTCAGGAAAGTGAAAAAGAAAAATTAATTATAATAATCAACTAATTGTATTAAAACAGAAAAATCCTCGAACTAAGTCAACGCATAAGTAGTACATATGAAGATATTGATAATGCTAATAAGCAATTTAAAAATCTCAAAGATAGCATATCTAATATAGAAAAGATATACAAGAAACGGAATCTAATTATAAATAATTAATGAAAATTATGCTGAGAATAATTTACTGTTAAAAATATGATGATGTATTTACTTATTATAGTAAAATGATTTCTAATGTTGAAGAAAATAATAACACTTTTGCCAATAAATATTCATAAATATAGAGAAGAAAAATAAAAGAAGAAACAATAGTGAAATCCTTAGAATCTTCTTCTTCTAACAATTGAAAAAGAAATTCTTTCAATAAATGATAAATTAATAGACAACAAAAAGAGGCTTTGCAGTATAGGGAAAAATATAACTTACTATGAAAGTGAATTAGTACGTTTGCAAAAAGAAAAAGTGAAATAGGAAAACATTAAATAAGAATAAACTAGTTATTGATCAAGAATACAACATAATTCGCAAGCTTGATAATGATATTATTCTAAAAATAAAAGAAAAAGATTTCCTGTTAGAATTAACAAAAATAATCCATATAAAAACAGAAATTAATCTAGAAAAATATCTTTAAAAACATTTTAAAGATATTAGATTATTGCAAGAAGTTTATGAAATCATTCAATATATTCCTGATAATCTAAACATCTCATGCATTTTATTTTAGATAATCAATTAAAAGCTTATAATGGTTAGCAATTCAGAGATGATCGCTGATATAGACCAATTCTTAAAAGTAAACAAATTAGGAAAAATAAGACTAATTCTAATGATGTTGCAGAAAAGGATTTAAAATCAAAAAGGAAAATATTAATCAATATTTGAGTCAAGAGAAAGTACTCTAAGTTGCTAATAAACTAATTAATTATTCATCTGAATTCAATAATTTATTTTGAAATATTGTTAGGACAGGTATTAATCGTTGAAGATATGAAAGTGCCCTTAATCTATATAAAAATTTAAAAGGGCCAATGGGCAATTGCTTTGGATGGTATGTTAATTGCTGTGAATGGTTTGATTATAAAGCAATATTTTATCTGAAAATAAAGAAACTAACAATAATCTTTTTTACCAGAAGATAAAATTGAGCAACTCAAAAAAGAAATTCATTTTATAAATAAAAAGAAAATAGAACAGCAAGTAGTTTTGATAATTCCAAAATGATAATAGGAATTAACCAGAAGACAGAACAACTGGATCAACAACTCAAAAAATTATGAATATAAACTAAGTAAAGAAAACAACATTTCCATAGAAATAAATAAAAATAGCCGAATATGAAAACCAGTTAAAATCTTTGACTTTTTAAGAAAAACTGAAGAAAAAGAATACAAAGTTTAATGAAAAGCATTGGAACTATCTAAATCAGGTATTAATAAGGTTGAAGAATATATAGATTCTTTTCAATCTTTTATCAATATATCTTAAAAATAAATAATCTTTGCCTTAAAATATAGATTGGCTAAAAAAAAGAACTTGAAAAATGATAATATGAAAATCAATTGGAAATGAAGAAAGAAAAGCGCTTATGCAAAATAGAACAGAAGAAATGAATCATTTTATTCAGACTTATAATCAGAGGAAAACCAAAGACAGGTTAAGATAATCTCAGTATAAGAATGAAGAAATACAGCTAATGAAACAGAAATCTATATTAGAGAAAAATTAAAAGAAATAATGCAACAAAGGAAATTATTAGATAATGACCGAATAAAGTATAAAGAATCCACAAAGGAACAGGAAAATATATTAAGAAAAACCCATGAAAATATAGAAACAAATCAAGGCAAATTAGAAGAAAAAGAATATATATCATGAAGTTGAAATGAGCAAAAAAAAGTACAGAATCAAGAAAACAAACCATTTGTTAAACACAATCAAAAATCAATATAATTCCTCTGTAGATGAAATTATATTACATAAAAATGAAGTCAATAGTCAAAAAGAAGCTTATACAAAATTCAAAATATAAAGAAAATATTGCATCAATGGGACAAATAAATTTTGATGCACTACAAGAATATAAAAATCAATCAGACAGATATAATGATCTTCAAAGAAAAAAGATGAAAATTATAAAATCTAAAGAAAAATTAATTAATTTAATTAATAAAATTGATCGAATTGCTGAAGAACATTTTTATCAAACCTTTTTAAAAGTTGAAAAGTAATTTTAAAGATATATTTCAAAAAATTATTTATCGAAAGGCAAGTATCTTAGAATTAACAAAATGAAAATTATTAGAGACGGGTATTGAAGTAATGGCTCAGCCTCCCAAAAGTTACAAAAATATTTCTTTTTATTATCAACAGAGAAAGGGCATTAACAGCCATAGCTTTATTTGCACTTTGGAAAAGCTAACCCTAGTCCATTTTGCTTTTTTGATGAAATAGATTCTGCATTGATGAGTATGAATGCTTTAAGACTAGCATCTTTTTAAGAAATGAAGATCTAAAAGATGCCCAAATAATCATCATTACTCATCAGAGAGGTGTAATGGAATCGGCTGATGCTCTTTACGGTATTACGTGATGGAAGGCTCCGCATTATCAAAATTGATGTCTGTAAAATATTGGATCTGGGAGTAGAAAAATTAATAATATATTTTATTCATTAAAAAAAGGATTAAAAAAGACAAGAAATAGTTTGCTTGACAAATATGATTTATTATTTACCGATGCAGTAAAGGATAAAAAGATTTTTTAGAAAAGATTGAAGAATTATTGATCTTATCAGATATTGGACCTAAGACTGCCGGTGAAATTTTAGGTAAATTTGAGGGAGCACTTACACCAGTTTAAGACAAAAAGACTTTAATCATTTTAAAACACAATTAAATATATTAATTGATATGATACCTGAACAAAAGACCAGCACTTAAACTAGACCCTGATTTTCTAAATATTATCATGATTGTCGGTGTAAACGGGTACCGGCAAAACATCCTTGCCGGTAAATTAGCCTATTATTTTAAAAAATAAAGGGAAAAAAGCTTTTATTAGTCCCTGCTGATACTTATCGTGCAGGTGCCATTAATCAGCTAACATTATTAGCGAATCAGGCAGGGGTTGAAACACTAAAAACCTCAGAAGGAGCTTGATCCAGCTTCAGTAGTTTTTGACGGATTGAGATCAGCCATGGCAAAAAAAAAGGAGTTATTGATTATTGATACGGCTGGCAGACTGCATACTTATAATAATTTAATGAAAGAATTAGAGAAAAATTGCAAAGAGTAATTATAAAAACAGCTCCTGAAGCTTTATTAAAAACAATATTAGTTATTGATGCTACTACTGGTCAGAATGGACTTATTCAAGCTCGGCATTTGAAGAATCTCTAGATATTAGCAATCTTTGCACTAACAAAATTGGATGGTACGTGGCTAAGGAGGTATTGTCCTTACTATATTGTAAAAAAAAGAACTTTATATCCCTGTAGAATATATAACTTTTGGTGAGAAAATTGATAATCTGACAGAATATGACCCAGGAAAATTTTATTGAAGCGCTACTTGATTGACACCTATTATAATTTTCTATATACTGATAAAGAATTTGTTCTTTTTATTGTTTCTATGCATATTTGGTACAATGGTTATAAAAAGAAATTATTTAATATTGATATTTTATTGAAATTAATTTCTGATACAATATTAATTTTGTTATAATATTTTTTGAAAGGCATCTTTTAAATGTTAAGGTAATGAATAATGTTAGGTATACTGTCAGAAAATTACAAACATTTTAAATAAAATTAAAGACAAGGAAAGATTACTGAAAAGGATATAAAGCAATCTTTAAGAGAAGTAAAGTTGGCACTCTAGAAGCAGATAAATTATAAGGTTGTAAAGACTTTATATCAAAATTAGAAAAGCGTGCTAGCCAAGAGGGACTTATCTAGAGATCGAACACCGGGGGTCAGCAGATGGTTAAAATTACTTCATGAAGTTCTCACAGAAATACTAGGCAATTATCAGAGCAAAGTTAGAACTGACATTAATGTTCCAACAATTATTCTATTAGTTGGCTTGCAAGGTTCTGAAAACAACCACTGCCCAAATTAGCATCACAAATGAAAAGTCAAGGACATGATCCACGTTGGTTGCCGCTGACAAAATAAGACCAGCAAACCTGTTGAACAATTGCAGGTAATGGGTAAAAAGCTGAGTTGAAGTTTTTTCAAGAGGAACAAATGAAAACTAATACAGACCATAAAGGCAAAAGAGAACAATTCGCAAAAAGAAAATAAAAGATGTAATATTTATTGACACTGCCGGAAGACTGATATTGACAAAATCTCCCTTAAAGAAATTAAAGACATAAAAATGCCTTAGCTGTCAATGAAACTTTATTGGTTTTGGATTCATTGATGGGACAAGATGCGTTACAGGTATAGCAGACACTTTAACCAAGAAGTTGGAATAGATGGATATATATTAACTAAGTTGGATGGAGATGCCCGTAGGTGTTACCTTTATCAATTAAAGGTATAACCTCTTACCTCAATTAAATATATAGGGATTGGCGAAAAATTAATGATATTGAACCTTTTATCCTGATAGAACTTAGAATTCTTGGAATGGGAGATACGGTAACTTTAATTGAAAAATTGCTAATTATGACCGTAATGAAATAAAAGATGGGCAAAAAGAATTTAGAGAACAATTCGGATTTAAACGGATTTTTATGAACAACTAAAAGGTTAAAAATATGGGTTCACTTGACAGAATATTCGATATGTTACCAATGAAGGGTCTTGGTTTAGCAAATGGAATAAATCCGAGTTTAGATGGCAGTGAAAAGAGTTGGGTAAGGTCGAAGCAATAATATGCTCAATGACAAACCGGGAAAAAGCTGGGCCAGACATAATTAATGGAAGCAGGAGAAGGAGAATTGCAAATGGCAGTGGAACAAACTGTTATGATGTAAATTCTGTTTATTAAACAATTTTTAAAGATGAAAAATTTTAAAACAAGGTCCAAAACAAGCAATCAATAGCTTCTGTTTATTAAATAGGATTATCTTTATAAAGTAAAAATATTTGAATATTAATTATTTGACAATATAGATGGAGGAATAATATGTCAGCAAAAATAAAATTAAGAAGAGAAGGCTAAGAAAACCCTTCTTATAAGATTGTAGTAATTGATTCACGTAAACCAAGAGACGGGAAGATTTTATAAAAATGTTAATATACTAACCAACAAGTGAACCAGGTTTTAAAGTAGATAAAGAAGAAAGTTTAAAATGGATAAGCCAAGGTGCAACAATGACCAGAACGAGAATTCTTAAAAAATGGAATACTGGAAAATTCCCTTAATAAAAAATTAATTCCTAAATAATATTTTGGAGAAAAAGCTTGAAAGATATTATTGAATTTTTATTGAAAGAAATAGTAAATTTTCCTGATCAGTTCAAATCAATGAATAATGGAGAAAATTAAATGTTTTGAAATAAGCGTTGATCCAACTGATGTTGGTAAAATCATTGGTAAACAGGGCAGGGTAATTAAGGCAATTCGACAATAGTAAAAGCAAATTTACAATTAAAGATGATAAAAACAATAATTAAAATTTCTGAATAACAAAAAATTATTTTTTAATAATAAGTGAGAAGCAAGGTATAATATGGAAATAAACATATTGACAATTTTCCGAGATGTTTGTGTCACCCTTTTCGGAAAGTATTATCAAAAGAGCACAGGAAAAGAATTAGTCAATATAAATATCTTAGACATAAGAGATTTTACTAAAGATAAACATAGAAGTGTTGATGATTATTCCTATGGGTGGACCGAATGGTCTTAAAGCCGGAACCAATCATTGAAGCAATGGAACGTGTCAGGAATGAGAAAAATAGGATTAAATACTAAAACTATTATTTCCCTCTGCACAAGGCAAGAAATTTAACCAGAAAATGGCAAAAGATTATCAGACCATACAAATCTTGTCTTTATTTGCGGAAGATATGAAGGAATTGACGAACGAGTTTCACACTTATTAAAAGCAGAAGAAGTATCCATTGGAGATTATGGTAATGATTCGAGGAGAGATTCCTGTTATGGTTATGGTTGATGTTATTATTCGCATGATACCTGGGGTTCTGGGCAAAGAAGAATCAATGATTAATGATTCATTCTATAATGGCTTGCTTTGACTACCCTCATTTCACCAGACCAGAAAATATAAGGGACATGAGGCACTGGGTTTTATTATCAGGCAATCATAAAAAGATTGAAATTTGGAGAAAAAAACAATCTCCTGGAAACAATGATTAGAAGACCGGATTTATTAGTTGATAGAAAATTTAGCAAAGAAGAAATGAAAATTATAAATGAGTTAAAAACAAAGATGAGAAGGAAAAGAGAGGAAAATAATAATGGATTATATAAAAAGATATTGAAGATGTACAGTTAAAAAAAGAAAACTTTGAGGCAAATCCAGTGTGATTTAATAGAAGTATATCAGAAAATTGTTGAAGGAGAAAGAAAAAGAATACAAGTATTTGTGGGTATATTAATTGCCCAAAAACATGAGAAGCAGAGAAACAATTACTGTTAGAAAGTAACTAAAGGTATTGGGGTTGAAAAATATTCCCGCTAAATTCCCCAAATATTGAAAAATTTAAACTTATCAAAAGGATCCACCCAGAAAAGCAAAATTATATTATTTAAGGAACAGAGTTGGCCAAAAAAGGTTTGATGACCTAAACATATATCCTGTGGAGTAAATTGAATAAAAGATATTATATAGGAAAGATACTAGCTTAAAAAAATATTAAGTTTTTTTACCGAGAAAGAGAAAGAGTGGAAAGACTTAAATGTTTCGAAAAAGACATATTTCTAATGGCTTTTATTATATTGCTGGAATAGATGAGGTTGGACGGGGGAGCTTTGGCAGGACCTGTTGTTGCAAACTCGCAGTGGTTATTAAGGATATTGGATTATTTTTATCTTACTTTACCTTAAGGATTCAAAAATTAAATAGAATAAAAAGAGAGAATCTTTTGAGCTTATCAAAACAAATCAAAAGATATAGGTATTGGAATTGTTGAACCTGACATAATAGATAAAATCACATTGCACAAGCAACTTTTCTGGCAATGAAAAGAGCCCTTATGAATTTGAAGAGATTTCCTGATTATATTTTAGTTGATGACAAAATTCCTTATAACCGAATACCTCAAGATAATCTTATCAAGGGTAGATAAAGCATTTCTATTGCCGCAAAGATCCATTATTGCCAAGGTATACCGTGATAAATTATGTACGATTTCACAAAGTATCCTTTTATCAATTTGATAAAAATGTTGGATATGGTACAAGAAACCATATAATGGCAATTAAAAATATGGTATTTGTCCTTTGCATCGAAAAACATTCAAAAGTGTATTAAAGGATGTGGATATGAACAAAATATCAACAAGAAAGGTTATATGCATATTGAATTATAAATGAATAACATTGGACAAATTATAAAGATTTAGCAGGACAGTACTTGCTCAGAAACGGTTATACTATTTGGAACAGAATCTAAAGCCCCTTTTGGTGAAATTGATATTATTGCTGAAAAACAAAAATTGTATTTGCTTTATAGAAGTAAAATCAAGAAAGTCAAAAGTATGGTCTTTCCGGAAGAGGCGATCACTCCTATAAAAAAGAAAAATAATTAAAGTTCTCAGTTTTATATAAAAAGAAACAAATAAAAATAAATTATTTCGTTTTGATGTTATTTCCATAAAATTTGATAAATATTTATTAAGAGAAATAAGGCATATTACTAATGCTTTTATTCAATAATTATGTAACATGGATTGTAGGTGTTCTGTTGATAGCAAAACTTCGCAGTACTGGCCTTTTTGGAGTAGATGCATTTGTCGTTGAAGTAGAAATAGATGTTTTTAATGGACTCCCTTCTTTAATATTGTCGGACTTCCAGATACAGCTGTACAGGAATCAAGAGAGAGAGTAAGGTCTGCAATAAAAATACTGAATATCAATTTCCCATGCAAAGAATAACTGTTAATTTAGCCCCGGCCAACGTCAAGAAAGAAGGACCAGCCCTGGATTTACCTATCGCCATTGGAATATTGGTCACAACAATCAGATAAATAATTTTTCTATAATAAATTTATTATCATCGGAGAGGTCTCTCTTAATGGTCAAATAAGACCGGTGAATGGTATATTGTCTATAGCACTAATGGCGAGGAGAAAAGGATTTAAAAATATAATTGTACCCAAAGAAAATGCACCTGAAGCTGGTATTGTAGATGGAATTAATATTTATCCTATTTCTAATTTGGAGAGAAGTGGTTAGGTTTCTAAATAAAGAAATTGATATTTTGCCAATTAAGGTTGATAAAAAAGAAATAATGAGGCATAGTAATGATTATCAAATAGATTTTCTGATGTAAAGAAAACCATGCCAAAAGATTCTAGAGGTCGTCAGCCAAATAGTAGGTCATAATGTAATTATGATAGGGACCACCTGGATCTGGTAAAACAATGTTAGTCAAAGGATACCAACAATCTTACCATCTTTGTCCCTGAGGAATCAATAGAAATAACACGGTTATATAGTGTTTCCAATCTATCTAATCGGGATTGCCCAATTATGACTAGAGACCTTTTCGTTCTCCACACCATACTATTATAATATAGGATTAACGAGAGGGCGTATACCAAAACCAAGAGAAATTAGTATGGCACATAACGGTGTACTATTTTTAGACGAATTGCCTGGAATTTAATCGTTCTGCCTTGGAGTCATTACGCCAACCTTAGAAAGTGGTAAAGTCACAATATCCAGTGACATTAAGATCAGTTACTTATCTTTCTCATTTTATGCTAATTGCCGCTTAACCCATGTCCTTGTGGTTATTTTAGACCCCGTAAAACAGTGTACCTGTATTCTAATCAAATCCTGAAAATAGATCAAAAATCTCAGGCCCATTGTTGGATAGAATAGATATACAAATTAGTACCAAGATTAGATTATAGGAATTAGCAAACAGAAATAGTCATGAAGATACTTCTAATACAATCAGGGACAGAATAGAAAAATCAAGAAATATTCAGCAGATGCGTTTTAAAAATCAATCTATATTTAGTAATTCTCAAATGAATCAAAAGATACGTTGGAAAACATTGCAAATTATCGAAAGACGGTTGGGCTTTGCTGAATCATGCCATGGATAAATTAAAATTAAGCGCCTGAGCTTATGATAAATATTAAAACTATCAAGAACAATTGCAGATTAGTTTGTCGGAAGAAATAAATATTTCTCATCTATCCGAGGCAATTCAATACCGAAGTTTGATAGAAGATTTAATATAATAAATAATGTTTTTTAATTCTTTTGAAAGGGTAAGATAATGATTAAAAATAAATTGCCATCGATATTGAATGCTGATTTTTCTTGTTTACAGTAGAAGTTTTACTTATGTTAGAAAAAGTAAAATAGATTTGATACATCTTGATATAATGGATGGTAATTTTGTTCCAAATATATCTTTTGGGCCCATGATATTGAAACAATAAGTAAAATCACCTCTATTCCATTGAGTGTACATCTGATGATAGAAAATCCAGAAAATTTTATCAATGATTTCTCTCATGCTATGATAAAACGATTGTCTTATAGTCCATGCAGAGGCTTGTAAGCATTTAGATAGCACACTTCAGATTATTCTTTTGGATTCTGGTTTAAAGGCAGGAGTAGCGCTAACTCTCTTCACCATTGAATTAATAAAATATGTTACGGATAAATTGAATACTATACTTATTATGACAGTAAACTTGATTTGAAATGGTCAAAAATTCATACCGTCAATGATGTTTAATAAAGATTACAGCAAGCAGGAAATGGTTATAAAAGCTAAAAAGATATTGATATTCAGGTTGATGAGGAATTAATCTTGAAAATATCTTAGGTGTAAACCAAGCTGGTGCTAACATATTAGTAGTTGGTTCTGAAATATTTAAATCACAATATCCTGAAAATAATTAACAGCATTCAAGAAATGTTGTCTAAATAAAATTATCATTTCTAATCAATAACATTCTTACAAAATAACAGGCAATATTATAATATGAGATTAATATTTTAAACAATATAAAAACAGAGCAGGATTATGGTAACAAAAATAGCAATTATCGGAAAGACAAATACAGGAAAATCAACTTTATTTAATCGCCTAGTTGATATAGAAAAATAGTTTTAAGAGAAACAGGTATTACCCGTGATAGAAACTATGCTGATTTTTCCTAAGGTAAACTTTCTTACTGATTGATACAGGCGGAATTATTTATGATAAAGAAAAAGAATTTATACAAGGGAAAATAATTGAACAATCAAAAGAGCAATAATCGAATCTGGATATTGTCTTCATAATGCTTGATATTATGACAGGCATTCAACAAGAAGATGTTGATATTGCCAAATTTATACGCAAAAATAAAAGACAATTTTTGTACTAATAAAAACGACATTAAAGATAGAAACTATTTTTTAGGTGATTTACATCAAACTGGGTATGGGAAACCCTGTTTTGTATCAGCAGAGCAGCGGGAAAATATTGGTGAATTATTGGAAAAATTCGTCAAATTAACTGCCATTGATAATGATTGTTCGGTAAAGATAACGAAGAAAAAGATAGCAATACAATAAAGATTGCCATCATTGGAAAAACCAAATGTGGTAAATCCAGTATTTTAAATGCACTTAAATGATGAAAGAATAATTGTTGATAACTCATCCCGGTACTACACGCGATGCCATTGAAGCTTCCATGGATTTTAATGAATATAAATTGAAATTTGTAGATACATTCGGGTCTTCAGGAAAAAAAAGTACAAGAAAAAGTTGAATGATTTCGGAAATATTCTTGTGCATTGGAATCCATTAAAAAGTAGATATAGTGTTACTTGTTTTAAATGCAAATAATTATATAAGTATGCATAAACGTCTTGCAGAAAAGATTATGGAAGAAAAAGGCTTGTATTGTTTTGTTAAATAAATATATGATTTAGTAGTCAAACAAAAAGAAATTGATAAAGATTTATTACTAAAAATGAGTAGATAATGAATTAAGATTTCTAAAAGATACACAGATATTAACAACTATAGCAGTTGGCAAAAAAATGTTTCTCAAATTTAAAAGCAATTACAAACACCTATAATGAATATAATAAAAATATTAATACTCGGAATTGAACAAATTTTTATAAAAATTGTAAATCACAAACCTCCAAAAATTATTAATGGAAGAAGGCTTCATTTTTTTTATATTACCCAGGTAGGGGTAAATCCACCAACATTTAAGGTATTTGTAAATGAACCTGAACTCTTATATAATTCATATCAAAGATATCTTGAAAATCAATTTATGCAGTATTTTAATCTTAAAGGAATTCCCATTGTATTACATTATCAAAAAAGAAAAAAATATTAATTGGATGATTAAGAAATGACACATATTTTTATAATTTTGTGTAGTTATCTAATTGGCTCAATACCATTTGGTTACCTTGTAGGAAAGTACTTAAAAAGAATAGATATCAGGGAATATGGGAGTGGTAACATTGGCGCATCCAATAGCTTTAGGGTTATGGGAACCAAGTATGCCTTGTTAGTTTTAATTGGAGATTGTCTGAAAGGTTTTTTTTCAATTATACTGGCAAAATGGTTACTGGTAGAGTCAATTGAATTTTATTTATTGATTGGGCTTGCTGCAATTATTGGCCATAACTGGTCTGTTTTTTTAAATTTTAAAGGTGGAAAGGGAATCGCCACTACATATGGTGTTGTCTTGTCTTTCTATCCATATATTGCAATCATTGCAGCAATAATATGGGGAGCTATTGTATTTACTACCAGATTTGCTGCATTGGGTTCCATTATTTCGGTTTTTGCCATGTTAATTATATCTTTTTTATTCAAAACACCTTTGGAATTTAAGATTTTTGTTGTTATAATTTTTTTATTTGCTATTATTAGGCACCATAGTAATATCAATAGGTTGCTGCACAAAAAAGAAAATAAGATTACTAATGGGAACAAGTAAAATAGGGTCATTCGATTTTATTCTAAAATATTTTAAGTCTATAGGAAAATATTATATATGAAAGAACATCTAATTATTGTAGAATCCCCAACTAAGGAAAAAGTTCTTAAAGAGATTTTGGGAGAAGGTTTCCAGATTACTTCAAGTAAAGGTCATATCAAAGATCTTCCAAAATCTAGATTAGGAATAAATACGGAAAATCATTTTGAACCTACCTGGGTTATTATTCCTGCTAAACGTCAAATGATTAAAAAACTGAAAAACATTGCTGAAGGGAAAGATAAAATATTACTGGCAACCGATCCGGACAGGGAAGGAGAAGCAATATCATGGCATATTGCCAGAGAGTTAGACCTGGAAAAAGAAGAATGCCGTATTGTTTTTAATGAAATTACAAAGGATGTTGTTATTCAAGCAGTTAAAAATCCCAGAAAACTTAATATGAATGTTGTTGATTCACAAATTGCACGAAGATTACTTGATCGTTTAGTTGGATACAAAGTAAGCCCCTTGTGTTATAAATATGCTCGTGGAAAAAGTGCCGGTAGGGTACAGTCAGTTGCGGTACATCTGATTGTCAAAAGAGAAAAAGAAATACAGGCATTTCAGCCTGAAGAATATTGGAAAATTAATGCCTTTTTATTAAAGAAAACCAATAAAAAAGAAATCCCCTTTGAAGCATCATTGGTTTCAAAAAATGGTAAAAAGATTGATATCAGAAAAAAGGAACAAGCTGAAAGTATTTGTAATGAAATTAAAGACAGTCAATTTATTGTTTCTGAAATAAAAAATAAAAAGGAACATAAACATGCACCATTGCCATTCAAAACAAGTACATTACAACAGGTATCCTATAATAAATTAAATTTTTCAGTAAAACGTACAATGCGTATTGCCCAACAATTATATGAGGGTATCTCTATAACAGGTAAGGGGACTCTGGGATTGATTACTTATATGAGAACTGATTCTAATCGAATATCTGATGAAGCAAAAAATAATGCAAGAAATTACATACAGACAAACTATGGAAAAGAATATGTCTCTTTTGGTAGAAAAAGTAATCGTTTAACAAAAAAAGGAAGTGCTAAAATACAGGATGCACATGAAGCAATCAGACCAACTTCAATAGATCTATACCCTGAGCTTATAAAAGAAAGTTTATCATCAGACCAATATAAGCTATACCAATTAATCTGGAAATATTTTATTGCTAGCCAGATGAAGTCTGTCTTACTAGAAAGATGCAATGTAAAAATAAAAGTTAATGATTATATTTTTGAATTAAATGGTGCCAAAATATTGTTTCCCGGATATCTTAAAATTTTCGATAACAATGATATCGATAAAAAAATAGTACCTAATTTAGAAGTAGGCGAAAAGCTAATATTGACAAAATTGGACTCCAAACAATCATTTACTAAACCGCCAGCCAGATATAATGAAGCAAGTCTGGTGAAAGTTTTAGAAAAAGAAGGTATCGGAAGACCAAGCACTTATTCAGTTATAATTGATAAAATACAAAGTAGAAATTATGTAGAAAAAGAAAATAAAAAGTTTATCCCTACTAGATTAGGATTTGTTGTAGATGAATTTTTAATGAATTATTTTTCCAATATAATCAATGTTAAGTTTACTGCAATAATGGAAAGTAAATTGGATAAAATCGAATCAGGAGAAAATAACTGGCAAAAAACATTGGATATATTCTATCAATCACTATTAACAGATATAAACAGATTAACCCAAAACCCACCTGAAAAATTAATTGAAAAGAGTAGGGTATTGACAGATGAGAAGTGTACAGTCTGTGGAAGTCAAATGGAAATAAAAAACGGACCTTATGGTAAATACCTTGCTTGTTCCAAATTTTCTACCAAACATCCTACCAAGCCATATATGATAAAAATAGGGGTTACTTGTCCTAAGGAGAATTGTAACGGTGAAATTATTAAACGGAAAAGTAAAAAAGGAAGAATATTCTATGGATGTAGCAATTACCCTAAATGTGATTTCTATTCCATTCATATGCCTGTCAATGAAAAATGTCCGAAGTGTGGCTCTATCTTAGTAAAAATAAGTAGCAAAAAAAAGGGAACTTATTACCAATGTAGTGCGAAAGAATGTGATTACCGTAAAAAGGTAAGCAAAGATGAATAAAACAAAAATACTAATTAATCAACTAAAAGATTATAAAAATTATCTTAAAGAAAGAAGAAATTTTTCTTACAATACCATAAATGCATATATTAAAGATATCTGTGATTTATTGTATTTCATAAATAAAGATAAGAAAATCAACGATTTTACTCTTATTAATTACCATCATATAAGAAAATATGTTGTTTTTTTGAAACAAGAAAGATATGCCGACAGAACAATAGCAAGAAAAATATCATCTTTTCGTGTATTTTTTAAATATTTAATACAGCAAGAATTAATCAATAGCAATCCAGCAGAGTATGTACAAATTCCCAAAATAAAAAAAGGGTTACCGGATTTTTTATTTTTTGAAGAAGTCATCAAGTTAATTGATTCTTTCAAAGAAAACAAACCTATTATCAAAAGAAATCAAGCTATTGTAGAATTGTTGTATGGAACAGGAATGCGGGTAACAGAACTTTCTAGTTTAAACGTTGATGACATAAATTTGGATGATGATATAATAAAAGTTATGGGCAAAGGCTCTAAAGAAAGGATAATTCCATTTAGCAAGCCAGCTAAAACAGCCATATACAACTATTTGAAATACCGGGAACAGGTACCAAGGGCAAATTATCATCAATCAATCTTATCTAAGGCTTTATTCATTAATTGTATTGGAAAAAGGCTTTCTCCTAGAAGTATTCGGAGAATGATTAACAAGTATATGCAACTTGCTCATCTAAATAAGAAAATTAGTCCACATGTCTTTAGGCATACTTTTGCAACTCACCTCTTGAATGGCGGTGCTGATTTACGATCAGTACAAGAGTTATTGGGACATGAAAGCTTATCAACTACACAGATTTATACTCATATAACCAAAGACAAATTAATAAAAACTTATAAAAATTCTATTCCGAGAAAATAAAATATTTTTATATTTGAACATATAAAATAAAAACAATCACAAAACAATATTACAATTTAAGGAGATGGTATTGATTATGTATAAAGGTACAACAATTCTCGCTGTCAGACGGGAAAATGAGATTGCTATTGCTGGAGACGGACAAATTACGATGGGTAATACTATTGCTAAAAATGAAGCCAAAAAGATTAGGAAAATTTATCATAATAAAGTTTTAACCGGCTTTGCAGGAGGTGCGGCAGATGCACTTACTTTATATGAACGATTTGAGAATAAATTAGAGGAATTCCAGGGAAATCTAAAACGGGCATCAATCGAGTTAGCTAAAGATTGGAGAACAGATAAAGTATTAAGGAGACTAGAGGCTCTATTAATTGTTGCAGATTTAGAAGATATGTTCACTATATCGGGAAATGGTGATATTATAGAACCTGATAAACCCATTGCAGCAATTGGTTCTGGTGGACCGTATGCTTTGGCATCAGCCCAAGCGTTACTTGGATTTACTGAATTATCTGCTTCTGATATTGCCATGGAATCATTAAAAATAACTGCCTCAATTTGCATTTATACAAATGATTATGTTGCAGTTGAATTTCTTAAAAGCTAATGGAGGAAAATTATGTTAAAAGGTTTAATTCCATCCGAGATTGTATCAGAATTAAATAAATATATTATTGGACAAAAAAAAGCAAAAGAAACTGTGTCTATTGCCTTAAGAAACAGAATAAGAAGAAAAAAACTGCCTAAAAAATTAATTGATGAAGTTACTCCTAAAAATATTATAATGATAGGACCTACGGGTGTAGGAAAAACTGAAATAGCCCGCAGATTGGCTAAAATTGTCAAAGCACCTTTTATAAAAGTAGAGGCAACTAAATTTACCGAAGTAGGCTATGTTGGTAAAGATGTTGATTCTATGATAAGAGATTTGGTACAGGCTGCCATACAACTTATTCGGAAGGAAAAAATTGATGAGGTTCGCGAGAAAGCTAAGGAAAAAGTTGAAGAAAGAATAATGCAAGCTCTTTTCCCTAACATTAATCAAGAAGATTTAAAAGACGAGACAAATATAAATTACCAAAACAAGCACGATGGTATTCTTATAGATAAAGAAGGAAACACAGTCACTGATCATGATTTATCTAAACAAAATCAACAAAAGGAAAGATTTAAAAAAACAAAAGAAAAGCTGAGAGAAAGGCTCAGAAATGGAAAGTTTGAAGAAAAAATTATCGATATTGATATTGAAGAACAGAGCCAATCCTCAATGGATTTATTTTCTAATATGGGTATGGAAGGAATCGGCATCAATTTTAAGGATATAATGGATAGAATGTTGCCTAACAAGAAAAAAAAGCAAAAGTTAAAAATATCAGATGCAAGAAACGTTCTGCTGGACGAGGAAATTGAAAAAATGTTGGAAACAAACAAGATAGCCAGGGAGGCTATTACCAAAACTGAGGAATTGGGAATTGTTTTTATTGACGAAATTGATAAAATTGCAATGAAAGAAAAATCATATGGACCTGACGTATCAAGAAGTGGTGTACAGAGAGATATTTTGCCAATTATTGAGGGTTCTTCTGTTGTAACTAAATATGGAGTAGTAAAGACTGACCATATTCTCTTTATAGCTGCTGGTGCTTTCAACTCCTCCAAACCTTCAGATTTAATACCTGAATTACAGGGTAGATTCCCGTTACGAGTAGAATTAAATAGTTTGAAACAAGAAGATTTAGAGAAAATACTGATAGAGCCAGACAATTCTTTAATTAAACAATATAAGGCACTTCTAAAAACAGAAGGAATCGAGTTGGAATTTCAGTATGAAGCAATAAAAGAATTGGCTAGGATGGCTGCAATTGTAAATGAACAAAATGAAAACATTGGTGCCAGGAGACTTTATACAGTCCTTGAAAAATTATTGGAAAGGATATCATTTAATGCCCCTAAGATAGGAAAAAAGAAATTAGTTATAACTAAAAACTATGTTAAAACTCGTTTGCAAAATGTCATACAACAGGAAGATTTGAGCAAATATATATTGTAATAATATCAAATACTAAAAATTAATGTATAATATAATAGTAGATATTATAAAGGTCTATAAATTTTGCAAAAATATTGAGAGTCATTCTAATATTATAGTTAAAGGTGAAATAATAAATTGGAAGAAAAAGAGCTAATGTAAAAGTTAAACCTCTTTTAGAGGTTCTTAAAGCCACCCGCTATGTGGGTGCGATATTTACTAATTACAATATCAATTGTTTATCTTGATTAACAAAACTAATTATGTTATACTTATTTGGTTTTTATCGTTCTTTATTTTATAATATAACTATGATAAAATATTTAAATAATTTTTAAAAAGGAGAGTGGTTATTTGAGCGTTGTATCTATGAAACAATTATTAGAGTCTGGTGTCCATTTTGGACATCAAAAAAGGCGTTGGGATCCCAGAATGCGATCATATATTTTTACTGAAAGGAATAATATATATATTATTGACCTTCAACAAACTGTAAAATTAATAGATGAAGCTTACAATTTTGTTCATAACCTTGCTAGTAAGAATGGTAATATTATGTTTGTAGGAACAAAAAAACAGGCACAGGAATCAATTAGTTTAGAGGCTGAAAAATGTGGAATGCCATATGTTAACTATAGATGGCTCGGTGGCACATTGACTAATTTTAATACTATTAATCAAAGAGTTAAGCGTCTTTTTCAGTTAGAAAAAATGGAACAAGGGGAAGATTTTAATCTTCTACCTAAAAAAGAAGTCATTATTTTGAAAAGGGAAAAAGAAAAACTTGAAAAATTATTAACCGGCATTAAATATATGGAAAGATTGCCAGATGCTTTATTTATAATTGATCCAAAGCGAGAAAAAATTGCAGTAGCGGAAGCTAGAAAGCTATCTATTCCTATTGTAGCAGTTGTTGATACCAATTGTAACCCTGAGGAAATTGATTACGTAATACCTGGGAATGATGATGCAATCAGGGCAATCAAGCTGATGACCTCAGTTGTTGCTGATGCTGTTTTGGAAGGCAAGAAGGCATCTTTAGAAGATAATGTTAAAATAGCAGTATAATTTTAAACAATATATGTTAACTTAAAGGAGATTGAAAGAAGATGAGTATTAGCGCTAAACTAGTGAAAGAACTAAGAGATAAAACAACTGCGGGCATGATGGATTGTAAAAAAGCCTTAACCCAAACTAATGGAGATTTAGAAAAAGCAGTTGATTATCTCCGTAAAAAAGGCATTCAATCAGCAAGTTCTAAATTTGGTCGTAAAGCTTCAAATGGGTTAATTGCCTCTTATATACATTTAAATGGAAAAGTAGGGGTATTGTTGGAAATAAATTGTGAAACAGATTTTGTCGCAAAAACCCCAGAATTTAATGAATTGGCAAAAAATATTACGCTTCAAATTGCAGCATCCAATCCAAAGTACATTAAGCGTGAAGAAGTCCCGGAAGAAGTTGTAAGCAAAGAAAAAGAAGTTTATTATGGCCAGGCAGAAAATCTAAATAAACCTCAAAAAGTTCTAGACAATATAGTTGAAGGTAAGCTTAATAAATACTTTAAGGAGATTTGCTTGTTGGAACAAGAATACATACGCGAGCCTGAAAAGACAGTCAATCAACTGGTTTTAGAAGCAATAGCTAAGCTTAAAGAAAACATTATAGTTAAAAGATTTGCTAGATTTAAACTTGGAGAATAGATCGAGGGATAGAATGATTATTGAAAAACCTTTAAAATAGTTAACATATCTTATAATTCTAAACAATAATTAGAGAAAATGAATAAAAATAACCCTATTTATAAAAGAATACTGTTAAAATTAGGTGGTGAATCCTTTTCTGAAGGAAGAAAAGGAGGAATTGATGTTGGACGTGTTAAATTTATTTCAAAAGAATTAGCCGATATAAAACAGATGGGAATACAGATTGCAATTGTTATTGGGGGCGGAAACATTTTTCGAGGAAGAGAAGCAAGCAAGAAAGGAATTAATCAGGCATCTGCTGATTATATGGGAATGCTTGGCACTGTTATTAATGCTCTTGCCTTACAAGATTCATTAGAAAAGCTTAATATTGAAACAAGAGTTCAGACCGCTATTGAAATGAAAGCTATTGCCGAACCTTATATCAGGAGAAGGGCTATCAGACATTTAGAAAAAGATAGGATTATTATCTTGGCAGCAGGTACGGGACATCCCTTTTTTACAACCGACACTGCTGCTGCATTAAGGGCTATCGAGTTAGAAGCCGATGCAATACTTAAAGCAACTAAAGTAGATGGTATTTATGAGTCAGATCCGCTTTTAAATGCGAATGCATTGAAATACAAAAAAATAAGTTTTCTTGATTTTCTAAATAAAAATTTAAGAGTTATGGATGCTACATCCATTTCATTGTGTATGGAAAACAATGTTCCTGTAATTGTTTTTAATCTAAATTTACCCGGGAATATAAAAAAAGTTATTTTAGGCGAACCTATCGGAACAATCGTAAAGGGGGACTAATGATGGTAAATGAACTATTAAAAGAAGCTAAGCATAAAATGAAAAAAGCTATTCAAATAATTAGAGACGAACTGTCTCATATCAGGACAGGTAGAGCTTCATCTGCATTAGTAGAAAACATCAAAGTAGAGTATTATGGTATTCCGACTCCTTTAAAAGAAATTGCCAATATATCTATTCCCGAGGCTGATTTGATTGTTATCCAGCCATGGGATAAGAGTTCTGTTAATGATGTAGAAAAAGCTATATGGAAAGAAGACCTGGGACTAACACCTAATAATGATGGTACCGTTATACGTCTTTCAATTCCTCCTATGACGGAAGACAGAAGAAAAGATATAGTTAAAATAGTAAAAAAAGAGATAGAATCTTCTAAGGTTGCTATTAGAAATATCAGAAGAGATATTAACGATAAAATAAAAAAATTGGAAAAAAACAGTGAAATATCCGAAGACCAAAGCAAAGAAGTATTCAAAGAAGTTCAGGACTTAACAGACCACTACATAAAAGAAATAGATGAAATTTATAAAGAAAAAGAAGCAGAAATAATGAAAGTCTAAAAATAAACTATTTCTATCATTTTTTATTTTTTAATATTAATTACCAACTGGAGGTATGTAAAAAATTATATAAAATAGCTATTGAATATTGAATATATTAATTATTCCCCCTTTTACCTATTGTAGTTATAAATATTGAATTATTTTTTAGAATAAAATGGGGGTTTTTTTATAAAAACAATAAAGGTAAAAATGCTGAAAAAACCAATAATAATTTAAATAATAATCAAAAAATATAAACTAATACCTTAATCATTAGCGATTATAATGGATGAAATAGAAGATGGGCTAAAAACAATCTTCCAAGACGGTTGTCACAACGCTGGAGTGAAAACGATAAGAATGAATATTGCTGAATCATTAAAGGCGTGTTAACTTTCTGTTTTTCCACTTGAAATTGAAAAGATCAGAAAGAGAAATTACTCAATAATAATGAATTTATTCCGCTGGGTTATTGAGAGTGTTGGAAATCTTATCGAAACCAGATTAAAAGTTAATTTTATTGCGACCGAATTACCTTTATCCGAAAAAATTGAAATCATCAATGAGTAATTTAGGGAAAATGCAACACAAAAAATTATAAACTTATTCTAAATATTGCTATTAATTATGGAGAATGATCAGAGTTATGCCATGCATTCCAATCAATCTATCAACAATTTAAAAAAATAATCTAGAACCTTCTCAATATGGTAAAAAAAATGAATACTGGAAATCAAAATCTTTTTACGACAAATATCCCTGATCCTGATTTACTAATCCGCACAGGAGGGGAAAAGAGGATCAGCAATTTTCTTTTATGGCAAATAGCATATACGGAGTTGTGGTTTACAAAAACATTCTGGCCGGATTTTTCTAAAAAAGATTTATGGAGAGCTTTTAATGATTATGAAAAAAGGGTGAGAAAATTTGGGGGAGAAATTTGAAAAGATAAAAACCCGAACATTTACTATTGTGATCGGTGTGCCTTTTGTGCTACTTGTTATTCATTTAGGTGGAGTAATTTTTCATTCAATAATTGCTTTATTGGCAATTATAGGTACTATTGAACTATGGAATATTTTTAAAAGCAAATATAATCCTTCCCTAATTCTTGGAATAGCGGCATCATTATTTTTTTTATTTAGAAGAACTATACCGGAAACGTTTTTTCTTAATGGTAATTTACTATTCACAATAATTATATTGCTTATTTTCATAGAACACTTTTTACTGAAAGCTAACAAAAAATACATGGTTATTAACATAGCAACAACTATATTTATTGCTATATATATTGGACATTTGTTGTCCTTTTTAATTGATATTAGAAGCTTAACGGACGGTAATTTATTTATAATTTTTGCTTTATTCACAACCTGGATGAGTGATACAATGGCATATATTGTAGGTATTAACTTTGGAAAAAAACATATTTTTCCAAACATTAGCCCTAACAAAACATTGGAGGGTTCTATTGGCGGGATTTTGGGTGGCTCTATTTGTGGAATAGCTTTTTATTTTTTGCTACCCTTGCATCCCTTAATGCTGTTCACCCTAGGTTTGATTTCTGCTATTTGTGGCCAAGCGGGTGATTTATTTGAATCAATAATTAAAAGAAATTTCGATGTTAAAGACTCTGGTAAATTAATACCCGGCCATGGTGGAGTGCTAGATTGTATGGATAGTATTTTATTCTCAGTACCGATTTTATATTTTTGTCTAAATTATCTTAGTTAAAGTTATTTTTGTTAAAAAAAATGGAGTAAAAATTATTTTTATGAAAAAATGTATAACAATATTAGGATCAACTGGTTCTGTAGGGAAACAAACCTTAGAGGTAATTCAAAATGAACCAGAAAGTTTTGAAGTTATTGCTTTATCGGCCTGGAAAAATGTTGATTTATTAAAAACACAAATTGATCAATTTAAGCCTAAATATGTAGTAGTAAAAGATGATAAGTTAGCTAAGGAATTAAAAAATAAATTAGCAAATAAAAATAATTGCAATATACTGTATGGGGACTATGGACTTAGTAAAATATCCACCATAAAAGAAATTGACATGGTAGTTGTTGCAATTGCTGGCATGAATGCTTTAAAGCCTGTAATCGAAGCAATCAATGCCAAAAAAGAGATTTGTCTGGCAAACAAAGAGATAGTAGTTTCTGCCGGAGAAATACTCATGGAGGAAGCAAAAAGAAATGACATAAAGATAGTTCCTATTGACAGTGAGCATAGCGGAATATTGCAGTGCATTCAGCCACAATTTTATAATAACATCGAAAAAATTATTATTACTGCATCAGGAGGGCCATTTTATAATTTAAAAGAAGCTGCTCTAGATACTGTCTCAGTAGAGGAAGCTCTAAACCATCCCAATTGGCAAATGGGAAATAAGGTAACAATCGATTCAGCAACTTTAATGAATAAAGGCCTTGAAGTTATTGAAGCTTATTGGCTTTTTAATATTTCTCTTAACAAAATTGAAATATTAGTTCACCCTCAAAGTTATATTCATGCCCTGGTTCAATACGAAGATGGTAGTATGATTGCTCAACTAAGTAACCACGATATGCGTATCCCTATCCATTTTGCTTTACATTATCCAAAAAGAGTTAAAAGTAACCTATCTAGACTTAATTTGGCAAAAATTGGTCAACTAACTTTTAAAAAGCTTGACTCTAAAAGATTTCCCAGTGTTGATCTTTGTTATGAAGCAATTAGACAGGGGGGCACTTTTCCTGCAGCACTAAATGCAGCAAATGAAGTTGCTGTTAATGCTTTTTTAAATCAAGGATTAAAATTTAAAGAAATTATAAATATTGTATCAAAAGTAATAAATAAACATAATAATAAAACAAATCCTAGCATACAAGATATTATCTATCAGGATCGGGAAACTAGAAGGCTGACAAGCCAATTTTGCACCGAAAATAAAAATTGACAGATAGCTAAATAAATAATAAACAAACCATTAATTAAGAGGAGACATAGAAATTGTTGACCATATTAGCCTTTATTTTTGTTCTGGGAATAGCTATTCTTTTTCATGAATTTGGTCATTTTATAACAGCAAAATTATCAGGAATAAAAGTTTTTCGTTTCTCTTTAGGTTTCGGACCAAAAATTGCCGGTTTTTTCTGGAAGGGAACGGAATATATATTATGCTTATTTCCATTTGGTGGATATGTTAAGATGGCAGGGGAAATGGCAAATAACGAAAATTATGAAAATAAAGATATATCGACAGAAGAATATATTCCCGAAAAGCAAAGATTTGACAAAAAATCATTTTTTGTCAGAGCTTCTGTAATAGTAAATGGCCCTATTATGAATATTGTTTTGGCATTATTATTGCTAATAATTGTTTTCTACTTTTCTGGAATAGCACAAGTATCAAACACCATTAGTAATGTTGCTGACGAAAGTCCTGCAACAAAAGCTGGCATTTTAAGTGGTGATAAGATAGTATCTATCGATTCAACCATAATAGAAAATGCTGAAGAAATCTCAGAGATTATTAATCAAAAAAAAGAGGAAATGATTACAATACGCCTTAGGCGAAATAATGATTTCTTCGAAACTAAAGTTGTTCCAGAATACAATGCTGAATACGAAAGGGCTATGATAGGTATTACCCTTGAGGTTAATATAAAAAACCTAACTTTTTTACAGTCAGTCAGCAAGTCTATAGAAATGGTTGGTGAAATAATCCGTTTGATTGGAAGAGGATTTTTGGAAATGTTCACAGGAAAAATGCCTATAGAACTCGCTGGTCCATTGGGGATTGCTCAAATGGCCGGAGAAGCAGCACAAGTTGGCTTTTTGAACTTGTTATTTTTTACAGCAGTAATAAATATTTTTTTAGGAATTATCAATCTCTTCCCTATCCCAATATTGGATGGTGGACAAATTGTCTTGTTAGCAATCGAAAAAATCAGGGGTAAACCACTTGAACCTGAACACGTTAATTTTATTTATATTGTCGGTCTTGCATTGGTTGTTATGATTTTCCTAATCGCAACCTATCAAGATATTTTAAGAATTTTTACAGAATAATAATTAGGATTAAATAATGTCTGAAAATATTAATAGAAGAAAAAGTAAAATTGTAGAAATTGGTAGCTTAAAAATTGGTGGAAACCATCCTGTTTCTGTACAATCCATGACCAACTGTAATATTAAAGATACTAAAACAACTATTAAACAAATTAAACAATTAGAATCAGCTGGATGTGATTTGATTCGGATTGCTATTCCCGATATTGATTCATGTCGTTTTATTCCAACTATCAAAGAAAAAACTCATATTCCTATTATGGCTGACATACATTTTAACTCCACTATAGCCATAGAGGCAATAAAAAATAATGTTGACGGTATAAGGATTAATCCGGGTAATATAAAGCAAGAATCCCAAATAGTTCATATTATTGAAGAGGCCCGGGAAAAAAATATTATGATTCGTTTTGGGGTAAATTCTGGTTCACTTGATAAAAGCATTATGAAAAAGTACGGTGAGCCAAATTTCAAAGCAATGGTTGAAGAAACAGATCGTTTGATTTCCTTTTTAGAAAAAATTAGCTATGATAATATTGTTCTATCCATTAAATCAAGCGATGTTATGGATACCATCAAAGCAAATCAAATCATTGCTGAAAAAACTGATTATCCTTTGCATATTGGTATCACAGAAGCTGGTTTTGATAGAAAAGGTATTACAAAATCGGCAATAGGAATTGGCATATTATTGTATAAAGGGATTGGTGATACAATAAGAGTGTCTTTATCTGGTAATCCTATTCAAGAAGTTTTAGTAGGACATGATATTTTACGTTCACTAACAATCAGAAAAAGAGGTATTAATATTATTTCCTGTCCCACCTGTGGAAGATGTAAGGTTGATATTCATTATATTGGCAAAAAAATAGAACGTAATTTACGGGATATCAATCAACCTTTTACTATTGCAATTATGGGTTGTGTTGTAAACGGTCCCGGTGAGGCGAAATTTGCCGATATTGGAATTGCCTTTAATAACCAAGAAGCCATGCTTTATAAAAAGGGTCAATTAATTGGCCGGTATAGCAAAGAAGAAGCTGTTACTAAGTTGATAGAAGAGGTTAGGTCTATTTCTAAAAATAATATTAATACTCTCAATGTTGATTAGCTTAAATTTATTTATATTAATAAAAATACTGCCAAAAAAGGTGATAGATGAAAATATCGGTTATTATACCTGCTTACAATGAGGAAATTACTATTGCAGATGTAATTAAAACAGTAAAAAATGTTCCCGAAATTAATGATGTCATTGTAGTAAGTGATGGTTCAACCGACGATACAGTAGCTATTGCACGGGGATTAAATGTAGATGTTTATCAGATGGAAGAAAATATTGGCAAGGGAGGGGCAATTAAAAGAGGATTTGAAAATACTGACTCAGATATATTGTTGTTTTTAGATGCTGATTTAATCGGATTAAAGAATGAACATGTTTATGCTTTAATAAACCCCATTAGAGAAAATATTGCCGATATGACTATTGGTATTTTTACCCAGGGAAGATTACTAACGGATTTGCCCCAATTCTTAATGCCCTATCTTTCGGGACAGAGAGCAATAAAAAGACAAATTATTGATACTATTCCCAATATGGATTTACTAAAGTATGGTCTTGAGTTAGCTATCACTAAAATTGTAAAAAAGTACGACTATAGGGTCAGCAAGGTAAAGTTACATAATTTAACACAAAGAATAAAAGAAGAAAAATATGGTCTTGTTGAAGGTGCCAAAAAAAGGTTACAAATGTATTTTGACATTGTAAAACAATTAAAATCTGATTAACTAAGCATCTTTTATTTACTTTAGTTTAAGGATCTATTTTATATATTTTTTATCTAACCATTTCCACCTTCTAAGAGGGTGGTAATGGTTAGATAAACAGTTTTACTATAAAAAAATTAAGAGTAGCTAGATGACAATTTTTCACCTGAAGTCCAAAGTTGGAAGTACGATTACTTAAGAAATATTATAGTTAAAGGCTAAATAAAAAATCGAAAGAAAAAGAGCTAAAAAGTTAAAGCTCTTTTAGGGGTTTTTAAAGCCACCCGCTATGCGGGTGCGATATTTATTTTGTAATAATTTTCTAAATTTACCACCAAAAATTGGAGGGAGGATTAATTTTGAATAATATAACTGAGAGACCCGGTTCATTTGTTGACATCAAAGTCATAGGAATTGGCGGTGGCGGTGGAAATGCGGTCAATCGAATGATTGAAGAGAAGATAAATGGTGTAAGATATATTTCTACTAATACAGATGCACAGGTGTTGGCTCTTTCGAATGCGGAGCAAAAAATACAGATAGGCAGTAGAATTACTATGGGCTTGGGCAGTGGTTCCAACCCTGAAATAGGTAAAAGAGCTGCCGAAGAAGACAAAGACAAAATCAGCAAGGCTTTAGAAGGATCTGATATGGTATTTATAACTGCCGGTATGGGCGGAGGAACCGGTACCGGCGGAAGTCCTGTTATTGCGCAAATATCTAAAGAATTAGGCGCTTTAACGGTAGGTGTTGTTACAAAGCCTTTTACTTTTGAAGGTATAAAAAGGCAAAGGCAGTCAGAAGAAGGAATTAAGCTTCTCAAGGAGTATGTAGATACTTTGATTGTGATTCCAAATGATAGGTTATTACAAATCATTGCCGAGAATACACCAGTTCTGGAAGCTTTTAAAGTAGCGGATGAATTATTACTTCATGGAATTCAGGGAATTTCTGAGATTGTTGTTGAACCCGGTTTGATTAATGTTGATTTTGCCGATGTTAAAATGATTATGGAAGATGCTGGGACAGCTATTATGGGAATTGGTAGGGCAAATGGTGAAAATCGGGCTATCGAAGCTGCCCATAATGCTGTAAATAGTTCTCTTTTGGGGACTAAAATCACAGATGCAAGAGGTATACTATTTAATATTTCCGGTGGCAAAAATATGACTCTCTTTGAAGTCAACCAGGCTGCGGAAATTGTCCAGGAAGCTGCTAATGCAGATGCAAATATCATATTTGGAGCAGTAATCAATGAAGCTCTTGGTGAAGATTTACGAATTACTGTTATTGCAACTGGTTTTGATGAATTATCTTCTGAAGAAAAAGAGGAAAATAACATTAAAGAAAGAATTGTTAATCAGCCAAAAGAAGAAACAATAGAAACGGTAAAAGAGAAAGAAGAAAATAAAGAAACTATAAAAAATGATGTTGATTATAATGATTTAGAAATCCCAACCTTTTTACGTAAAAATAGATAAAAATTCAGAGGAGTTTATTTAACCATTACCACCTTCTTTGAAGGTGGTAATGGTTAAATAAACAAATTCACCGAATACTTATTCCCATAATCCAGACAGTCTGCCATACTCATTCATAGAATCCAAAATCTCA